>DATFWU010000030.1:0-27186 GCA_035259005.1 Candidatus Eiseniibacteriota bacterium
GGTGCGAACCGGGCCCATGCAACCCACGTCGAGCGCGCCGATCAAGCCGCAGTTGGGCGCGTTCGCGGCCGTGCACGGCGAGCTCAGGAAGAGATGGAAGTCGAGGCTGAAGATGTCGCAATAGAACGGATCGGCCGAGAAGTTGTTGGCCAGGCCGGTCGGATCCGCCATGCCGTTGTAGTTCGTGACCGTGTTGCCCCAGACGTCGCAGCAGCGCACCGTGATGACCGAGCCGGCGTCGCCCTGCGAAACCCCGTTGCCCACGGGAGAGTGCGAGACGATGTCACGCACCAGCGTCACGCGGGCGTTGCCGATCGCGAAGACACCGCCGCCGTCCACCGCGCCCGAGTTCAGGGCGATCGTGTTGCTGGTCGCCGTGATCGTCGAGCCACTGACCCAGAGTCCGCCACCGTTGTTGCCGGCGAAGTTGCGGATGATCAGGTTCTTCTGGATGGTCGGGTTGGCGGTCACGCCGGTAACCCCGATTCCGCCTGCGTTGCCCGTCGCCGCGGCGTTGTCCTGGATGTTGTTCTGCGTGATCCCTGGCGACGAGGACACCACGTGGATCCCGGCCGAGTTCAGCGCCGTGTTCGAGACGATCTGGTTCAGGGTGATCGTCGGGAAGGCGCCGCTGGCGACATCGAAGCCGCCGCCCAAGCCGCTATCCGCATGGTTGTTGCGAATGACGTTGTTCTTGATCTGCGGGGCGGTCGCGCCGGTGATGAAGAAGGCACCGCCGTTCGTCCCCGCCGAGGTGTTGGTAATCGTGTTGTCGTGGACGTTGGCGTTCGAGTTGAGGCGGAGGAGCAAGCCACCGCCGGCTCCGACCGTCGAGTTGCCGTCGATCGTGTTGTTGAAGACCTGGGCGAGCGACGCGTCGTCGAGGTAGAGACCACCGCCCGCGCCGCCGGCCACCGACGCGGCGTTGTTGGTGATCTGGTTGTTGCTGATCGTCGACTGAGTGTGGTCACCGAAGATCCCGCCACCGAGCTGACCCACGTTGCCGGTGATGACGTTGCTGTCGACCTTCGGATTGGCGTTGAACAGGGCGAGGCCACCGCCGGTCGCGCTGTTTCCGTTGGTGATCGTGAAGCCGATGATCTCGGTCGTGATCCCGACGTTGTCGAACTCCACGGTCGTGCCCGCGGCGCCGCCATCGATGGTGGTGACGCCCGCGCCGCCCGAGCTATGGATCTTGATTCCGTTCTGCGCCGCCGGAATCAAGAGGTTCTCCGTGTACGTACCCGGCGCCACGAGCACGATATCGCCGCTCGTCGAGGCGTTGATGGCCTGCTGGATCGTGGGGAAGTCACCCGGCACGTTCCACGTCATGGCAAGTGCCGGCGTTGCAAACAACGCCAGCGGGAGGGCAAGAGCATAGAAACGAATACGCATGGGATGTCTCCGGGGGAATGGTTCGAAAGAAACTCGGTGCCTGATCCGTTGGCGGCCGAGAGCTACCAACACGCGATGGGGGAGAGCGGGATTGATCCTACGTCCCTCTCGTCGCCACGTCAACAAAGATTGCTCCGCTTGAGCGAAACGCGGGGTCAAATCTCTGCAGATTCGATGCTCACGCACACGTCCGCGGTGCGGAGCGGCGCTGAGCGGACGGTTTGGCAGGAGAGAACTGGAAAGCCGTTTTCGACGGCGAAGCTTTCTTTCGCCTTTTCGGCCTCGTGGACGGGCGGAACGAATGAGAAGTTCAGCCGACGGACGGAGACCGCACCCGATGCGGGTCTATCTGCAAACGGGCCCTTGATCCCACCCCAGGTGGTCCCCTGAGTGCGCACCGGTCCCTCGCAGCCCACGTCGAGCGCGCCCTCCAGGCCAGAGCCCTCAGGGCGAGAGGGTCGCCGGCGCGCACGGCGACGTCATGGCAAGGTGGAGGTGCAGCGCCAAGTCGCAATACGCGGGATCGAGCGGGAGGTTGTTGGTGACGCCCGTCTGATCGGCGAGACGCGAATCCTTCCCGTCGGCGTTGTTCGAGACGTCGTGGCAGGACATCGTGGGTTCTGTCTTGCGCACGTAGACGTTCCTCTCCCGTGCGATGTTACGATCCGCCTCGTGGCGATCCTGGACTCGATCAAAGACCCGCATGGCCTTCTTCCCCAACGCATTTGCGACCTTGGACTCAAGCTCGAGCCGTCGCGTCTCGATAAACACGTGGCGCGGTTGCGGCGCGAGCTGGAGCGCAAGGGCATCGGCGCCTGGAAGCCCTCCTTCTATCTGACCGACGAGTGGGGCTGCCCGTCGGGTCAGCCGGTGATTGGCGTCCCGTTCTATCTGGCCGACCGCAAGGTGGCGGCCATCGAGCGCCAGGTGAACGATCTCGAGAACGACGCCGAAATCCTCATGTACCTGCGCCACGAGGCGGGCCATGCGTACAACTACGCGTACCGCCTGTACACCACACCCGAGTGGCGCGAGCTGTTCGGTCCCTTCCGCCGCCCCTATCGCGACCACTACCGTCCGCGGCCCTTCAGCCGCGCCTACGTGCGGCACATCGCCGGCTGGTACGCACAGAAGCATCCCGACGAGGATTTCGCCGAAACCTTCGCCGTGTGGCTCACGCCGGGATCGGGCTGGCGCAAGCGCTATCGCCAGTGGCCGGCGATCAAGAAGCTCAAGTACATCGAGCAGACGGTGAAGCGCTTCGCCAACGAGGAGCCGCTTCGCAAGCGTGGCCATCCCGACATCACGGTCGACGACATGGACTTCACGCTCGCCGAGTTCTACCGCCAGCAGGCCGAGCGCAACGCGACCGCGGTCGACGTCGAGATGCAGGCCGATCTGCCCGACATCTTCCTGCGCCACGCGCGGCGCCGCAAAGTGCGCCCGGCGGCCGACTTGGTGCAGGAGAACCGCGAGCTGCTCACGGACAAGATCGAGTACTGGACGGGTGTGGCGCGACCGGTCGTGCGCGCCCTCGTCGAGTCCATCGTGCGCTACTCGCGCGAGCTCGGATTGCACGCGGAAGTGGGCAAGGAGTCCCGATATCTGGTAGAACTGGCGGCGTACGGGACCACGCTGGCCATGAACTACCTGACCCGAGGCAAGTTCGAGCAAGCGTGAGTCGCGCGATCGTCCGGGCGCCGACCCGCACTGGCCGGCCCGGATGCGCGCCCCGTCGGAGCCGCACCCGAGGCGGAACGGGGCGCTCCGCTCTCGCGGTCCACCCGGACCGGGAGCTCGCATGGCCAAGTACCGGATCGGCGTCCTCTACGACGTGTGGTGGGTCGAAGACGAGGAGCCCGCGCCTCCGGAGCCCAAGAGCAAGCGCAAGGCCGCCCGGAAAAAGGAAAAGGAAGTCCATCAAGAGGTCTACGAAGCCCTCAAGGAAGCCGGGCACAATCCCATCTATTCCGTGGTCGAGGGCGACGACGAGACGCTGCATGACCTGGCCGGGGTGAAGGCGGATCTCTTCTTCAATCTCACCGAGTCCTACGCCGGCGACGACACCAAGGACATGAACGTCGCCGCTTACCTTGACCTGCTTGGACGCCGCTACACCGGCGCGGGCCCCTACGGTCTCTATCTCGCGCAGGACAAGGCGCTGGCCAAGAAGATCTTCGCCTTCCACGGGATTCACACGCCGTACTTCGCCACCGTGTATCGCGGGCGCGTCGACTGGTCGCACGACATCCAGTTCCCGGTCATCGTGAAGCCGCTGCGCGAGGACGGCTCGATCGGCATCGGCTTCGAGAGCGTGGTCGATTCCATCAAGGACCTGATGGAGAAGATCGACGCCGTGCACACCGAGTTCGACTCCGAAGCACTGATCGAGGAGTACATCGAGGGGCGTGAGATCTACGTGGGCGTGATCGGCAACGAGAAGCCGGAAGCGCTGCCGCTGGTCGAGCTCGATCTCTCGCACATTCCCGAGGGCACGCCGCGCATCGCGGGCTCCGAGGTGAAGTGGGCGCGCGGCACCGACGCCTACGAGAAGGCCGATCCGTTCTTCCCCGACGATCTCGAGGAGGCGGTGACCAAACGGATCCAGGAAACCGCGGTGGCCGCCTTCCAGGCGCTCAAGCTGCGCGACTACGGTCGCATCGACATCCGTCTCGCGGCCGACGGCACGCCGCACGTGCTCGAGGTGAACCCCAATTGCTGGCTGTCGCGCAAGGCGGAGTTCGCGATGGCGGCCAAGAAAGCCGGCCGCTCGTACGACGCCCTGATCGCCGAGATCGTGGATCTCGCCATGGCGCGCTACGGCGTGACCAACGGGGCCAGGATCCGGGCGTCCGAGGGCTGATCGCGGTGGTGTACCCGGCGCGCCGCGAGCCCATCCTGGTGTGGGTTCTCGCCTTCGATGGCGTGATCACCCTGGGCGTCGCGAGCTGGATGATCTGGGAGGCGGCCGTGAAGCACTGGTCGCCGGCTTTCTTCGCCGTCGGGCCAGGTCTCCTCTTCAGCTTCCTCGCCGCGTGCTGGATGCTTCTCCACTCCAACTACGAGATCGCAGGCCAGGACCTCATCGTGCGGCAGGGTCCGGCGCGGCGCACCATCTCGATCGCCATGATCGACGAGGTCTTCCCCACCGAGAAGAGCGCTTTGGCGCCCGCCTGGGCGCGCGACCGGCTGCAAGTCTTGTTCGTGCCGGGAGTACCGGCCCAGAGGCTTTTCCTCGATCCGCTCGATCGCGAGGCGTTCCTGCAGGGCCTGGCGGCCGCGGATCCCGGGCTCACGTATGACGGGCAAAAGGTGGCTCGGGGAGGGCCGATATAGAGAGCGGGAGGTTCCCGTGATCTATCCGGTACAAGGCAAGAAATCGCTCGTCGTTTGGTCGGCCATCGCGTGCGCGGTGATCCTGAGCATCGCAACGGTGCTCATCGTGCTGACCCCGCCCCGCGCTTGGCTGCCCATCCTAGGAATCGCTCTCGCCGTCAGTTCCCCGTTCGTGTTCGGGACTCGTCGGGACCTCAAGCACTGGCAATACGAGATTCGGGGCACCGACCTCCTGTTCGACGTGAGTCGCCTTCGAGACCAGGTTCCGATCTCCCGGATCGAGAAGGTTCTCCCGACCGAGGGGAGCACGCGCCTGTGGTGGGGAGACATGCTTCAAGTGACCTACGTGCCCGGCACCCCGATGATGCCGACTCTGCTCAATCCCGTGGACAAGGGCGCGTTCCTGCGCGGCCTGGCGGAGGCCGATCCCGGGCTTGCCTACGACGGCACGAAGGTGTCGCGGACCGGCTAGAGACCCAGGAACACACGCATCGCGTCGAGCTCGGCCTCGAGCGCCGAGGCGAACCCGCCCTCGCGCGGACGCGAGCCGACGTAGCCCATCTTGCTCACGAGCTTTCCGTTCTTCACCGCCAAGTTCGCCCAGCCGATGACGCGGTCGCGCCATAGAAGCGGCAGGGCGTAGTAGCCGAGCTTGCGCTTGGGTGCGGGAGTATAGGCCTCGAACCGATACGCCCAGCCCCAGAGGATCTCGAAGCGCTGCCGGTCCCAGACCGCGGGATCGAAGGGCGCGAGCAGCCGCACGCGATCCGGCAGCGCGTCCCGCTCGAGGCTTTCGTCGGCCGGTAGATACCAATCGCGGCCGTCGACCTTGGCGTGCGCGAGGCGCATCTTGGCGCGCCCGAGCGCACTCTTGAGCTCGCTCCCCCGCCACTGCGGCACCGCGTAGCCGAGCCTGGTCACCACCAGCGAGGAAAGTCCGCGGCCGCTAAGCGGCGCGTACAGGCGTACCGCGTGGTCCACGAGCGCATCGAGTCTCTGGTGACGCTCGGCGCGATTGGCGGGGGCGGATCCGTGCTCCGCGGTGGCATAGAGCCGCACCCCGCTTTCGCGGCGCGCCACGCGCAGGAGGCCGCGATAGTGCATACGCTCCAGAAGATGCGTGGTGGCGTTCGAGCTTCCGCCCCAGTAATTCGTCACCTTGCCGTGCGCGAAGTGGCTGTCCACGTCGCGCGGATGCACGACGCCGCGCTCGCGTACGAAGTCGAGCAGGGCTTGCGCGCGCTTCCGGAGCGATGGCGACCAGGTCGAGCGCCAGCGCGAGCGTGGGTGCATGAGCGGCGGCAGCGCACGGCTCACGAAGCCGTAGACGACGAAGAAGTCCTCCTCGACCCCGAGCTCGGGATAGCGCCGCTCCAGATCGCCGGCGCGATAGCCGTGGACGCGCTGGCGCAGCACGAGATCTTGCGCGCGCGCCGGCGCCCGAATCGGGTCGGCCTGGATGAAGGCGGCCGCGGCGAGCGCGCGCTCGAGCGAGGCGGGCTCGGGGAACTGGCGTTGGACGGCGAAGCGCCGCAAGGAATCGAGGGAGACGGACATGCGAAATGGATGGTGGGCTAGGAGTCTTCGTCCTCTTCTTTTTTCTGCTGCGAGAACATCTCGAGCCACTCCTTCATGTCCTTCTTGGAGAAGCCGAGCGGCTTGTCGGACGCGCTTTCGCCTTCGGCGGCCGCTCTCTGCCGCGCCAGGTCCTCGGTCACGCGCTCGGGGAAGAGGCTCGCAGCGAAGAGATCGGAGAGGGCCACGGTGGCGCCGTGGGTGCGCGCGTGGCGCGCGACTTCGAGGTCCGAGGTGACCACGGTGACGGCCCGGCCGCGATCCTCGAGCTCTTCGACGATCTCCTGGATGAGCTGGTCGGCGCTCTGCGGCGGCTTCGAGAAGCGCACGGTGATGCGCCCGCTCTTGGACGGATTCTGCGGCCCCCACCCGGTCTCGGCCCCGTCGAAGACGAGCACGAATTCGACTTCGCCACGCCCCACGGCCCACGAGAGCAGGTTCACGAGCTTGTCGCGCGCCGTGGCCAGGTCGCGCCGGTCGTCGGGGCGAAAGGCAGGGCTTCGCAAGATCAGGTTGTAGCCGTCGATGACGATGGTGCGCTCGATGCCGGGCGCGTCCTGAGCGCTCCCGGGTCTGCTCTTCTTGGCCATCACATTCCCTGTCCGCCGGTGGCGAGTCCCTTGACGAGCGTCGAGCCCTCGAGCTGCCGGCCGTCGACCATGGCGCGCACCGTGGCCGTGTACGAGCCGGATTCGCGCACGTGCTCGACCACCGCCTTGTCCATGGGCGCCATGAAGTGCGCCGCCGACCCCGTGCCCATGGCCTCGGTGGCGATGTCGATCGAGGCGCCGTCGGGAGTCTCAATGCGCACCTGGACTGTCTTGCCCGCGGGGTCGAGCAGGTGCCACGTCGGATCGTAGAGCCGGACCACGATCATGCCGGTCTCGTCCACGACCAGCTCCGCATGCTCGCCTTGGCCCAGATCGACGGCGCGTCCCCCATGCGGCGGACCGGTGTCGCGCGCTCCCGCCGCTTCGTGTCGCGGCGCCGATTGGCATGCCGCGGCCAGGCATACGAGGAGCGCGAGAACCGCTCGGCTACGGCGAGCCACCGGTCGCGGTGTGAACGATCGCGCCGGAGCGGCCCACGGCCCAGCCATGATCGTGGTCGGGGAACCAGACGTCGCGCAAGCCGTGGTTGGAAAGCTCCGCGCTCGAGGGCAGATCCTGCGTGATCCAGGTGGCGCCTTGGTCGAGCGAGCGCAGGATGGTCGGCGTCCCGCCCGTGTTCTCCCCCACCGCCATGAGCTGCACCGCGGTCGGCCACGACACACCGTAGAAATTGGTGAAAGTGGGCGGCGTGGGCGCCAGCACCCACTCGGGCCCCGCGGGGCTTGCGACGGTGTTGGCGGTGACGTTGTTCACGCCCACCAGGAACGCCTGATCGCGCGACGGCCGGATCACCCCCGTCGCGTCGGTGATGAAGGGCGTGGCCACGAGCTCCCAGGTGGCGCCGCCGTCTTCGGTGTCGACCGCGGTGCCGCCCACGCCCACGGCCCAGGCCGTGGTGTCGGGACCGGGCTGGATCGTAGCCGCGACGGAGTGCAGGTTCTGGTTCGTCACCGCGGGCAAGTAGCGCGTCCAGGTCGCGCCCGCGTTCCGGGTGCGCAGGATGATGCCCCCGTTGCCCACGATGAAGCCGGTCTTGTCGTCGACGAAGGCGATGTCGTTCAGGCCCGCCCCGTTGTCCGTGTCGATGCCCGTGCGGACGTTCCACGAGAGCCCGCCGTCTGAGGTCTCGAGGATGCGACCCGCCGAGCCGACGATGAATCCGTGCGTTCCGGTCGCGAAGAACACCGCGTTCAAGGTGTAGCCCGTGGAGCCCGAATTCTGTTTATGCCACGTGAGGCCGGCGTTGTTGGTGGCCAGGATCGTCCCCTGGTCGCCCACCGCCCAGCCGTGCAAGCGATCGGGGAAGTGCACGCCGTTCAGCGTGTTGAGGGTCAGGTTGGCGGGCGACTGATCGACCCAGCCGAAGGCCGGGATCACGGTCATGACGATGGGATTGCTGGTCGCGCCGCCGCCCTGGGCGAGGATCGTGGTCCTGCCCTCGAGCTTGGGCGTGAACGTGCCACGCGTGTCGATGATCCCGACCGACGGATCGCTCGACGACCAGGAGATGGCGGGCGCCGACACCGGATTGCCGCTGGTATCGATGACCGTGGCGGTGAACGGAATCGTCGAGTTGTAGGTCGCGGTATCGGTCGGCGTCGCGATCGTGATCGAGCGGAACGGACCGACCACCGGGGTCGTCGTGTTGTTGCTGCTGCAGCTCGAGAGCGCGAGGACGGCAAGAGCGAGCGCTGCCGATCGGAAAGCGCGGGCCATGGGGGACTCCGTCGAATGGCGGGAGCGAGCCATCGGGCGTTCCGTCGCCAGCATCGCCAATCCGCCAAAGAACCGGGCGAGCGAAACGGACCGAGTCAGGACGGCTTCCAGCATAGCGTAGCCCGCGGGGCGCGGAAAAGCCGCTGTGGTGGAGGACGAGAACCCTGCGGCCGATAACTTTCGATCGAGCCCGCCTACGGTCGGGTGGCGGGATGGGGAGGGAAGATGAACTCGATTCTCGTCAGTGTCGGAGTCCTGGTCGGCTTGTTCGTGGTGCGCCGGGTGCTCATGCATTTGATCGTGACCGGAAAGTCGGGCCCCGTGGGCCGGGCGATCGGCAACGCCGCCATGAATCGCCAACCGGACACGATTCGCCTTCTGGCCTGCGGCGAAGATGGGTGGAAGAACCCGGATTTCGCGCAGGGCGTTTCCTCGTCGCTGCACGGGTTGGGCTTCCAGGACGCCGGGACCTATCGGGTTCCCGAGATCCCCGGCTTGATCGTCCAGCTCATGGCCAACTCGTCGGACCGGCAGTACGCGGCGATCTACGAGCACCCCAAGGCGGGCCCCTGGTTCGACGTCTACTGCCACTATGAGGACGGTACCGGCTTCACGTGCACCACGGCGCGTGCGACGGGGCTCGATCCTCGTCCGGGCCACCCGCACGTGAATCTCCCGGGCGCGCGGCCGCAAGCCTTGATCGAGCGTCTGCGCGCGGAGTCACAGGGAAAGCATCCCAAGCCGGCGACGCGCGAGAACGCGGTGCAGGCGTTCGAGAACGCCTATGCCGAGGCCACGGCATGGCGCAAGCAGAACGGCATCTCGGCGCAGGAAGTGGGAAGGGTCGCGTCGGCGCGCAAGGCGGCGTAAGCGGCGGCGGATGACGACGAGGAAGGCGGCGGAGCCATCCGCCGCCTTCTCTTATTTGTTCCCTTGCGCCCAGTTCACGACCACGGTGATGGGCGTCGGCGTCTCGTCGCCGGTTTGATCGTTGGCGAGCATGCGCTTGCCGTCCTTCGCGGGCAGGATGCGGTCCTGCGGGAATCCCGTGACCGGCACGTGCACGAAATAGAGTGGCTTGGGCTCGCCGGCCTGGAATCTCGGCGTGGTCGACACGGGGACGGCCACGAAGCGCCCCTCCGGGTCGCCAAACAGGATTTCCTTGCCGTCCGCGCCCCAGCGCGGCACGCGCCCTCCCGAGAGCGAGACCTGCCATTTGTTCGTTGGCTGGGAGAAGGAGCATGCGAAGACCTCGTAGCGCCCGTTCTCATCGGACGAATAGACCACCCATAGGCCATCGGGCGAGAGGCGCGCGTGCTCCTCGTTGAAGCGCGAGTCGAGGTACGGCGTTCTCTTACCGTCGCTCAAGTCGAGACGGTCGACGTCCCAGTTGCCGTTGCGGAACACCTGGATGAGCACCGTGTGCCCGTCCGGAGCCCACGCGCCGATCCCCTCGTTGAATCCCGTGGGCGGCGTCACGTATTCGGCGCGGCCCTCTCCGCTCGCGCGCCGGCGCATGGCGCGGAACGCACCCCCCGAATCGCTCGCATAGGCGATCCACTGTCCGTCGGGCGACCACACGGGCCAAACGTGGTCGGCGTCGTCGAAGGTGACGCGTGAACGGGTGCCGCGAGCGAGATCGACGATCCAGATGTTGGGTTTGTCACCCGTCCCTTCGCCGATCGTCACCGCCACCTGCTTCTGGTCGGGAGAGAACGCCATGTCCGAGTAGATATCGTGAGGCGCGGCTTTCGAGAGAATGCGCCCCGAGCGATCGATCCACACCAGCTCGCTTCCGGGCTGATCCGCTCCCGATTGGTACGCGATCGTGCCCGCCTGGGACGTGGAGAAGTTCTCTCTCCCGCCCAGCAGGTTCACGCGCTCGGCGATGGGAACGGGATCGCCCGTGAGCTTCATCTGTCCGAGGTCGAAGGGCTGCGCGACCAGATTGTTGTCGAGCACGTAGACCAGTCTCCCGGGCGGAGCGTACTCGCCGCGCGAGGCGGTCGAGCGCACCTCATGACTGCGGAAATTCCCCAGCTCTCCCACCTTGAGGCGGACACTGCCGCTTCCGGAGAAGCACGCGAACAGGAAGTGCTTGCCGTCGGGGAAGAACTGTGGCCAGGCGTGGCCCGACTCTCCCTGCTTGCGATCGAACGACGAGGCCGCCTTGGGCACGCCGCCGCTCGCGCTCACTTGCATGATGGAGTCGGTTTGCGTGTTGTCGTAGAGGATGACGTTTTTGGCTCCCCACGTGCCGTCCGAGCCACCGGCTTCGGCGATCAGCTGAACCGGCCCTCCGTCGACGGGAACTTTCTTGAGCTTGCGGTCGGCGAAGAAGCCGATCTCGCGGCTGGTGGGTGACCAGAAGGGCCGACCGGCCCCCTCCGTGCCGCCGAGCCGACGCGCCTCCAGGGCGTCCATCGCGCGCACCCAGATGGCTCGCTCGCCACTCGTGTCGATGGCCTGGAACGCGATCCAACGCCCATCGGGCGAAAGCCGCGGCCAGGTCATGGTGATGACGCCCGCCGGGCGATCGATCTGAAAGCGCACGGGTTTGAGCTCGGGGGCGTGGCGCGTGGCCAGGAGCGTGATCGCGATCACGGCCGCGAATCCGGTCACGCCGGCCAGGATCCACGCCAGGCGCTCGCGGTCCTTGCGCTTGGTGACGACGACGGCGGGCAGGCCGACGGACGATCCGCCCTCGGCGATCCATTGCAGCTGGAGCTTCACGTCGTGCGCGGTCTGGAGGCGCTCGTCGGGATCCTTGGCCAGGCAGGCGCCCACCACGCGCTCGAGCGCGGGGGGCGTGAGGGGCGCGAGCCCGGCGATGGGCGCGGGCTCGCGCTCCATGATGGCGGCGATCAGGCTCGCCTGGCTCTTGCCCTCGAAGGCCCGCTTGCCGGTGGCCATCTCGTAGAGGATCTCGCCCAGGGCAAAGAGGTCGGTGCGTTGATCCGCGTCCTTGCCCTCGAGCTGCTCCGGCGCCATGTACTGGAAGGTGCCGAGGATGGTGCCCTCGGCGGTGAGCGGCTGGGCGGCGGTGGGCGAGAGCGTGATCGCGCCCGGCCCCGCCACGACCTCGATGGAGCGCGCGAGCCCGAAGTCCAGGAGCTTCACGCCGCTCTTCGTGATCATGATGTTTCCGGGCTTGAGATCACGGTGCACGATGCCGCTCTTGTGCGCGCGCTCGAGGGCGTCGGCGATCTGCATGCCGTACTGGATCACCTGCGGCGGTGCGAGCGGTCCGCGTTCCAGGCGATGAGCCAGGGTTTCGCCCTCGAGCAATTCGAGGACGAGATATTCGACGCCGCTCTCGTTGCCCACGTCGTAGAGCTGGCCGATATGGGGATGGTTGAGACTGCTGACGGCGCGCGCCTCGCGCTCGAAGCGGGCACGCCGCTCGGCGCTGTCGGCGAGATGCGCGGGCAAGACCTTGACCGCGACCGCGCGGTCCAGGCGCGTGTCTCGGGCACGATAGACCTCGCCCATGCCGCCCGAGCCGATAGCCGATTCGATTTCGTAGGGGCCGAGTCGGGTGCCCGGCTTCAAGGGCATGCGCTTGGATCTCCGTGTCGTGGCGCGGGAAAGGCCGCTACCTTAGCACAGCGCGGAGTCCTACCATGACCATGAGGCGTAGCGCCCGGCCCCCGGACGCACCGCGAGCACCTTCCTTCCAGGAGGGGCCATGTCTCCCACCCCGAGCGACATCGATGTCCTGATCGTGGGCGCGGGCCCAGTCGGCCTGTTGCTCGCCAACGAGTGTGCGCGCCGCGGACTCCGCTACCGGATCGTCGAGAGCCAGCAGACACAATCGGAGCATTCCAAGGCCCTCGCCATCTTTCCGCGCACGCTCGAGATCCTCGACATGGCCGGGCTCGTCGATCCGTTCCTCGAAGCGGCGAACCGGGTCACGTCGGTGGCCATCCTCACGCACGAGCGCGCCCTCGCCCACATGCGCTTCATGCCCGAGCAGAGTCCCTACGCCTTCATCGCCATGGTGCCGCAGGATCAAACCGAGCGAATCCTCGCCCGGCAGCTGGGGGCGCGAGGCGGTGTCATCGAGTACGGGACTTCGTTCGTGAGCGCGACGCAGCGGCGCGAGGCGGTGGACGTCGTCCTGGAAAACGGCGGCCGGCGGCTCTCGCTCACCGCCGCTTTTGTCGTCGGCTGCGACGGCGCGCACAGCACGATGCGGCATCTGCTCGATTTGCCGTTCGCGGGCGCCTCGTACGACGACACCTTCCTGCTCGCCGACATCGAGACCAACCAGGCGCTGCCGGCTTCCGAGCTACAGCTCTGTCCGAGCGTCTTCGGGCCGGTGGCGATCTTCCCCATGAGCGCCACGCGCCGGCGCGTCGTGGCCACCATCGAGCGGGCGCAAGAACAAGCGCCCTCGCTCGAGCTGGTGCAGGGCATCCTGCGCCAGCGCGGGCCCCAGGAAATCGAGGCGCGTGCGCTCCACTGGAGCAGCTACTTCCGCATTCATCATCGCCAGGTGGCGCAGCTTCGCATCGGGCGCCTGTTCGTGGCCGGCGACGCCGCGCACATCCACAGCCCGTTCGGCGGCCAAGGAATGAACACGGGCTTGCACGACGTCTGGAATCTGGCCTGGAAGCTCGATCTCGTGTTGCGCGGGCACGGCGCGGATCGCCTGCTCGAGACCTACACCGCCGAGCGGCGCCCGGTGATCCAGAGCACCATCGAGATGACGGACTTTCTCACCAAGGCCATGGGCACGCCGCATGTCTTCGCCCAGGCGATCCGCGACACGGTCATCCCGATGGTTTCGAAGCTGGCGCCCTTCCAGCACGCTTTCGTGCAGAGGCTCTCGGAGCTCGGAATCGATTACCACGGCAGCCCGATCGTCGAGGGCCAGGGCGCGCGCTTCTTCAACGACACACTGCGCGGGGGCGGAGGCATTCGCAGCCGCTTCCTGCTCGTGTACGGAGCAGAGAAGGTCGAGGAAGCGAAGCGGTTCGCCGATTCCTGGAGCGAGATCGTCGAGCTGCGCCGCGCCGACGGCGACGAGGTCGTGCTGGTGCGACCGGATGGATACGTCGCGTACGCGGGCGATGACCTGCTCGTGGTGCGCGAGCTCCTGGAGCGCCAGACCAGCGGGCGGCTCTCGGGTGTGTCGAGGGGAAACTAGAATCCTCTACCAATCGCGGCGCCGGAACACCCAGGCAGCGACGAGGAGCGGCACGGCTCCCTCGACGAGGAGGGCGCCGATTCCGAGAGCAATGCCGCCGGTCGTGCCCATGGTGCGCATGAGCACGGCCGCGGTGGGGCCGAAGAGCGCCCCCGAGCCGATCGAGAGCGTGGTCAGAACGCGCACGAGATCGACCGGATTCACGAGCAGCGCGGGCAAGAGCACGCTCTCGAGCGGCGCGCCCGACAAGAGCACGGTGGCGCCCAGGACGACGAGATCGTACGCCACCACCATCAGGAGCCAGACGAAGAGAGCCGTGGACATGGCGCGCAGCCGGTCGGGCCACACGGCCGCGATGCCCATGGCCACCGAGAGCGTGACCCATCCCAGCGCCAGCGAGAGCATGGTGAGGACGGCGAAGCCGCGCGCCTGATCGACCCCGCCGTGCAGCGCGACAATGACCCCGCCCCCTCCGAAGCCCAGCGCCTGCGCCAGTCCGAGCGCGGCCGCAAGCCCCAGGAACTTGCCCAGCAGCACTTGCGTGCGCCCGACCGGTTGCGCCAGGAGGAGCCCCATCGCCTCGTGGCCGCCCGAGATGCTGGTCACGCCGAGCATGAGGCCGGTGAGGGGAACGATGAGAAGCGCGAGGTTCATGAGGCTCAAGGTCACGCGCGCGAAGCCCTGGAAGCCCACCTCGCGGCCCTGCGCGAGCCCGAAATAGGAAACGCCGAGGACGAGAAGCGCGAACAGCACGGTGAAACCGAACAGCCAGCGCGTCTCGAGCGTGCGCCGGAATTCCTCGCGCGCCACGACGCCGAGGCCGCGAGCGAAGGAGATCGTCGGGGCGCTCATCGGTGACCCTCCACGAGATGCGAGCCCGTGACGCGGAAGCTCGCCACCGGTTTGCCGTTCACGAGCCAGGCGAAGTCGTCTCCCGGGCGATCGGCGACGAAAGAGCCCTGCCACGACTCGCCGGGTTCGAGCCGCGGCACGCGCAGGCGATCTTCATAGCCAGCGAGCGCGAGCTGGATGGCAGCCTTGCCGCCGCACGTCACGCCCAGGAGCACGCGCGCTCCCTTGGGCGCGCTCGCGGCGGCGGGCGTGACGGCGCCGTCGGACACGACGAGCGCCAAGGTCTCGGCCGCGGCCGTGGGGCTCGCCAGGGTGGCGCGATCGGGGGCTGCACTGTGCGGCCCGCGCACCAGGGCGAGAGTGACCCCGCAGACCAGGATGGCGGCGAACAGGAAGACGTAGGGGCGCGTCATGGCTTGACACTCCTTCCCTCGCCACGCACGACGCGCAGGAAGATCTCTTCCAGCGTCGGGCGCTGGATCTCGAACGAGCGCACACCGATGCGCTCCCGGCGCAGGGTTTCGAGCGCCTGGAGCGCGTGCCCGTCGAGATTCTCGAGGCTGAGATCGCGCTCGCCCACCACGCGCGGGGCGAGTCCGGCGCGCGCGAGAACGGCGGCGGCCTGGCTCGCCGGACCCTCGACCTCGAGCGCCAGCGAGCTGGCGTCCGCCTGGCGGGCGCGCAGGTCGTCGAGACGCTCGAGGGCGGCGCGCTGTCCGTCCACCAGGATCAGCACGCGATCCGCGACGCGCTCGACCTCGCTCAAGAGGTGGGAGCAGAGAACGATCGTCTTGCCCTCGTGCTGCAGGGTCTCGACCAGGGTGCGAAATTCCCACGCCGCCTCGGGGTCGAGGCTCGCCGTCGGCTCGTCGAGGACGAGCAGATCGGGATCGCCGAGCAGCGCCTGGCCGAGCGAGAGCCGCTGCAGGTAACCGCCCGAGAGCTCGCGCGCCCGGCGCGCGGCGAAGGCCGTGAGGCGCACTCGCTCGAGCACGCGCGCCACCGACTCGCGCGAGAGCCCGCGCAGCTCGGCGAAGAAGCCCAGCACTTCGGCCACGGTGCGGGCCGGCGGGAAGGTGACGCGCTGCGGCACGTAGCCCACGCGGCGGCGGGCGCGCGCCTCGGTCGGCGCGAGCCCGTCGGGACCGATCGCGATCCGGCCTTGGTCTGGACGCGCGAGGCCGAGCAGCATCTTGAGCGTGGTCGTCTTGCCGGCGCCGTTGGGGCCGATCAAGGCGAAGGTCTCGTCGCGCTCGACCTCGAAGGAAAGATCGTCGACCGCGACCACGGCGCCGTAGCGCTTGGTGAGATGCTGGACGCGGATCATGACCAGGCCCCCGCGCTCCGAGCCATGACGCCCAGAGCGCCCAGAGTGAGAAGCCCGAAGCCGAGGGCGGCGGGCCAGGCCGGGCGCGGCGGCGCCTCGGTCTCGCCCGCGGTCGCCATCAAGCCGCGATCCGGCCGGAGGAGCGGATGGCGATCCACGATCTCGCTCGGCCGGAGCACGGGCAACACGCGCTCGGAGACGCCGAGTGCGGCCACCGCCGGGCTCTGGGCCAGGATCGCCAGGTCCGGATACTGCTTCGACACGAAGGCGAAAGCGCTCACCGGCGAGTACGGCGCGTCCCCGACCCCGTCTCCGTTCAGGTCATAGGCAACGTTTTCGCTCCAGTAATTACCGCGGCGTCCGTCGTCGAAGCGGTTGTCGCTGTAGCGCATGTCGAGCGCCACCGGATAGTCGTTGTTGAGAAACGCGTTGCTGTCGAACACGTTGGCCGCGCACGAAGAGAAGAGGAGCACGCCCCAGCCGTTGTCCTGGAACAGGTTCGACTGCATGTGATTGCGGTTCGAGTTGTCCATGAAGACGGCGATGGTGTTGTCGACCATCCGGTTGCCGACGAGCTCGCCGTCGGAGCAGTCGCGCAGCAACACGCCATAGGTGCGCGGGCCGCGGTTGTGTGTGAAGTCGTTGTCCTCGAGCCGGAGATGGTTCGAGAACATGATGGCGCAGCCGGCCACGTTGTGGCTCAGGCGGCAATGCAGGAGGCGGCCGCCCGGGCAGTACATCGTGTGCAGGCCGTAGCGTCCGCAATGCTCGACGTCGCTCGACTCGATGTGCGTGCCGTCGGCGAACGAGAGATAGATGCCGTCGAGGAAGTGCTGGACGGTGTCGCGCCGCGCCACGACGTTCTTCGTGTACCAGAGGTGGATGCCGTTTCCCTGTCCCGATTCGTCGCCCGGCGACACGCGGCCGGTGAGCGAGCAGCCTTCGATCACGAGCCCGTCGGCACGCTCGCCGTAGACTCCGTACATGACGTCGGCGAGCCCGAGCCGCGCGAGCACGACCCCGTGCGCGAGCCGCACGTGGACTCCCGAGTCGATGGTCATGGCGTTCTTGCCGCTGCCGCGAACCATGAGGCCTTCGACGCGCGCGCCATCGGCGAGCACGGTGAGCGCCGTGCCCGTGCCGCCCCCGTCGACCACGGCGCCCGGCGCGCCGACCAGGGTGAGCGTGCGAAGGACGGTGAGCGGACCCGCGTGCCGGCCGGGCGCCAGCACGACGGTGTCGCCGGCGGATGCCGCGGCCAAAGCCGCCTGCGCCCCTCCCGGTGCAGCGTTCCAGGTCCGGGCTCCCGCCGGCAGCGGCATGGTGGCCAGGACCGCGAGCACGAGGAGCGCGCGCACGGATCTCACCCCCTCGCCTTCTTGGCGTCGCGCATCTCGAGCACGATGGCGATCGGGCCCAGGAGCCAGGCGATGCCGAGCAACAGCGTCCCCGGCATCGGAATGCTCAGCACCTTGAAGTTCGCCATCTGCTTGAAGCCGATGAGCGGCGGCGTGAACAGGGGCAGCTTGATGGGCGCCCGCGGATCGAGGTTGTGACCGTAGTCGTACAGCCAGCGCGCGTAGTCGAAGAACATGTATGCCGAGAACACCGTGAACAGGATCCAGCCCAGGATCGCCACCCAGCGTCGATTGACGAGGGCGGCGACCAGGGCGGCCACGCCGAAGAGGGTGAGCGCCTGAGGCAGATAGGTGAACTCACGGAAGTCTTCGGGCGTGATGTGCTTCATGCCCACGTAATGATTGAGCGTGTTGATGCTCTGGAGGTCACCCCGGATCGCGTTCGAGTAGATCGTGAGCGTGAGTCCCTCGCGATACTGAGGGGCCCACAGCTTCATGGCCCAGATCGGCAGCACCGGGAAGAAGAAGATCGGCACCAGGACCAGAGCCGCGACCACGATCAGGCGGCGCTCGGCGGGTTGGAATCGATCGACCAGATAGTGCATGGCTCTTCTCCCGCCTACCGGTGCGCCATGAGTTGGGCGACCTCGGCGACGCGCGCCGGGTCGGGCCTCTGCACGGCGGCCACGCGCGCCCCGCGCGCGCCCACGACCACGTATCCCTGCATCT
Organism: Candidatus Eiseniibacteriota bacterium; assembly: GCA_035259005.1. Classification (GTDB taxonomy): domain Bacteria; phylum Eisenbacteria; class RBG-16-71-46; order RBG-16-71-46; family DASYSL01; genus DASYSL01. Next base: position 18,052 of record DATFWU010000030.1, read on the forward strand.
CCTGGTGCAGCGCGCTACAGAAGTTCGAGCAGTAGAAGGGCTCGACTCCCGCCTTTTCGGCCTTCCAGTGCATCGTCTTGGTCTCGCCCGGCTCGATCTGCATGTTGTCGCTCGACCACAGCATGCCGAAGCCGTGCGCGATGTCGTTGTCCTGCTCGACGTTGGTGACGTGGAAATAGACGTCGTCACCCTGGTTCACGTGGACCACGTCAGGCGTGAAGTGCGAGCGCACCGCCACCATGTAGACGTCGACACGCGTTCCCTTGCGCTCGACGCGCGCGTCCTCGGCGCGCTTGACCGCCGCCGGGTTCGCGTTCTCGGCCAGCGGGTAGACGTCGATGGGCTTGAGCTTCTCGGCGCGGATCATCTGCGCGTAGTGCGGCTCGAGATAGGTCGGGAAGTCGTAGAGCAGCTCCATCTTGGGTCCGCGGATATCGATGAGCTGCGCGGCTTCCGGCTTGGTCGGACCGACGTCCAAGTAGCGGTCCTTGGACAGCTTGTCGAGCGCCACCACGTATTCGCCGGTCGGGTGGCGGGTGTCCCCCTCCGACGCCATCAGGTGTCCGATCGAGTAGTAGACGTCGATCTTGTCGACCACGTTCCACGGCGGGCCGATCTTCCATTTGGCGATCTGCGAATCGAGGAAGAGCGAGGTGTAGGCGTAGCCCTTACCGTCGAACTGCGTGTGCAAAGGACCAAGACCCACCGGCACCTTGGCCTCCATCACGTCCTCGAACTTGAGCACCGGGATGCCGAGCTGGTCGCCGTCGAAGCGCTTGGCGGCGATGGCGCTCTGGATCTTGGCGAAGTTGTAGACCGTCACCTCGGCCTGCAGCTTGCCCGAGGCGCACACGTACTGGCCGCTCGGGTCGACGTCGACGCCGTGCGGGCTCTTGGGCACGGGGAAGAGATAGACGAGGCCGGGCACCTGCTGGGGATCCAGCATGGGCACCCCGCCCACCGTCTTGGCCTTGCCGTCGTCGACCGCTTTCTGCGCCGCGCGCCAGTCGACGGCCGCGATGTAGTCCATCTCGGCCTGCGAGGCCTTGATCTCGAGCGAGTCGTGAGCCTCCTCGCTGTTGTAGCAGGTGAAGAACTCCCACCCGTGGCTCGGGCCCTTGCCCGCGTCGGCCAGGTCCCAGTCGAAGGGCGGCATCAGGATCTCGAAACCCATCGACATGTGGCCGGTCTTGGGATCCACCTTCACGCCCGCCACCACGCCGCGGAATTCCTTGGCGTAGTCCTCGATCTTCACCTCGCGGTTCGGCACCGGCACCGAGAAGCGCGAAGCCGCGAACACGTACTCCGTGTTGGGCGTCGGGAACGGGCAGGCGTGCGCCGCCGAGAGGTTGGGGATGGGACCGAAGATCTCCTTGGTCTTGAAGTCCTTGAGATCGATGCGCGCGATGCGGGCGTTCGGCATGTCGTTGATGAACAGCCAGCGACCGTCGTAGTCGCCGTTGGTCTCGGACATGCCGGGATGGTGCGCGTCGCCCCAGGTGAAGCCGCCGAGCATCGCTTTGGTCTGCTCGTCGACGCCGTAGCCCACCGCGGGCTCCGGCGTGAACACCGGAATGGTGGTGATGTGCCGGCACGACGGGATGCCGTAGACGTACACCTGGCCCGAGTGCCCGCCCGAGAGGAACGCGTAGTACGCGTCGTGCTCCCCGGGCTTCACGTACACCTTCTCCGCCGCGGAACCCGCGCCGCCGCCACGGACTCCGGCGCAACCGGGCAGCTGCGAGGCCAGAGCCAGGGCCGCGAGGCCTGCGAACACCAACACGAGCTTGGGTTTCATTTGTGCTCCCTCCCTTCGCCTTCATGCGCTTCGTGGTTCTTGTGCTTGATGTACTCGATCACGGCGTGCGCCTCGGGCTGCGTGAGCTGCTGGTTCGGCATCTGCAGCGAGTACTGGGCGAACAGCTGATGCGAGATCGGATCCTCTTTGGTCATGACCTCGGGATGGAGGATCTGCTGCTCCATCCACTGCGACGTGCGCTGCAGCGGCACGTCCTGCAGGTCGGGGCACGAGATGCGGCGCCCGAAGCCGTGGCACGCCGAGCAGCCCTTGCTCTGGAAGAGCTGCTCGCCCTGGGCGACCAGGGACTCGTCGATGGGCTCCTCGGCGGCGCGCGGGCCGTTGTCGTACTTCGACGTCGAGGCGACCGACGTGCCCGTGCCGCCGCTCGAGGACGACGGATCGCCGGACTTCTTGGCGCAGCCGCCGAGCACGAGGAGCACGGCGAAGAGAACGAGGTGGCGTTTCATGATGGGGACCCCTTTCGATCGGGTGCGTGAACGAGCAAGCGCTCGGCGAGATGCCGGAGCGAATCCGGAGAGAGCACGCGCTCGGCCATGCGGAAGATCAGCGCCTCTTCCTTGCGGACGTGGATGCGGAAGAGATCGACGAGGTCCTTGGCCTGGACGGCGATCTGCTCGTCGCGCTCGCGGCTGGGCGTACCGGCGAGCACGCCGGCCAGCGTGGCGAGCATGTCCTTGAGCTCGGCGTGCTCGGCGGCGAGCGGCGGGATGGTCTTCGCCGCTTCGGCCATGACGCCGGCGAGCACGGGAAAGAGGGCCTCTTCTTCCGCCCTCATGTGCGCCGCGCACTCGCGCTCGAGGAGAACGACCAGGCCGCGCAGCTCGTCGATCTCGCGCGGGGTGCGCTCGGGCGTCTGCGCCAAGTCGGCCAGGGCGGCGAGCTCCGTGAGGACCCGGGCGTGGTCCTCGCGCAAGTGGCGAAACGTGTCCATCGAGCTCATCCGAACCTCCCGCTTCGCGCCTCCTTGGCGCTCGATGTGAGCTTCGGCTTCGTCGGGGTCTCGGCGTATGACGCCCGTCATGTCCGCAAGAGATTTCTGAAGCAGGCGCTACGGAGCGATCTCCTGCTATGGTCGTGACTTGCCGCGAGCGGGGGGAACCCGACATGACCCGCGTCAGGCGCCGGGAGGGACGGGATGGCGGAAACACGCGGGGAGCGGGTGATGGCTGCGGTGCGCGCCTTGCCGGTGTTTCGCGGCCTCTCGCCCGAGGATCAGAAGCGCGTGGCTCAGATGGCGACGCTACGCGACTACGAGCGCGGTGATTTCCTGTGGCACGCCGGCGATCCCGCCGACGCGTTGACCGTGATCGTGCGCGGCCGGGTGAAGATCGTGCGTCATGCCGAGGCCGGCGACGTGATCTTGGAGCTGTTCGGCGAGGGCGAGCCGGTGGGCGCGATCGCCGTCTACAACTACATCCCCTATCCCGCGAGTGCCGTGTGTCTCGAGCCGGTGAGCTTGCTGGTGCTGCCGCGGCGCGACTATTTCGAATTGCTCGACCGCCAGCCCGAGTTCGCGCGCGGCGTGATCCGCGAGCTGACCAAGCTCGTGATCTCTTTGACCCGCAAGCTCGAGGAGATGCGCGGCCAGCCGGTCGAGACCCGCATCGCGCAGCTGTTTCTCACTCTGGCCGAGCGCATGGGCAGGGAGACGCGGGAAGGCATCGAGATTTCGCTGGCTCTGTCACGCCAGGAAGTCGCCGATCTCGTGGGCACGACGGTGGAGTCGGCGATTCGCGTGTTGTCGCGCTGGGGCCGCGAGGGTGTGCTGATCACGGGCGAAGGCCGCTTCGTGATTCCTTCGCGAGACAAGCTCAGGTCGGTGATCGAGCAGGACTAGCAGGGCCCGCCGTCGAGAATCGAGGCGAGTCGACGGGGCGCTGCGTCCGTGGGCGCGAGGCGCATGGCCCGGTCGCGCACGAAGCACGCCAGCGGCGATTGCCACTGCCCGACGACACCGAAACGCCACGACAGCTTCTGAACCCACTCGACGCGCTTTCGACGCGCCGGCTCGTAGGCGCTCAACTCGTTCCTGGCCACGCACTCGGCCAGCACCCAGGCATCTTCGATCGCCATGGCCGCGCCCTGCGCCACGTTGGGCGTCATGGCGTGGGCGGCGTCGCCCAAGAGAGCGGCACCGGGGCGCGTCCAGCTCGTGAGCCTGACGTCGCCGAGCCGCGCGTGGATCAGCTCCTCGTCGCGAGTGAGCGCGGTGAGCGCGGCCGGAAAGTGGCCGCCGAAGTCGCCAAAGTGCTCGCGGAAGCGCGCCAGCCGTCCCTTTACCGGATCCTCGAACTCGGCCGGCACATTCCTCGTGGCGAAGCAGTAGAGCCGCCCGCCGCGCAGGGGAACCAAGCCCACACGCTTGCCCCGGCCCCACATCTCGGTGGCCCCGGGGAGCGGAATCGCGAGCGGCACGACGAAGCGCCAGCTCGTGTAGCCGGCGTCGCGGATCGGAACCGTGCCCCAGAAGCGCTCGCGAACCTGCGAGCCGATGCCGTCGGCGCCGACCACGAGGTCGTAGTCGCCGCGCACGCGGGGGTACGTCGTTGCCATGCGCGTCGAGTCTTCGAGCCCGTGGCGAAGCGCCTCGTGCAAGTCGTAGTGAAGAAGTGCGACGCCGACCGGAATGCGCGAACCGGAGCTCGGGTAGTGAACGCTCGTGAGCACGCGGCCGCGCTCGTCGGTCACCTCGCCGCCCGTGAACGGAATGCCGGCTGCCACGACACGCTCGAAGAGTCCCAAGCGATCGAGCACGCGCAACGCGTTGCTCCACAGCCCGAGCCCCGCGCCCACCGGCTCCCAGCGCTCCGCCCGCTCCACGAGGTCAAACGAAAGCCCACGCTGCCGAAGCGCGTGGGCCAGGGTGAGGCCGCCGATTCCGGCGCCGACGATCAGGACTCGCACGGGAGCTCGTCGAATGGCACCGCCTACTCCCCGACGATCTGCACCAGCGCTTCGGGAGTGGGCTCGGGGGCCATCTTGGCGGCGACTTTGCTGGGGATGAGCTTGGCGAAGGCTTCGGCGAAGGGCCAGCGGCGCCAGGTGCCAGCGAGCTGAATGGCGAAGCTGTCGGCTTCGGCGCGCAGGGGGGCGCCGCGCAGGCGAGCTTCGGCGTTGAGCAAGGGCGCCACGTCGCGCGTCCATTCGTCGGCCGAGACGGGCATGACCACGTTGCCGTGATATTGACCGGGCTCGAGGCGACGCTCGGGATCGAGGACGAAGACGCGCCCGGCCGCCGCGCCCGACATGAAGAACTTGCCGGCGTAGGGACGTGGGCGCAGCGCGAGATGACCGCGACAATCCGGCTTGGCCAGGCCGAGCACGACGTGGCACGAGTTGTCGCCGCCCGACATCAGGTACTCGAACGCGTATTCGTTGGGCGAGCCCATGTGCAACGACTTGAATCCCGGCGCCGGCGTGTCATCGCGCAGCGTCACTTTGTTCTGTCCGGCGACGGCGAAGCGCGAGCCCGTGTCCCAAGCGCTGAACGTGAAGCCGTGCGCGGCGTAGGCGCAGGTGTTGAGCGCGTCCTGTAGGAGGAAGAGCCGGCCCGAGTCGGCCTTGAATCCGGCATGGCTCTGTCCTTGTCCGTAGGCGTAGATTCGCGCTCCCTCAAGAAGCGCGCCCAGGAAGTCGCCGAACTCGCGGCCGTACAGCTCCATCACCACGCCGGGCGCAGGACCGCCTTCGGGGCCCATCAGGTTCGTGCCCAGGTAGCGCGGGCCGCCGACGAAGTTGTAACCGACCAGATGGCGCCAGCCGAGCCGCGCGGCGTCGCTCACGAAGCGCGAGGCGCACGCGTTCGAGAACGCCACGCTCTCGAAATCACGGAAGTCGACGACCAGCACGTCGCGCTCGGGATCGGCCGGCTCGACCAGATCGTCGCGCGTGGCGAAGGTGATGCGCGAGATGCGGGCGCGGCCGTAGTCCGCGTCGAGCGCCGGCACGGTGTCCAGGATGCGATAGATCCCGCCCTCGGGCGAGCCGTCGCGCGCGCGGCCGCCATCGGTCAGGTACTCCATGCTGGAGAGCGCCTTACCGCCCAGATCGGCGAACACGAGCCGCTTGCGCAGCTCGGTGAGCACGCGCAGGGCGATGGCGCGCTCGGCGTCGCCGTCCGACGCGAGCGAGGGCAGCGCGTCCTCGACGAGATAGCGATAGTCCCCGAAGCCGAGCGCGCCCACGCGCTCGAGCGTCGCCTCGACCAATTCCTGCGCGGGGGCGGGGAGATCATCCTCCGGCCCGAACCGACGTCCCGCGCCCACGGCCTCATGGGCGGCCCTCGCCGCTTGATCGATGCGCTCGTCGACGAGCCCGCGCCACGTCGAAGAAGCGCTGCCCGCGGCCGCGCCCAAGGGCACGCCGAGATCCACCTTGGTGCCCGCGCGCTCGACCACGACGGGCTCGCCGAAACGGTTGTTCAACGTCATCTCGGGCTCGCCGCGGCGTACGAAGGCCTCGACCACGCCGCCGAACTCGCGCTGTCCGATCCGGCCGCCCGGCCGCATGTTGAAGCGCAGGTCGGCGGCCGCGTCGCCCAGAATGCCCTGTGTGTGCAAGACGCGCAGCATGCTGTCGGCGATCTTGGCTTCCGAGCCGTTGGCCGCCGCCTTCACGCCGCCCGAAGCTTCGTCTCGGTGCACGATGACTTCGTGCGGGCGCAGGAACTTGATGTCCATGTTCTCGCGGAAGCCGACGCGTCCGCCGGGCCTGGTCTCGAGAATCGTGAACTTGTAGGGCCCGGTCGGCGTGAGCTGGACGTAGTTCGTGGCGAGCAAGCGATAGAGCGCGCGCTTGGGCTCGGGCATGGCTTCGAGATCGAGCCCCGTGATGGGCGAGATGATCTGGGTCGCTTCTTCGGTCCCGAGTCCCAGCACGCGGCGCGTGAAATCGACCAGATAGGCGGCGTATTCGGTGTCGGTGAGCGCCTTGCGCTCGTACAAGGAATCGCCGTCGTACTGCGTGGCGCCGGCCCCCATCGATTCGTCGGAGTGCACCGTGCCGTACTCGGCCAAGAACGGCGCCGTCGAGTCCACGCCCACCTGCTCACCGTTGTGCATGAGCAGCACGTTGTAGGCCTTGAACGGGTGCGCGCCCGCGGGGTTGCCGCGCCCTTCCGCGTCGATGGCCGGCGAGTTCGTGGGATAGCGATGGTGCATGCCCCAGGCGTGCGCGTAGAGCGCCGTCGTGCGGAAGCTGCGCCCCTTCTGCGTGACCTCGACGCCGCCCTTCTCCGCCGCGCCGGGGTAGCCGGCCCAGAAGCGCTCGAAGTCGAAGTACTCGGGGATGACGTGCGTCCAGCCCGAGATCTTGATCGAACCCAAGTCTTCCCCTACCGAGACCACGAAGCCGCGGCGCTTGTCGGCGTACTTGCCCGCGGGAGCGCCGGGCTTGCCGTGCGTGCGGTAGTAGCGGCTGTCGAGCAGGTGCGAGAGCACGGAGAAATACTCTTCGCGCACCGCGGCCGGGAACTCGGCTAGGCGCGGATCGGAGCCGAGGTCGCCCGAGAGTGCGCCGAGCAGTGCTTGGTCCCCCAGATCGCCGAAGCGGGTTTGGCGCGGCAGCCAATGCTGGCTCGCGAGGAGCCGGCGCGCGTAGCGCTCGAGCACCTCGGGCCGCGCCTCGACGAAGAAAAGCGTGAAGTCGCCGACGTTCTCGCGCAGCCCGGCGCGGCGCCAGCCCTCTTGGTCCGCGTAGGGCGCCCGCACCGGCACGCGGAACTCGGCCAGCCGGCGGCGCACCTCGTCGCGCGCGATCTCCCCGCCCGCGGCGTCGAAGAACCGGCAACCGGCGAAGTGATCGAGCATCGCGGCCTGCGTCTCGGCGCGATCGGGGCCGATCGTGTTGAGCAAGAACGCGGTCTTCCCGGCCACCGCCGGAGGCGCGAAGCCCGCGAAGGCGATGCCGCCGCCGCGGTTGTTGCCGCCGTTGTAGGAGAGCTTGGCCGCCTCCCAGATGGCGGCCACGTCCACCGGCTCGCTCACCGTGAGTGAGCCGACCCGGCAAGAATCGTGCTCGACCGCGGCCACGGAATCGGCGCTATGCACCGGCTCGTCCCCGGGGCGCCGTGCCGCATGCACCGGCAGGCGCACGAGGTCGAGCCGGCCGCGCAGCTCGCGGATGTCGCGCAGGAGCTTGCTGCGATCGCGCACCATGCCGGTCTCGCTCAGCGCCCCGCTCTCGTAGTTGAGCGCGTCCAGGAGCACGGCGAGCTTGACCAGGGAGAGCGCGATCCAGTTGCGGAAGCGGTCGCGCATGAGCGCGCGATCGTTCTGGCTCGTCAGCTCGAGCTTGGTCGTGATGCCGCCGCGCGGGCAGTCGAGATGGCAGTTGCCGCACTGGTTGCAGCCAAAGGCCACCGCCTTGTCGATCGAGGCCACGACCACGCCGTCGGCGCCCGCGATCAGCACCTTCAAGAAGTCGAGCTCGCCGCGCATGCCGCCGCTGGCGAAGAGACGCGTGCCGCCGCCGGCGCCGAAGGGCACGCCATTCAAGTCACGGATCGAGCGCAGCACGCCCGAGTTGTCGAGATCCACCTTCTCGCTCACCAGGGCGTGGTGCGTGTGCAGGATGGTGCGGAAGATGTCGGGCCAGCCCACGTGCGAGGAGTCGGCGTGGTAATTGCCCGAGCCGCCCAAGCCAGAGTCGACGAGCAGGTAATCGACCACGAAGTTCGACCACATGCCGGCCGCCACGTAGCGGGTGTAGTTGGAGCCCGTGATCTTGATGCCGCAGTGCGTGTGATAGAGGAGCCAGAGCCACACCTCGGCCGGCATGTCCTCGATCGAATAGATGTCGTGCTTGGGATCGGGCGAGAGCGCGTCGGTGCCCACGGGAATGTTGCGCGCGCGGCTCACTTGCGCGGTGACCTTGGCGCCGGAGAGGCGGCCGCCCTTCCCCGGCTTCGCGCCCTGGTTGATCTTGATCTCGACGTCGCGCACGCGGCGGAGGTCGGCGGCATGCATGCCGAAGTGACCGCTTGCCGCCTGCATCGACTCCCACGCCATGTCCTCGTCCTTGGTGAGCCGGATGGGCCCGCCCTCGCCCGAGGAGACCATGGCGAGGCCGGCGTTGCCCTCGATGCGCGCGACCAGAAAGTCTTCCGAGGCGGCACCCAGGGAGATGCTGGCGTGGGCGATGGGCGCTTGCCACACCGGCTCGCGCACGCCGAGTCCCGAAAGCACGTAGCCGCCCGCCGGGTGGCGCTTCAAGACGATGGCGCCGTCGGACGAGGCGCGCGCGATCGAGGTGCCCGCGGCACCGTGGCTCGCGCCACCCAGCGCCACGATCTGCGGCTCGTCGCCGTCGGGTCC
>DATFWU010000031.1:0-10546 GCA_035259005.1 Candidatus Eiseniibacteriota bacterium
GGCCCCGTCGAGCCACACCCGATAGGTGGCGCGGTTGATGTCGCCGTCGGGGTCGCTCCCCTGCCACGCCAGGGTCGCCACCGGCAGCGTGGTGTCAGGTGGCGTGAGGGTGAAGTGCACGCTGGGCGCGGCGTTCAGGAACTGGAAGTCCTGGCGCGCCGGCGTGGGATCGGGCTCGCCCTCGTTGTCGATGGCGCGCACCACGAAAACCGGAGCCACCACGGTGTCGGGCGCGAAGAGAGTGAACAGCGAGTCGCGCACGGTGGTGAAGGTCCAGGCGCTCGAATCGTAGCCGGCCGGCTGCGAGCCGGGCGCGTAGATCCACTTGAACTCGAAGCCGGCGATGGAGCCGTCGGGATCCTGCCCGTCCCAGAACACGCGCACGGTGTGCGACACCGTGTCGACCGGGCCCGTGACCCAGATCGTGGTCTCGGGCGGACGGTCGGGTGCCAGCTGGCCGCTCACCTTGGCGCAGCCGCCGGCCAGCGCGTAGAGAGCCAGCCCAGCCGCCAGAGAGGCGAGGAGCGAAGCCCGCCGGCCGCGCATCAGAAGCCCTCCCGATCCGACTTCAGGACCAGGAACTTGCCGCGCTGCACCTTGCCGCTGTCGAGATCGCGCACGGCGTAGAGGTAGATGCCGGTGGCCACCGCCTGCCCTTCTCTCGAGATCAGATTCCAGGCGAACGAGGAGCCGGAGAGCGTCGGTGGCGGCACGTCGAGCTCGCGCGACGGATCGTACACGCCGCGCGCGTTGGTGCCGTGGTAGGTCGAGCCGTCGAAGTCGGTCTCGTACACGAGGTCGCCGGCCAAAGTGAAGATCGCCAAGTGCGAGCGCGCCGGCAGGTTGCCGAACCACAGATAGTGGTCGCGCACCAGCGCGCCCGCGTCCCACTGCGCTTCGACCTTGTAGGGATTGGGGAACACGGTCACGCCTCGGCCCGTCACCTGCGCGGGCGCCGCCCCCGGAATGCCCAGATCCTTGTTCTGCGTGATGCCGCTCTCCAAGCTCTCGATCTGCTGGTCGCCGGTGTCGAACGAGGTCACGGCGGCGAAGTACTTGAAGCCGTCACGCAGGCCGTGGATCACGTAATGGTATTCGACCGTGTCGCCGTCGATTACTTGCGGCTGGGGCAGCCGGATGGCGGTGAAGCCGGTATTGAAGCCGCTCGTGTCCACCTTGTCGAACTGCGCGATGCGCGACAGGTTGTTGCGGTCGCTGCCGAGGTAGATCCGGTAGCCCTCGAAGTCCTTGCCACCCGGCTGTGGGCTCGTCTTGTCCACCGTCGACTCGGGGCTCGCCTCCCAGAACAGCTCCATCTCGTTCTCGCGCGTCACGATCTGGATCTTGGGCGAGGGCGGCGGCGTGGGCACGACGTAGTTGAAGTTGAAGGCGAGCTGCGCGAAGTCCGCGGCCTTGAGGAGATCCTCGTACGTGTCCCCGCCGAGGAACGCGTAGTCCACCGACACGTGCGTCACCGTGGTGTCGTCGAACGAGGGGGAGGGCAGGATGTGGAACGGCCCGGTGGCCAAGAGCTCGACCGGATCGTTGGCGCCCTGTTCGGGCGGCAAGCTGTCGGCCGGCGTCTGCCACGGGCTCGAGAGGATCGCGTACTTTTCGTCGTCCTCGTCGCGCGTGTTGTCGCCGGGCGAGAAGTTCCAGAGGTGCAGGCCCACGATCTTGTTGGCCACCGTGTCCGGGTGCACGCCGAGGAGGATGATCCCGCACCACGGCGGCACGACGCTCTCATGGCAGCCGGTCACGTTCTCGCAGTAGTGCTCGGCGAGCATGCGGCGCTGGGCGTCCCACAAGAGCTCCTTCTTGCTGTACCAGCCGCCCAAGGATCCGCCGCCCGAGGACGTCGGCGGCCACGTGCTGTAGCTGTTCTTGGGCCCGCTCGCCAGCTCGGCGTAGACCCCGACGTACACCGAATCGAGCAGGTTGGCCGTGCCACGCAGCGTCAGGTGCGCGAACACGATGTCGGCGAAAGAAGCGAAGGACCAGTTGTACATCTGCTGCTTCACTTCGATGCCCAAGGGCTGGTGCGGCTGGGCCGCGAGACGCGGGGTGCGGCCCGGCTTGTCGCTGAAGCTGGTGACGAAATCCTGCTCGGAGACGGCGCCGGGATTGAAGAAGCGGCTCTTGGGCAGTGTGGAGCGCTCGGTGATCACCGAGGTGGGCGCCCACTCCGTGCTCGCTGGTCCCCCATTGCCCTGCAGCGCGTCCTGCGCGCCCGTGGTCACGCGCTGGTACACGGTCCCGGTGTCCACGATCACCTTGTTGGCGCCGATCCACAGCCCGGCCCGCACCATGTGCTCGAAGCCCGAGCCGAGGGGGAACTCGAACGACGGCGCGCGCGAGATGAAGTCGTTGCCGAAGAAGCCATAGTTCGAGGTCGTGAGCCCAATGCGGTTGTTGCGCGTCTCGCGCGTCGAGAAGGGCGCGGTCTGCGCCTGGGCGACACCGGCGAGGAGCAGCCAGCCGAGAGCGACGAGGAGGGCGCGCATCAGTGCCGCCTCTCGAAGCGCAGGGCGGCGTGCGACGGCGGATCGGCCGCGTACACCATGGTATCGAGCACGGCGACGGCGACCGGCAGGTGCAGGTTGGGCGAGCCCTCCGGCTTGCCCGTGTTCACGACCTGGGTGAACTCGGCCGATCCGCCCTGGTCGGCATAACGCAAGACGCGCGCGGTCGCGCGATCGACCACGAAGATGTTGCCGTCGTCGTCCACCGTCACCGCGACCGGATCCTGGAAGCGCGTGCCGCTCTGCGTGCCGTCGAACTGGTAGATGCCGTGGGACAGCGAGTCGGCCTCGATCAAGAGCTTCTGCACGGCTTGCTTCTCGCCGTCGGTCACCCAAAGGAACGGATTCGACTTGGGCCCCCAGGCCACGCCCTTGTTGCGCGACACGAAGCCCGTGCCCGAGCCCTCGAGCACCGCCCAGTTGTCGCGCTCGTAGCCGCTGGCTTCCTTGTAGCGCCAGATGCCGTCGCGGAAATGCAGCGTGTGGCGCCCGAACTCGTCGGGCTCGGACAGGCGGAAGGTGCCCGACACGTAGACGGTACGGTCGTCGCTGGCCGCGATGCCGCGCACCTCAGCCCAGTTCGAGTCCGAGAACGAGGCCAGCGGGGCCGAGGTGCCGATCTGGTAGATCAGGATCTTGGGCGCCAGATTGGGCGAGACGTAGCGCTGGCAAGTGTCGCCGGCGTCCAGGACGAAGAGCCGGCCGCCGCCCTCGGCCACGTGCTGCGGCCGCCACAATCCGCTGAAGGTGATGCTGAGCGGCGGCTGTCCCGGCGAGGGGAAGATGGGATAGAGCGCCAGCGTTCCGCCCGGCAGATTCCGGCCCGGCGCGTCACAGCTCGGGAAGGTGTCGGGATCGGCGCCGTAGGCGACCAGAAGCTGCGTGCCGGAGCTTCTCGTGATGAGGACGTCGGTGAGGTTGCCGGCCACTCCCGTCAGAGAGCCCGTGTAGATGTACTCGTCCTTGGCGGGCACGAGGCCGCCGGGCGACTCGGAAGGCAGCGAGAACTTCGAGCCGCACCCGGCGAGCAGGGCGAGGCTGGCGAGGGCCGCGAGTGCGGTCGGAGTGCGGCCCCCCACTAGAAGCGCACTCCCAGGCTCACGCGATGGATGGCGCCGAGGAGCCCGCCGTCCGAGTACGCGTAATCCACCGTGCCGCGCAGCGTGCTGATGTCGCCCACCACGCCCGCGCCGGCCGACCATTTGATCTCGTCGGCGTTCACGTTGTAGCCGGCGCGGAGGGAGACGGTGCGCGCGAACGTGGTCTCGAGCCCGCCCTTCAGCTCTTGCTCGTTGTCGGCCGGCTGCGACACCTCGATCGACGTGGTGACGCGGATGTCCTTGCGTTCGTACGGCTCGAGCGCCACGCCATAGCGGAACTGGGTCGGGGGATTGAACGAATCGTAGTCGCGCACGCCGAGGCCGTTGGGCGAGTAGAACTGGCCGCTGGGCTGGAAGTCGGGCCCGAAGTTGGCGAGGGTGACGCCGACGCGCAGGCTGCCGAGGCCGACGTAGTAGATGGATCCCACATCGATGAGCCAGTTGTTGACCGTGCTGCCCCCGACCTCGAGCCCCAGGTTCTCGTGCACGAACTTGCCCGTGAACCCGATGAGCAGCTTGTCGGTGAAGCGTCGCGCGTAAGACAGGCCGCCCACGAAATCGGTGTACTGGAAGGTGCGCCCGGTGCCGTAGGGATGGTCCTCGTCGGTCTCGGCGAGATCCGTGCGCAGCGAGGCGAACTGGACGCCGAACGAGCCCCCGAACTTCTCGACCGGCAGCACCGCCGCGATGAAGTCGTAGCTCACGTCGGCCGGCCAGTCGACGTGGCTGGCCGTGACTTCCTTGCGCTGCAGGCCGGCGAGGCCGGCGGGATTCCAATAGATCGTCGAGGGATCGTTGGCCACGGCCACGAACGCTTCGCCCATGCCCACGGGGCGCGCGCCCACGCCGATCTTGAGGAAGGTGCCTGCCGAAGTGCCGACGCGCTGGCCGCCGAGCGAGGTTTGCGCGCGCGCTGCGGGCGCGGCGAGGAGCAGGGCGGCGGCGAGAGCGAGCGGCAGCAGTCTAGAAGTCATAGTCGAGCCCCAAGCGCCACGTCGCGCCCGGCAGGTAGTTCGACGGATCCAGAAGAGTGCCGACGATCAAGGCCTGGCGCGCCGATTGGCTCGACAGCTTGGCCAGCTCCTCGGGCGAGAACATGCCCTTGCCCGCCTCGTAGCCCTTGCCCGTCAGAGGATCGATGCGCCGCGGAATCTTGGCGTTGAAGATGTTGCTCCCGTTCACGGTCACGTTCATGCGGTGGCCGCCGCCGATGCGGATTTCCTTGTTGCCGCGCAGATCGACGGTCACCTGGAAGGGCGCGTTCTTCGAGTACGGTTTGGCCGCCTCCTGGCCGAGCTCGGCCACCGGCGTGTAGGCGCGACCCGACTGGCCGGTGGCGAACACGTTCAGGCCCCAGCCCTTGGGCAGGGTCATGCCGAAGACGTGCGGCGGGTCCTGGTCGTAGTCGACGCGGAAGTCGACGTTGGCGCTCACGTGGTACGGGCGGTTCCAGAACACGAACACTTCGCCGAGCCGGGTCTCGGCGGCGTTGCCGCCGTTTTCCTCGACCAGCTTGGCTTCGTTGGGATCGGACGACTTGCCGCTGGCGATCGAGTAGCTGAAATCCAATTTGTACTGCCAGAACGTGCGGCGCCGCTTCTCGAACTCCAGCTCGAAACCGCGCGAGCGCGCGTAATCCTGGTTGCGATAGATGAGGATGTCCACGAGCTCCGTGCCCTGCGTGCGCTTGAACGTGGTCGCGGTCGGATAGTCGTAGATGTCCTTCCAGAACGCGGTCACGTTGCCGGCCATGTCGGCGCGGAAGGTGTGGCGCGCGCCCACCTCGTACTGCACCGAGATCTCGGGATTCAGGTTGGCGTTGCCGAGGATCGGGAAGCTCTCGCTCGAGACCGAAGTGAGCTTGGAATAGACGTAGAAGTACGGCGGAAACTGCGTGAACTGCCCGTAGTTGAAGAAGAAGTTGTCCTTCTCGGTGATCGGGTGCGAGACCTGGATGCGCGGGCTGATGTGGCTCTTGTAGCGGCGGCCGAAGAGGACGTTGGTGTCCTCGTAGAATCCTTGGCGCGTGGCGTCGGTGATGTTGTGGTTGGAGGTATCGGCCACCGCCTTCTCGAGCTGCTCGCCCGGGAACCAGTAGTCCCAGCGCACGCCCACGTTGGCGGCGAAGCCCTCGTACTGCATCTGATCCTGCGCATACAGGTTTCCCTGCGCCGGATAGACGTGCCACAGGTCGTGCGAGGAGCCAAGGCCGTCGGGGTCGTAGTCCCACGGGAACTCGATGGTCACGTACTGGACGTTCTGCGCGTCATGGCGGAAGCCGGTCTCGATGGCGTGGCCGTGATACTTGCGGGTGGCGTACGAGCCGGTGAACGTCCACACGTCCGAGTAGTTGTCGGCCCACTGGAAGTAGTCGCCGGTGTCGATGAAGTAGAAGGTGTCGAGGCTGTCGGGAAGGCTCGAGTCCTGCGGCCTTTGGTAGGTCGTCCAGCTGCGCCCGTCGACCGACATGTTGTAGGCGTTGAAGTAGTGCGAGAGCTGGAGGTTCGTGAAGTCGGTCTTGTTCCAGAGCTTGGTCCAGATCACCGATTGCGTGACGTTGTCCTCGGTGATGGTCGGATAGTGGTCGAGCCGCTTGGTCCAGGCCCACGGATAGCTGATGTCGAAGCCGGTGAAGTCGGAGAACGGACGGCGGGTGAAGCCCTGGTCGAAGCCGATACGCTTCTCGAAGGTGAAGTCGAGCTTGTTCGAGGTCGAAGGCTTCCACGCCATCTTGTAGAGGCCGCGCCAGGTGTTCTCCTGGCTGGGCATGAAGCCCTGGCCCCAGCGGAACTTGTGGCCGAAGAACGAGTCCTCGTAGCCCGAGCGCAGCTGCGCCGGGGACGACATGTCGTTGATGCCCGGCAGATAGGTGTCGGAGAAGTCGGCCGAGGCGTCCATCAGGAAGGTGGCGCTGCCGGGCACGGCCACGCCGATCTTCTTGAGCGTGCCGGTGAGCCAGTCGGGGCCCGAGCCCTGCGCGGCCAGGTAGTAGGTGCCGTAGGCGCCGCCCTGGCTCGAGAAGCCGCCGTGGTACTTGTCGCCGCCCTCCTTGAGCTTCACATCGACGACGCCGGAGAGCGCCTGCCCGTATTTGGCGTCGAAGCCGCCGGTGATCACGTTCACCTCGGCCACCGAGCGCGCGTTGATGTTGCCGGCGGTCGATTGTCCGGAGATCAAGTTCCGGTTGACCACGCCGTCGACCACGAACACGGTCTCGTCGGAGCGGCCGCCGCGGATGTGGAGCTGGTCGTTCTCCTTGCTGATGCCGGCCTGCTTCTCGAGCACGTCGGTCAGGGTCTGCACCGGGAGATTGGCGATGTCCTTCGAGGACACGCTGCGCACGCTCGTGCCCACGTTCACTTCGACCAGCGGGCGCTCGCCGGTGACCACGACCTCCTTCTCCTGGCGGACCACGATCTCCTTGAGCTTGAACTCGAGATTCACCGCGCCGCCGGCGGGCACCACCACGTTGGCGCGGTTGTCGTCCGTGTAGCCGAGGAACTGGCAGTGGACGTTGTAGGTGCCGGCGGGCACGCCGGTGATGAGGAACTCGCCCTTCGAATCGGAGAGCGCGCCCTTCTTGAGCTCGACCACGGTGATGGTGGCGAAGGGAAGGATGTGGCCGGAGCCTTGGTCGCGAACCAGACCCGTGATGCGCCCGCGATCCTGTGCAAAAGCCGGCGAGGCGGCAAAAAGACAAAAAAGGAGTGCGATGACTCGTAGCGGGGTTCGGGTCATCCGGGTCCTGGGGCGGAGACGGGCCGAGAATTGGTAGGCGGCTCGGAATTCGGGGCGAGACTAGGGCCTCGTCAGGTCCTGGTCAAGCGTCTCAGAGAGAGCGAGAGCCCTCGCCCGCCGCTCGGCGGGCATGCGCAAAGACAGAGCGAGCAAGTAGAGAACGGTGCCGACAGCGGCGGCGCGCCACGCGCCAAAGGCGAGCGGCAGCGCCAGCGTCTCGAGCGTTACCGCGACGTAATTGGGATGAGCGAGCCAGCGATAGGGCCCGGCGGTCACCAGAGGCTCGCCCGGGAGGGCGAACACGCGCGTCGTCCAGCGCCCGCCGAGGGTCTGAATGGCCCACCAGCGAAGTGCTTCGGCGGCCACGGCGAGAGCGGCGAAGAGGGGCCACGCGGCCGGCGGACGGGGCCTCCGCACGATCTCCTCCGCCGCCCACCCGCCGAGCCACAGCGCCTGCGCGAGCGCGATGGGAAAGAGAAGGCTGCCCGGCATCTCGAAGCCGCCGCGCGATCGCAGCGCCGCTTCGTGCCGGGCGGAGAGACGAAGCTCGAGCAGACGCTGGGCGACCAGGGCGAGCCAGACGAGAGCGAAGAGCGTGAGCCGGCTCACGAAACGGCCGAGAGCAGCACCATCTCGGCCGCGAAGCCGGGGCCCAAGGCCGCGACCAAGATTCTCTCGCCGGGGGAAACACCTTGTTCGAGCAGGCGCTCGAGGACGAAGAGGCAAGTGGGCGAGGACATGTTGCCGAAATCGGCGAGCACCTCGCGCGCCGCCGCGAGCGCCGACGCCGGAAGCCCCAGCTCCTCTTCATAGGAAGCCAGCACCTTGGGGCCGCCGGGATGGAACGCGAGGTGCGAGATGTCGCTCCAGCCCAGGCCCTGGGCGCGCAAGAACGATTCCATCTCGGGTCCCACCCACTCGCGCACGAGACGCGGGATGTCGCGCGAGAAAACGACCTTGAGCCCGTCGTCGTTCACATCCCAGCCCATGACCCCGAGCGAGTCGGGGCGAATGCGACTCGCGGCGCGCACCACCTGGAGGCGCGGCGCCACGGCGTGCAGCCCGAGCGGACCGTGCCCGTTGAGCCGCGAGGCCGCGGCAGAGCCCGCGAGCAGGACGGCCGCCGCCCCGTCGGCGAACAAGGCGGTGGCGACGAAATTCTCGCGCGAGAAGTCGTTGCGCTGGAAGGTGAGGCTGCACAGCTCGACGGCGACGAAGAGGACGAAGGCCTCGGGATCGGCGAGCGCGAACTCCGAGGCGCGCGCCAGGCCCGCCGCGCCGCCGGCGCAGCCCAGGCCCCAGAGCGGCGTGCGCTTGCAGTCGGCGCGAAAGCCCAGCCGGTTGGCGAGCCGCGCTTCCAAGCTCGGCGTGGCGAGCCCGGTGGTCGACGCGACCACGACGTGATCGACGTCGGTCGCATGGATGCCGGCGCGCTCGAGACAGCCCTGTGCGGCGCGCGCCGCCAGATCGAGCGCGCCCTCCACGTAGCACGCGTTCTTCTCGGCGAAGCCACGATCGTGCTCGAACCACTCGAGCGGCATGGCGACGTGGCGCGTGCGAATGCCGGCCGCGTCGAACACCTGCCCGAGGCGGTCCACGTCCTTACCCAGACTCTCGCGGAAGAGCGCGGTCACGAACGGCTTGATCTCGCCCTGCGAAAGGACGTGGGCGGGAGCGGCGGTGCGAAGTCCGGCGAGGATTGGCATGGCTCGGTGATCAGGCGATCGCGCTCACGGCTCGACGACGATCGTTCCCTTCATTCCCTTCTTGGCGTGCCCGTCCTTGTTGCAGAAGAACCCGTACTCGCCGGGCTTGGTGGGCGTGAACTTGGCCGTCTCTCCGTCCCAGAAGAGACCGAGCCCTTCGCTCACCTGGATGCCCGCGTCCGGCGCTTCGCACGTCAGGTTGTGGGGAATGAACGGACCGCCGTTCTTGATGTGCAGCTCGACCGGCTGGTTCGCCTTGACCACGATGCGGTTGGGCTCGAACCAGAACGAGTGCGCGACGACCTCGACCTTCTGCACACCTTGCGCGTCGGGCACCACTTTCACCTCCTGCACGGGACGCCCGTTGCCGGAGGAACAGCCGGCGGCGAGAAGACAGAGGATGGCGGCCAACCCGGAAAGACGATTCATCGAAACTCTCCTCGTAGAGCGAGGGCCCGCCGGGCCGATCGCGGCGCCTCACAAGAGGAGCGTACCGCGAGCCTCGAGGCGATTCCTAGAGGACGCTGGCCGCTCGGTCGTAGGACTCGGGAAACGCTTCCATGAAGACGTTGTCGATCTCGACGATCACCTGACGGAGCATGCGCGCCTTCTGCGCGTAGGGAAGGAACGCGCTCTTGAAGCCGCTCACGATGATGCGCTTCACCTGGTAGGGAGAGAGGCCGAAGGTGCGCGCGGCGCGCGCGTACTCCTTGGAGATCGTCGTGTTGCTCACCATGGTGTTGTCGGTGTTGAGCGTCACGCGCACGCCGGCGTCGAGATACTGCTTGAAAGGATGCTCCGGCAGGGACTTCACGGTGCGCGTCTGCACGTTCGAGGTGAGACACACCTCGAGCGGAATACGATGATCGAGCACGTACTGCAAGAGCTCGGCGTCCTCGACGAGCCGCGTACCGTGACCGATGCGATGGGCGCCGCAATAGTGCAGCGCCTGGGCGATCGACGGCGGACCGAAACCCTCGCCCGCGTGCACCGTCGAGTTGATGTTGTGGCTCAGGATGATCTCGAAGGCCTCGCGGTGATCCTTGGCCGGATAGTCCTTCTCCTCGCCCGCAAGGTCGAAGCCCACCACGCCCTTCTTGCGGTAGGCGACCGCCAGCTCGGCCAGCTCGACCGACCGCTTGGGCGAGATGTTGCGCATGCCGCACAGGATCACTCCCGTCGAGAGTCCGAAGTCGCGCTCGGCCTCCTTGAGCCCCTGGAGCACGGGCTCGAGGATGTCCGGAAGGTCCAGACCCCCCTTTTGATGCAGGATGGGTGAGTAGCGGACCTCGGCATGACGCACGTTTTCCTGGGCGCAATCCTCGGCCAGCTCGTAGGCCACCCGCATGAGCGCGTCCTTTTCCTGCAGGACGGAGAGCGTGATGTCGAAGATGCGCAGGTAGTCGGCCAGGCTCCGCGTGCGGTCGCCGGCCCGGAGCTTCTGCGACAGCTCCCCCGCCGTCTTGGCCGGCACCTTCAC
>DATFWU010000032.1:0-7115 GCA_035259005.1 Candidatus Eiseniibacteriota bacterium
CGCCGCCACGCCGTGCTCTTCATCCTCTCCGACTTCCTGACGTCGATCGACGGCAAGCTCTTCCGCATCACCGCACGCCGCCACGACGTGATCCCGGTGTGGCTCGAGGATCCGCGCGAGCGCGAGCTGCCGGCCGTGGGCTGGGTGGAGTTCGAGGATCTGGAGACCGGGCGCTTGCGTATGGTGAACACGAACGACAAGCGGGCGCGCGAGGCCTATCGCAAGGCGCGAACCGACGCCCACGACAAGGCGCGCGGCACGCTGCGCTCCTCGGGATCCACTCCCGTCGTGCTCTCGACCGCGCAATCCTACTTGCCGCCTCTGCTTCGCTATTTCGCCGAGCGCCGGAGAAGGCGATGAAGCCGATTGCGCTCGCTTTGGCCATCGTGGCCATGGGCACGGCGCCGAAGGCACCGCGCCAGGGTCCGGTCGTGGCGCGGGTGTCGGCCACGCCCGACACGGCGCGCATCGGCAAGGCGGTGAAGGTGGTCTACGAGGTCACCACACCGCTGGGCGGGCGCGTGCAATTCCCGGTGCGTCCGGCCAACGACTCCACGTGGACCTGGAACGACTGGAAGGTCGAGAAAGAACAGGACACGCCACAGGGCGTGCGCCATCGCGTGACCGCGGTCGCGCTTCCCTTCAAGACCGGCCGTCTCGCGTTGCCGGCGCTGGGATTTCGCTCGCAGAGGGTGGGCGAGGCGCCGCGCGCCGCCAACTTCCCCACCCTCACGCTTCCGGTCGTCACCGTGCTCCCGAGCGGCAAGCCGCCCGACATCCGCGG
Organism: Candidatus Eiseniibacteriota bacterium; assembly: GCA_035259005.1. Classification (GTDB taxonomy): domain Bacteria; phylum Eisenbacteria; class RBG-16-71-46; order RBG-16-71-46; family DASYSL01; genus DASYSL01. The sequence continues at coordinate 785 of DATFWU010000032.1, forward strand.
GCTCAAGCCCGTGTTCCAGCCGCCGTGGTGGATGACCTTCCCATGGTGGATCGTGGCCCTCGTGTTGCTCGCCGCCGGGCTCGTCTTCTTCTGGCTCAAGCGGCGCAAGCGTCCGCTCCATGTCACGCCGGAAGCCAAGAAGACGCTCGTGCCCGCGATCCCGGCGCACGCCGAAGCGCTGGCCGCCCTCGAAGCACTGGTGGCCGAGAAGCTTCCCGAGCGCGGCCTGTGGGTGGAATTCCAGACCCGGCTCGCCGCCATCCTGCGGCGCTTCCTCGAGCGCCGCTTCGGCTCGCCCCAGCCCGGCTACACGACGCGCGAGCTGATGTTCCATCTCGTGTGGAGCGGGCTCACGGGCGGCGACGTGGAGCGGCTCAAAGCGCTCTTGCGCGTCTCCGACTTGGCCAAGTTCGCGCGCAGCGAGCCCACGGTCGAGATCGCGAGGCGCCAGGAGATCGAGGCGCGCTCGCTCATTCTGGCGTGGGCCGACAAGGGCCCCGAGCCGGCGGCGGACACCGCACCGCCGCTTCCCAAGGCGGGCTGAGCCATGCGCTGGGCGTTTCCCTGGGCCTTCCTCGCCTTCTTTGCCGTGGCCGCGATCTTCTTCTGGCGGCGCAAGCGCCCCGGCTTCAAAGCCCCCGGTCTCGGCTTCTCGGCGACCGGCTGGCTCGCCGGACGGGGATCGCCGCCGCGCTGGCCGGGCTGGTTCCTGGTGCTCGGACTTCTGCTTCTCACCGTGGCGCTGGCCCGACCGCAGCAGGGGATCCGCGAGCGCGAGCTGCGTGAGCGTGGCGTCGACATCGTGCTTGCCATCGATCTCTCGACCTCGATGCAAGCCGAGGACCTCCAGCCTGGAAACCGGCTCGCGGTGGCCAAACAAGTGGCCGAGGATTTCATCCAGCACCGTCCGCACGACCGCATCGGCATCGTCGCCTTCGCCGCCAGCGCGTTCACGCAATCACCGCTCACGCTCAATCACGACGTCGTCATCAGTCTCCTGCGCCAGCTCGACTTCGGCATCGTCGAGGACGGAACCGCGATCGGCATGGGGCTGGCCACGGCCGTGAACCGCCTGCGCCAGTCGCCGAGCCGGAGCAAGGTCGTGATCCTGCTCACCGACGGCATCAACAACCGGGGCTCGGTCGATCCCTTGACGGCGGCGGAGCTGGCGCGGGCCGAAGGGGTGCGCGTGTACACCATCGGCGTCGGCACCACGGGCTACGCCATGTTCCCGGTCGACGATCCCCAGTTCGGCCGCCAGTACCAGCGGATTGCCGTCGACATCGACGAGAAGACGCTGGCCGAGGTGGCGCGGCGCACCGGCGGGCGCTACTTCCGCGCCAAGGACGCTCGTGCGCTGGCCGACATCTACCGCGAGATCGACCGCCTCGAGCGCTCCGAGGAATCCGACGTCGAGTACGAAGAGTACGAGGAGAAGGGACCGCTGCTGTGCGCCGTGGCCTTCGCCCTCTTCGCCGCGGGCTGGGCCGCCGGGCTCGGCCGCTACGCGAGGATCCCGTGATCGACTGGGGCGACGCGCGCTTTCTCATCTTGGGCCTGGCCGTGCTCGGCCTTCTGGCCGCGCTCTTCGCGCGCGCGCGCCGCAAGCGCCGCTGGGCCCTCGATCAGATGGTGGGCACGAGGCTCACGCCGCGCCTGGCCGGCACGGTGCTCGAGCGCGCCGTGCGCTGGCGCGCCGGGCTTCGCTTCCTCGCCCTCACCGCGCTCGTGATCGCGGCCGCCGGCCCGCGCTGGGGACGTCAGGTGGTGAAGGTGAGCGGCCAGGGCTCCGATCTCGTGTTCGTCATGGACGTCTCGTACTCGATGGACGTGCGCGACGTGCCGCCCTCGCGCATCGAGGAGGCCAAGCGCGAAGCCCAGACGTTGCTCGATGGGCTGACCGGGGATCGCGTGGGTCTCATCGCCTTCGCCGGCGATGCCGCCGTGCTCACGCCGCTCACGCTCGACTACTCGGCGGTGCGCATCCTGCTGGGCTCGCTCTCCACGGGTAGCGTATCGCACCCTGGCACCGACCTGGGCGGGGCCATCAAGCGCGCTCTCGATCTCTTGCCCAAGAGCCGCCCGGGCGAGCAGGCCATCGTGATCTTCACCGACGGCGAGGACTTGGCCGGAGCCGGACGGGCCGAGGCCCTGGTGGCCGCGCGGCGCGGCATTCGCGTCTTCACGGTGGGCGTGGGCACGCCGGCGGGCGAGACGATTCCCGTCTACGACGAGGGCGGCCGCGAGATCGGACGCAAGCGCGGCCCGGACGGCGAGGTCGTGATCAGCCACCTCGACGAGGACCTGCTTCGCGACATCGCGCGCTCCACGCACGGCGCTTACTTCGCGGCCTCGCATCCGGGCGGCGAGGTGCCGCGCTTGAGACTCGCGGTGGCGCGCGTCGAGCGTGGCAAGCGCGAAGGACGCCTGGGCACGCGCCCGGTCGAGCGCTTCGCTCTCTTCGCCTGGATTGCTTGGATCGCGTGGATGGTCTCGCTCCTCCTGCCGGCGCGCCTGACCAAGACGGCGATCGAGGCGGCGCGCAAGACGGCGGCCGTGCTGCTCCTGTGCCTGCTCGTGCCACGAGCCGCGTCGGCGGACGCTCTCCGGGACGGCAACGCGGCCTACGCGCGCGGCGACTATCCAGGCGCGGTCGAGGCCTACAAGAAGGGCCTCGCCAAGAAGCCGGGCGATGCCAAGCTGCTCGCCAATCTGGGCAGTGCGCTCTACCGGATGAACGATTGGAACGGCAGCCAGGCCGTCCTCGAGCAGGCGGCGTCACGGGGCGCGGGCCGCCTCAGCGACCGCGAGCAGGCGCGCATCCTCTACAACTGGGGCAACTCGCTGTTCCGCAAGGGCAGCTATCCCGAGGCGGCGGAAGCCTACCGGCGCTCGCTCGAGCATCGCCCCGACGACGCCGATGCGCGCTTCAACTACGAGTCCGCGCTGGCGCGCATCCAGGCGCCGCCCACGCCCCCGCCACAACCCAAGGGCGGCGGGGGAGGCGGAGGCGGGGGCCAGGGCCAGGGCAGCTCGGCGCAGCCGCCGCCCCAGCCCGCGCCTCCCTCGCCGTCCCAGGCTCAGCAGCAGGCGCGCCAGCCCGCGCCGGTGCCCGGGCGGCTCACCAAGCAGGACGCCGAGCGCTTGCTCGATGCTCTGAGCAACGAGGAAGCAGAGACGCAGAAGAAGAAGAACAAAGCGCGCTCGACCGTCGAGCCCAAGGGGCCGGACTGGTGAGACGGGCCCTGCTCGCGCTCTGTCTCGTGGCGCTGGCGGCGCCCGCGCACGCCGCCCCCATGGCGCGCTCCTTGGTCGAGCGCTCGACGCTCACCCTGGGCGAGGGCATCGAGTGGGTGGTGGTGCTCGAGAACGCCGGCACCACGGTGCCCGAGCCGCAGTTCGAGAATCTCGACTGGGCCCGTGTCCAGGCCACGGGAAGCTCGCGCAACCTCTCGATGGTGAACGGCAACTTCTCGAGCTCGGTGAGCTACACCTTCCTGCTCGTGCCGGTGCGCGTCGGCCGCCACATCATTCCCTCGGTGACTTTCCAGATCGGCCGCACCGTGGTGCGCTCCTCGCCGCTCACCATCGACGTGGTGCCCGCCGCACCCGGCCTGTCGTCGGGTTCCTCGGGCGGTGGCGCGCGCTTGCGGCTCGTCATCACCGTGGATCGCAATCACGCCGTGGTGGGCGAGCCCATCCGCATGACCGTGCGCTTCTTCCAGGGCGTGCGCCTGCGCTCCGATCCCGACTACCGCGCGCCCGACGTGCCTGGGTTCTGGACGGAGCCGCCGGCCGTGCCGCGCTCCTACTACGCCAACGACGCCTCGGGCCGCTGGCTGGTAAGCGAGACTCGCACCTTCTTGTATCCGACCGTTTCGGGGCGGCTGCGCATCGGATCGGCGCGCATGGAGTGCGAGCTCGCGGGCGACGAGGACGACGGCGGCGCGAGCGGGCTCTCGGGCGGCGGCACGGCGGGCCAGACGATCGAGATCCAGAGCGATCCCATCACCGTGGACGTGGCACCCGCGCCGGCACAGGGACAGCCGGGCGGCTATCAGGGAGCGGTGGGCGACTTCGGGCTCACGGTGCACCCCGAGCGCACGCGCGTGCGCGCCGACGAGACCATGAATCTCACGCTGCGCGTCGCCGGCACGGGGAACCTCCGGCTCGCCCCCATCCCGCAGTGGCCCACGCTCGACGACTTCCAGGTCTACAGCAAGAGCTCCGACGACTCCTTGAACCTGGACGGCGACTGGCCCTCGGGGGCCAAGATCATCACCTATTCCCTCCTGCCGCGCCGGCAGGGGACCTTGCACCTGCCGTCCCTGCGCTACGTCACCTACATGCCGGGCCAGGGCTACCGCACGCTCGAAAGCGGTGCGCTCGCCATCCAGGTCGATCCGCCGATCGCGGGCGTCACCGGCGTGCGCGCCCTGCAGCCGCTCGAGGTGCCGCGCGGGCTCTATCGCCCGCCGCAACCCTGGCCGGGCTGGCTTGCCGCCCTTCTCGGACTCGGCGTCGCGCTGCTCTCGTCAGCTCGCCTCGCCAGGGGGCGCGCCGAGAGCCACGAGGTGCGGGCCGAGCGCGCCGTGAGTCACGCGCGCGGAGCTCTCGGCAAGGCGCGGCACGGCAAGGATCCGGAGAAGTTCTACCTCGAGGCCGAGCGCGTCTTGGAATCCGAGTCGCTGGCCGAGCTGCGCGGCGCCGCGGGCCAGGAAGAAGAAGGTGCCCGCAAGACGCTCCTCGCGCGGGCTCGCGCCGCGCGCTATTCGCCGGGCGGAGCGGCGGCCGAGCTCGAGGGCTTCGCCGGCATGCTCGACCGTCATCTCGAAACCCTTCTCGCGCGCGTGCGCGCCCGCAAGCGCGGCTCGCGCGTGCCCGGGCTCGTTTTCGGGCTCGCGCTCGTCACCGTCGCCATCGGTCTTGCCTACGGCATCTGGCGCTCCGTGCACGGAGAGGCCGGCGAGGACGCGGTGGCGGTATGGCGCGAAGCGGCCAAGGAGATTGCTCAGGGGGACGCGGTTCCGGCCGAGGACAAGCTGACCGCTCTATGGGCGGGAGGCGTGCGTGGCGGAACGCTGGCGGCGCAGACGGCGCTCGCGGCCCTGCGCGAGCGTCAGCTCGGCGAGGGTGCTTTGTGGATCGAGCGCGGACGGCGCGAAGCGCCGCGCGATTCCTTCGTGCGCTCGGTGCGCCGCGTGCTCGACGAAGAAACCTCCTTGCCCGGCCATCCCGAGGGACTGGGCACGCTCGTCACCTGGTGGGAGCTGCTCTTGCTCGCGGGCGCCTTGTGGCTCTTCGCTTCGGCGACGTGGTCGTGGCAGGTATGGCACGGACGGACGAAGGCGCCGCTCGGGCGCTCGCTCGTCATCGCCCTCGGCGGGCTCGCGATCGTGGTCGTGGTGGCGGCGGCGGGAGTGTGGCGAAGCGGCTTCGCGGGCCACGCCAGCGTCGTCCTCGATCCCGTGTCCTTGCGCGAGTCGCCCGGCGGGCACGAGGAGCTCGATCTCGAACCGGGGCGGCTGCTCGAGGTGAAGGGCGCGCGCGGCGACTGGCGGCTCGTCGAGCTCGGCGGCGGGCTTCGCGGCTGGGTGCAGGCGGCGGCGCTGGGCCAGGTCGAAATTCCGGTCTCGGCGCGGCCGGTTCGCGTTTCGTACCGTCGATAGGCCAAGTCCCACGGTCTGAATCAGGTCGATGGTCCATGTGACCCATCCTGTTCTGGACCATGTAAGTGCTCCACCTGATTGGCGCTCCTTGACACTTTTTCGCGGGGTGCGTAGGTTGCCTCCCGCGTCCTCCCGCACGAGACCCGGCAGTTCGTGGGCCCCGGAGGTACCTCCGGGGCTTGGTTCATTTTTGTCCGCGAGACCCGCCATGACCTGGGCTGTCGAAGTTGAAAAGCTGCGCCGCGAGTTCGCGCCCAGTCGCCAGACGGGGCGCAAGGCCGGCGCACGCCCGGGCGACAAGCCGGCGCCCGTCGTGGCGCTCGGAGGCGTCGATCTCACGATCCGTCGCGGCGAGCTCTACGGGCTCCTGGGTCCCAACGGCGCGGGCAAGACGACGCTGCTCAAGATCCTGACCACGCTCCTCTATCCGACCGCGGGCACCGCGCGGGTGGCCGGTCTGGACGTGGTGCGCCAGGCGGCCGACCTGCGCCGGAAGATCGCGCTCGTCTCGGGCGGCGAGTATTCGGGCTACGGCATCCTCACCACGCGCGAGACCCTGTGGATGTTCGGCCAGTTCTATGGCGTGCCCTCGCGTGAGGCCTATCGCCGCGCCGACCTCTTGCTCGAGACCGTGGGCCTGGCCGACATGGCGGGGGCGCGCG
>DATFWU010000033.1:0-6069 GCA_035259005.1 Candidatus Eiseniibacteriota bacterium
CACCAGGTGCCGGGAAGCCGGAGCACCGCCCCCGCCTCGACCGTCACGTCGTCCACGTGGGCGGCCATCCCGCCCGGAAGCAGGGTGTGCACGTGGACGTTGGAATCGTGGTGCAGGAAGGTCCCCGCGTCGTGGTCGGAATAGAAGCCGAGCAGAGTGGCCGTGACGTGGTCCTTCGCGCCGTGGACCGCCGCCTTGGCGTGCTCCTCGTGCGTCGAGGGCCCGGGCGGGAGCTTGGATCCATCGGCCACGTGCCATTCCAGGTTTTCCAGCGAGCCCTCGATCAAGAACGGAAACGGACCTCCCGCTGGAAGTCCAAGCGCCTTGCCGCGCGCCATCACCGTGCCGGGCAGGTCGGCGAGGGTGACCGGGTGCGTGAGCCGCACCTCGCGCCACGTCTTCACGTTCGAGAACACGAGGAGTGCTGCCGAATCGGCGCCCGCGGGCGAGCCGGAGTCGACCACGCCGCCCTTGTGGTCGGGGCGCGACAGATACGCCTTGCCGTCGAGAACGATGAACTCGCCGTCGAGCTCGGCCAGCGCCCCGAGCGCGTAGGCGTGCGGCTTGGCGAGCGCGGTGGCGAGAGTCGTGCGTCCTTCGAGTCGGCCCTCGTGGATGATCTCCCGAAACGCGCCGTAGCAGCGCACGGCGGGCGCGCGTGTCGCCGCCGCGGCGCATGCGGCGAGGGTCAAGAGGGTGAACCCCAGAGCAAACACTTTCGTCATTGGATTCCCTTTGGTTCGGCGGCCTTTCGGTCCGAAGCAATCTCTTAACCCCTGGAACCCGTTCCAGGGTCAAGGCCGCCCGAGCGAGCGGGCTGGCGCAATCACTCGGCCTGCGGTAAGCCTCGCGTGTGACTGCTCCGATCCGCGCCTACTCCACCGACGCGCTCTTGCGCGATGGCACCTCGGTCCGCATCCGCTTCGCCGAAGCGGCCGACATGCCTGCGCTCGATGCCCTCCTCGCCGCGCTCGCCGAGCGCGAGGTGGCTGGCTCCTTCGCCCGTGCGGCGCCGGCGCCCGGGGCCGAGCCTACGACGCTGGTGGCCGAGCTGCGCTCGGGCGGCGTGACGCGCCTGGTGGGAGCCGCACGCTACGCGATCCTTCCCAGCGAAGAAACCTCGTGCGCCCATCTTCTGCTCGCCGTGCCGGCCGCCGAGCGCGGCCGCGGCATCGGCTCGCTTCTCTTCGAGCATCTCGTGCGCGCGGCCCGCGAGCGTGGCGTGGCCACCTTTCAGGCCGACATTTTGGGAGAAACCAACCGAATCCTCGAGGTGCTCGCGGCCAGCGGCATGGCGGTGCGTCGCTCCGATCGCGCCGGCGTCTTGCGCGTCACTTTTCCCGCCGAGGAGACGGAAGAGGCGATCGAAGCGGCGCTCGCACGTGAGAAGACGGCCGCCGCCGAGAGTCTCAAGCCCATCCTGTCCCCGCGCTCCGTGGCCGTGGTGGGCGCCTCGCGCGAGCCGGGAACCATCGGGCATCAGATCGTGGTCAACCTGCGCGAGAGCGGGTACAGGGGCAGCGTGTTTCCGGTCAATCCCAAGGCGAAGGAGATCGAAGGCTTGCCGTGCTCTCCCTCGCTCACCGCGGTGGGCCAGCCCGTCGATCTCGTGATCGTCGCCGTGCCGGCACGCGCCGTGGAATCGGTGATCGAGGAGTGTGCCGTGACGGGAGCCCGCGGCGCGGTCGTGATCTCGGCCGGCTTCGCCGAGGTCTCGGCCGAAGGCCGCGCCCGGCAGGAGCGTTTGCGCGATCGCGCGCGCCGGGCCGGCATGCGCCTCGTCGGCCCCAACTGCATGGGCGTGCTCAACACCGATCCCGCCGTCTCGATGAACGCCACCTTCGCGCCCGTGCATCCGCCGGCGGGCGCGGTCGGATTCTTGTCGCAGAGCGGAGCCCTCGGGCTTGCCATCCTCGACTACGCGCGCGATCTCCACATCGGGGTCTCGAGCTTCGTCTCGGTGGGCAACAAGGCCGATGTCAGTGGCAACGATCTTCTCGCCTACTGGGACGAAGATCCGCGCACGCGCGTCATCGCCCTCTATCTGGAGAGTTTCGGCCACCCGCGCAAGTTCGCGCGGCGCGCGCGCGAGGTCGCGGCACGAAAGCCCATCGTGGCCGTGAAGTCGGGGCGCTCGGCGGCCGGATCGCGCGCGGCGGCGAGCCACTCCGCGGCCCTGGCCGCGCTCGACGTGGCGGTGGATAGCCTGTTCGATCAGGCGGGTGTCGTGCGCACCAACACGCTCGAGGAGCTGTTCGATGTGGTGACACTCTTGGCCACGCAGCCGGTGCCGCGCGGGTCCAGGCTCGCGGTGGTCACCAACGCGGGCGGTCCGGGGATTCTGGTCGCCGACGCCTGCGAAGCGCGAGGCCTCTCCCTGCCCGAGCTCTCCCCGGAGACGCAAGCGCGGCTGCGCTCGCTTCTGCCCTCCGAAGCGAGCGTTCGCAATCCGGTGGACATGATCGCCTCGGCAGGGCCGGAGCACTATCGCGAGGCGGTAGCCCTTGCCGGAACAGATCCCGCGGTCGATTCCGTCGTCGTGTTGTACGTGCCGCCTCTGGCCACCCGCCCGGAAGAGATCGCGGCTGCCATCGCCGAAGGCGCGGGACGCGTTCCCGAAGAAAAGCCGGTGCTCACCGTGTTCCTCTCGGCGCGCGGCGTTCCGGACGAGCTGCGCAAGGGGCCGCGCGGGGCGCTTCCCTCGTTCCCGTTTCCGGAAAACACGGCGCAGGCATTGGCCGCGGCGGTGGGCTACGGACGCTGGCTCGCGCGCCCACCCGGCGCGGCGGCCAAGCTCGAGCCTTTCGCCGCGCAAGCAATTCGCGCGGTCGTGGACCGCGTGGTCGTTGGCCGCCGCGAGGCGCACTGGCTCGACCCTCCCGACGTGGTCACCATCCTGCGCGCCGCCGGGATTCCCTTCGCGTCCACGCGCCAGGTGGCAGTTGCCGACGCCGAAGCCCAGGCGGAGCGCCTGGGCTATCCGCTCGTGGTCAAGGCGGTGGCGCACGGGGTGCTGCACAAGAGCGACGTGGGCGGAGTGATCCTGGGGCTCCGGTCGCAGACGGACGTGGCGCGCGCGGTCCGTTTGCTCGAAGAGCGCATGCGCGCGGCAGGAACCAAGCTCGACGCCGTGCTCCTGCAGCGCGAGATCGGCGCCGGGCTCGACGTCATGGTAGGGATGACTTCGGATCCGCTGTTCGGGCCCCTCGTGGTCTGCGCGTTTGGCGGCGTCCAGGTCGAGCTGCTCAAGGACGCATCCTTCCGCCTGCCGCCGGTGACCGACGTGGACGCCGAGGAGATGATCGATCGGCTGCGTCTCGCGCCCTTGATCGCCGGCTACCGCGGGCAGCCGGCGGGCGATCGCAAGGCGCTGGTGGACGTGATCCGGCGCGTTTCCGCACTCAGCGAGATCGCTCCCGAGATCGCCGAGATGGACCTGAATCCCGTGCGGCTCTTGGAGCCGGGTCAGGGAGCGGTCGCCGTGGACGCGCGGATTCGCGTGGATTCCGCCTGAGGGCTACTTCCGCTCGACAGCACCCAGCTCGCGAAGGCGGTGGCGGCCGCTAACCGGCCGGCAAGTACCTCGGGTACTCGGGCTCCCACATCGTGGCCCGCACGCGTGACGGCACGTCGGCGGCCGCCACGCCGGGAGCGGCACCCGCTGCGACGAGCGCCTTGCCGACGGCGCACGCGATAGCGAACGACACTTCGCGAAGCCGCGTCAGCGGCGGATAGATGGGCGCGCCGGGGCCGCGACCGCCCTTGGAAGTGAGCTCGTACAACGCTTGGGACGCCGCCAGGAACGCTTCGTCGGGCAGGCGCCTGGCACCCACCGCCACCGCACCCAAACCGAGACCGGGGAAGATCAACGCGTTGTTGCCCTGGCCGATCTCGTGGCGCACACCTTTCCACTCGACGGGCGGGAAGGGACTGCCGGTGCCGACCACCGCAGCCCCGTCGGTCCAGCGAATGAGATCCTCGGGCAAAGCCTCGATCCGGCTCGTGGGGTTGGAGAGCGGGAAGAAGATGGGGTGCGGGCACGAGGCCATCATGGTGCGGACGATGTCCTCGGTGAACGAGCCGGGCTGCCCGGAAGCTCCTACCAGGATGGTCGGCCGGTGCAGACGCACGACCTCGGCGAGGCCGAGCGCGTGCGCGCGATCCACCCGCCACTCGGCCGGCAGCCCGGGGTCCCCCGCGATCTCCTTCTGGAAGGAGTGCAGGTTCGGCCGGTCGCCGAGCATGAGCCCGTGCGAATCGAGGAGCAAGACGCGGCGGCGGAAATCGGCGTCGCTCACGCCCAAAGCGGCCATTGCGCTCTTCAGGGCCAGAGCGCAGCCCCCTCCCGCCGCTCCCGCGCCGTAGAACACGACGCGCTCGTCCTGCAAGCGCCGTCCGACCTGAGCGAGTGCGGCGCGCACCCCGGCCACGAACACGCACGCCGTGCCCTGGATGTCGTCGTTGAACGACAAGATGCGATTGCGGTGCCGCTCGTAGACGCGGAAGGCGTTGGCGCTCGCGAAATCCTCCCACTGCACGAGCGCGCGCGGGAAGACTTTGGACACGGCGTCCACCAGCTCGTCGAGCAGCGTGTCGTACTCCTCGCCGCGCAGGCGCGGATGGCGCATGCCGAGATAGATAGGATCTTCGAGCAGGCGCTGGTTGTTCGTGCCCACGTCGAGGGTCACCGGCAAGGTGAGCGCCGGATGGACGCCCGCCCCCGCCGTGTACAAAGCCAGCTTGCCGATCGAGATGCCCATGCCGCCGACGCCGAGGTCGCCCAGCCCGAGCACGGCTTCGTTGTCGGTGACCACGAGCACGCGATAGTCGTCGCGCGGCAAGTTACGCAGAAGCTGGGCGACGCGACCCCGATCGCGCGCCGAGACGTAGAGACCGCGCGTCTGGCGGTAGAGCTGGCTGTATTGCTCGCACACCGTGCCCACGGTCGGCGTGTAGACGATGGGCGCCATCTCCTCGAGATGGTTCACGAGCAAGCGGAAGAAGAGGGTCTCGTTGCGATCGCGCAGGGCCTGCAGATAGAGATAGCGGAGGATGTCGCCGCCGGCGCGCAGGTAGTTGCCGTACGAGCGCTCCTCCTGCTGCTCGGCCGTCGACACGCCCGGCGGCAGGAGGCCGTGCAGGCCGAAGAGGTTGCGCTCCTCCTCGCTGAAGCAGGTTCCTTTGTTGAGGAGAGGATCGAGGATCAGCGCGAGCCCGCGCTTGTCGATGTGCTGGACGCGCTCTTGGTCGAAGGCGACGGGGGTCGGCTCGCTCATCCCCCTACCCGCGGTCGGCGACGGACTTGTACGCGCGCTCCGTGGCTCCGACGTAGATCTGGCGCGGGCGGCCGATGCGCGTCGCCGGATCGTGCCGCATCTCGAGCCAGTGCGAGATCCATCCCGGCATGCGCCCCATGGCGAAGAGCACAGTGAACATGTTCGTGGGCACGCCGATCACGTTGTAGATGAGCCCCGAATAGAAGTCGACGTTGGGATAGAGATTGCGGCTCACGAAGTAGTCGTCGTGCAGCGCGATCTCTTCGAGCTGGAGAGCGATCTCGAGCAGACGGTTCGACTTGGCCCCGGGCACGCGTCCGATCACCTCGCGGCACATTTTCTTGAGGATGGCGGCGCGCGGGTCGTAGCTCTTGTAGACGCGGTGGCCGAAGCCCATGAGCCGCGCCGAGTCCTGCTTGTCCTTGGCTCGCGTCACGAACTTCTCCGCGCTGCCGTCGTGGGCCGCGATCCGCTCCAGCATCTCGATCACTTCCTGGTTGGCGCCGCCGTGCAGGGGCCCCCAGAGCGCGCTGATCCCGGCCGACATACAGGCGAAGATGTTGGCGTGCGAGCTGCCCACCATGCGCACCGTGCTGGTCGAACAGTTCTGCTCGTGGTCGGCGTGCAGGATGAGGATGACGTCGAGCGCCTTGGCGATCACCGGATCGACTTCGTAGGTCTCGCAAGGCGTGGCGTACATCATGTTCAGGAAGTTCGAGGGATAATCGAGGTCGTTCTTGGGATAGATGAAGGGCTGTCCGAGCGAGTGCTTGTACGAGTAGGCCGCGATGGT
>DATFWU010000034.1:0-3113 GCA_035259005.1 Candidatus Eiseniibacteriota bacterium
GGCCAGGACGTGATCATCAATCTCGAGGACTGCCACACCATCCGCGGTCTGGCCGTGGGTCCGCTCAAGGACGGCGAGGAGATCATCCAGCCGCTCTCGGACCGCGTGCTCGGGCGCGTCGTGGTGGAGGACGTGTATCACCCCATCTCGAACGAGCTGGTGGTCGAGGCGGGACAGATTCTCGACGAGTCGGTGGGCGAGCGTCTCGACGACGCCGCCAAGCACGGCTTGGAGAAGATCCGTATCCGCTCCGTGCTCACCTGCGACGCCAAGCGCGGCGTGTGCGGCATGTGCTACGGCCGCAACCTGGCCACCGGCCAGGCGGTGAACCTGGGCGAGGCGGTGGGCGTGATCGCCGCGCAGTCGATCGGCGAGCCGGGCACGCAGCTCACGCTCCGCACCTTCCACATCGGCGGCACCGCGAGCCACATCGTCGTGCAGTCGAAGATCCAGGCCAAGACCGGCGGCGTGGTGCGCTTCCGCGAGGTCGAGACCGTGGATTACACGCCGTCCGAAGCCGGCGGCGCGCCGGTCGGCGTCAAGGTCGTGGTCGGCCACCGCGGCGAGATCGAAGTGCTCGATCCCGAGACCTCGCGCGTGCGCCAGCGCTACAACCCGCCGTACGGAGCGCAGGTGTTCGTCAGCGATCACGAGACGGTGATCGAAGGTCAGACGCTCTTCGAGTGGGACACCTACAACAAGCCGGTGATCACCGAGAAGGCGGGCCACGTCCAGTTCGTCGACATCCGCGAGAAGATCACGGTGCGCGACGAGGTGGACGAGAACACGGGCTTGAAGCTCCAGGTGATCATGGAAGACCGCAACAAGGAGCTGCACCCGGCCATCGACATCCTGGACGAGCGCGGCAAGGTGGCGGCGCACTATCCGCTGCCCACCGGATCGCGCCTCCAGGTGCACGACGGCCAGCTGGTGGTCGCGGGCCAGGCGCTGGTCAAGATTCGCCGCGAGTCCTCGAAGACGCGCGACATCACCGGCGGTCTGCCGCGTGTGTCGGAGCTGTTCGAGGCGCGCCGTCCCAAGGACGCCGCGGTGGTCTCTGAAATCGACGGGCGGGTCGAGCTGGGCGGCGTGTCGCGCGGTCTCCGCAAGGTCACCGTCAAGGCCGAGACCGGCGAGTCGCGCGAGTATCAGGTGCCGCAGGGCCGCCACCTGCACGTGCAGGAGTCGTCCTTCGTGCGCGCCGGCGAGCGTCTGACCGAAGGTCCGATCAACCCGCACGACATCCTGCGCATCAAGGGCATCGAGGAAGTGCAGGAATACCTGGTGAACGAGATCCAGGAAGTCTACCGGCTGCAGGGCGTGCGCATCGACGACAAGCACATCGAGGTCATCGTGCGTCAGATGCTGCAGAAGGTGCGGGTCGAGGATCCGGGCGACACTACGTTCCTCGAAGGCGAGCAGGTGGATCGCATCGTGCTCGCGGACGAGAACGAGCGGGCGCGCGGCGAGGGGCTGACCCCGGCTACGTACCAGCCGCTGCTCCTCGGCATCACCAAGGCTTCGCTCTCGACCCAGTCGTTCATCTCGGCGGCGTCCTTCCAGGAGACGACCCGGGTTTTGACCGAGGCCGCCATTCAGGGGGCCACGGACCACCTCCGGGGCCTCAAGGAGAACGTCATCATCGGCCACCTGATTCCTGCCGGGACGGGCATGACAACTTACCGTAAGTTGAAGCTGGAATCTGAGTTACAGGTTCAGGAGGAGGTTCCGGCGGTGGAGCTGACCGGCGAGCCGAAGACGGCTTGACGAGTGGTCTAACAGTTTCGTAGACTGCGAGTTCTGCGTGATTTAGGGCCTATTGCCCTCTACCCGTAGCGCTCCGGAGGACATGCGTTGCCGACGTTGAATCAGCTCGTGCGCCATGGGCGCGCGCGCCAGACGGCCAAGACTGCTTCGCCCGCGCTCAAGAGCTGCCCTCAGAAGCGGGGCGTTTGCACGCGCGTCTACACCACGACGCCCAAGAAGCCGAACTCGGCGCTGCGCAAAGTCGCGCGCGTGCGCCTCACCAACGGGGTCGAGGTCACGGCCTACATCCCGGGCGAAGGCCACAACCTGCAGGAGCACTCGATCGTGCTCATCCGCGGGGGACGCGTGAAGGATCTGCCGGGCGTGCGCTATCACATCGTGCGCGGCGCGCTCGACGCGAGCGGGGTGGACGGGCGCAATCAGAGCCGTTCGAAGTACGGAACGAAGCGCAAGAAGGGCGCGCCCGCCCGCTAGGCGGACGAGCCCAAGGAGCCTGGAGAAGAGATGCCGAGGAAAAGAGCCGTCGCCAAGCGGGAGCTGCCGGGAGATCCGGTGTTCGGGAATCCTCTCGTCACCCGCTTCCTCAATTCGATTCTGGCCGAGGGGAAGCGCTCGAAAGCCGAGAGCATCTTCTACAAGGCGATGAAGCTGGTGGAGACGAAGAGCGGCCAGGAGCCGATGGCCGTGCTGAAGCAGGCCATGAACAACGTGAAGCCCGTGCTCGAGGTGAAGTCGCGGCGGGTGGGCGGAGCGAATTACCAGGTGCCGGTGGAGGTCCGTCCGGACCGCCGCAACGCCCTGGCCATCCGCTGGCTCATCAGCTTCGCGCGCGAACGCGCCGACCACTCGATGCAGGAGAAGCTGGCCGCCGAGATCCTGGCGGCGGCGCGCAACGAAGGCGGAGCCGTCAAGAAGCGCGAGGACACGCATCGCATGGCGGAGGCCAACAAGGCGTTCGCCCATTATCGCTGGTAAGAGCTCCCCGGTCGTCCGCGGAGCCCGTTCCACTTGCTTCCTACCATGGAAAGGCAGGTGGTCGTTTCCGAGAGAGGTTGCAGAGCTGTGCCTAGGAACGTAGCGCTCGATCGCATTCGCAATATCGGCATCATGGCCCACATCGATGCCGGTAAGACCACGCTTACGGAGCGGATCCTGTTCTATACGGGACGCATCCACCGCGTGGGCGAGGTCCATGACGGCGCCGCCACCATGGACTGGATGGAGCAGGAGCGCGAGCGCGGCATCACCATCACCTCCGCCGCCACCACCACATTCTGGCGCGACCACCGCATCAACATCATCGACACCCCGGGCCACGTCGATTTCACCGTCGAGGTCGAGCGCTC
>DATFWU010000035.1:0-8882 GCA_035259005.1 Candidatus Eiseniibacteriota bacterium
ATGGGATCCGCCCAGTTCCTCCAAGTTGAGCTGGCTCATGACGACGCGGAACGTGGCCTCGAGCCACTGGAGCGGCGCCGATCCTCCGGGCGCGCCGCGATCGAGCCACCCGGCGCCGTGCGATTGGGCGACGAGGTGTCCCGCGTACCAGACGAGTGTCGCCAGAGCAGCCGTCACAACGCCGGGGATGACCGCACGGCGGCGCCACGCGATCACGAGAATCGCGGGCAGGACGAGGGCCGATGCTTCGTGGCAGAGGAGAGCGGCCAGGGCGAAGAGCCCCGCCGTCCACCAACGCTTGGCCAGCGCCTCGTGCACGGCGAGTGCGCTCGCCAGCATGGCCATGAGGTACTCACCGCCCGTGGGCCAGACGAGAAGCGTGCGCGTCGGCTCGGCCAGGAGGGGAAAGACGGCGATGGCCGCGGCCACCGAGGCCGGCCAGGCGCGCCGCGCGATCCGAAACACCACGGCAAAGGTGGCGAAGAGAAGAAGCGCGTGCGCGAGCGCCACCATCCAAGGCGCGGTGAAGAAGAAAGGCTGGAGCGCGGCGTAGTAGAGCTGGCGCCCGAGCGGCCTCCAATAGAAGTTCGAGCCCATCGAGTCGAAGACATCGAAGCGATGAAATCGCAGCCAGTAGAGATAGTCGTAATCGTCGGCGGCAGGCACGCCGAAGGGAGCGCGGCGGCAAGTCCATGCCAACACGAGGAGCGCGAGCGCTCCAAGCGCGTACCAAGGGCGATCGGTCGTGAGCCAGCCTTGGCGGCGATTCTCCATGTGCAAGCGCAGTTTCGCCCAGCCGCGGCGCGCACCGCAAGCGTCTCCCTTGCTTCTCGTCGGGGCGAGATGTTTTCCTAGCCGCCGTGCACTCTCCCCCGACGACTCTGCGGCGCGCGCTTCGCCTGCCCGACGTCGTTCTTTTCTTCATCGTGGCCGTGGTCGGCTTGCGCTGGATCGCCACCGCGGCCGCCACCGGCCCCAGCGGCCTCGTCCTCTGGCTCGTCGCCCTCGTGACCTTCTTCTTCCCGCTCGGCTTCGCCGTGATCGAGCTGGCGTCGCGCCGCCCGGAAGAAGGAGGGATCTACGTCTGGGCGCAGCAGGAATT
The DNA here is from genome assembly GCA_035259005.1 of Candidatus Eiseniibacteriota bacterium. GTDB lineage: Bacteria > Eisenbacteria > RBG-16-71-46 > RBG-16-71-46 > DASYSL01 > DASYSL01. The sequence goes on from DATFWU010000035.1 coordinate 1,103, forward strand.
CGGCGACCTCACCGCCTTCATGACGGCGTGGTTCTACTGGGTGAGCAACGTGGTCTACATGCCGGGCCTGCTCTACTTCGGCGCCGGCAACCTGCTCTACGCGTTCGGACCTCGGGCGCAGGCGCTGGGGAGCAACCCTTCGTATTTCATCCTGGTCGCCGTGTGCGGCTTGGCGCTGGCTTGCTTGCTGAACACGATCGGGACCGGAGTCGGCAAGTGGCTCTCCAACCTGGGCGGAATCGCGACCTGGATTCCGGCCGGCATCCTCATCGCCCTGGGCGCGGTGGCCTTCACCCAGTTCGGCTCCGCGACCCCGATCTCGTCCGCCACGATGGTCCCGCATCTCGACTTCAACAACGCGCTCCTGTGGTCGACCATCGCCTTCGGGTTCGCGGGGTTCGAAGCCGCGTCGCTCATGGGCGGGGAGATCGAGGACGCGCGTCGCACGGTGCCCAAGGCCATCGTGATCTCGGGCGTCTCCATCGCCGCCATCTATATCCTGGGCACGCTGGCCGTGCTGGTGGCCCTGCCACAAGCCGACGTGAGCGGGCTTTCGGGAATTCTCCAGGCCATCGATCACATGGCGAGCGTCACCGGGTGGCGCGCGGTGACGCCGGCGGTGGCTCTCCTGGTGGCGCTCGGCAGCCTGGGTGGCTCGAGCGCCTGGCTCGCCTCGACGGCGCGTCTCCCCTTCGTCGCGGGAATCGATCGCTACTTGCCGCCCGCGTTTGGAAAGCTCCATCCCCGCTGGGGCACGCCGCACGTGGCTTTGGCGACACAGGCGGCGGCCGCCGCCGTGATCGCCATCCTCGGCCAGGCGGGCGCTTCGGTGAAGGGAGCCTACGACGCCCTCGTCGCCCTCGGCGTGATCACCTACTTCCTTCCGTATCTGGTGCTCTTCGCGGCCTATGCGCGCGCGAAAGGAGAGCTGCGTACGCCCGGCGGACGGCCCGCGGTTCTCGTGCTGGCCTTCCTGGGAGGGGCCACGACGCTCATCGCGCTCGTGCTCGCCGCCGTGCCGCCGGCCGACGCCGACAAGACGTGGGCGCTGGCCAAGGTGGTGGGCGGAACCGCCGTGCTCGCGGTGGTGGGCGCGATTCTCTACGCGCGCCGCCGGAGAGACTCAGTCGCCGTCTAGGCTTCGCGCCAGCAAGCGGTGGAAATGATGGACGCCTTGCTCGCGGGTCGGCGAATAGCGGCCGCGATCGTAGAAGCGGGACCCCGCCCCTCGCTGTGCCGCCTCGACGATGCGCTCGTCCTCGCGCTCGACCCGGTCGAGGGTGGCGCCGGCGCCCACTTCGAGGCGCGACGGATCGATCACGTAGCTCAGGAAGGAAACCTTGGTGCGATCGAGCGCCAGCGGCCGCACCACGTTGATCGACAAGCCCCAGGGATAGAAATTGAACATGGTGTTGGGATAGAGCCAGAAGTAGTACGCCGCCACGCGCTGGCTCTTGTCGGGCGAGCCGGGAGGCAGCGCGAAGCAGTCCTCGCCTTCGTTGGCGATACCCACCTGCAGGCTGCCCCAGGGGAAGAGCTCGGTGCGATAGCTGCCATAGTCGAGCGCCGAGGCGAGCCCCGCGTGCACGAACGGAATGTGAAAACCCTCGAGATAGTTGTCGCAATAGAGCGCCCAGTTGGCGCGCACGAGATATTCGCGCGAGCGCGCCGCGTCGTGCAGGCTCTCGGCCATGGGCAGCCAGCGGACACGCGCGCGCAGGTCGCCGATCCAGGCGTCGAATGGACACATGGGGTCGAGCGAGACGAAGAGGAACTTGGCCCAGACGCCGAGCATGACCGGCTTCAAATCGTCGGCCGGGCTCGGAAAGCTCGCCGTCTGCTCGAACTCCGGCATGGAGAGGAACTTGCCATCGAGGGCAAAACGGCGGCCGTGATAGCGGCAGCGCAGGAAGGGCTCGACGCCCTCGTTCTCGGCCACCAGGTTCGCGCGATGCGTGCACACGTTGGACAGGCAGTGGAGCGTGTCCGATTTGTCGCGCGTGAGCAGGAGCGGCTCCTCGAGAAAGCTCTCGAGGAGCGTGAACGGCGAGACCTGTCCCGGCACCTTCACGCGGTCGGTGTCGCCGGCAAGCTGCCAGCTCCGGGCGAACACCCGGTCACGGATGCGCTCGTAGGCTTCGGCATCGGTGTAGACCCAGCCGGGCAGGGTGGAGGCTTTGCGGATGTCCTCGTCGATGGCGAAGCGATCGCGGGCGCTCATGACGGTCCCGCACGCTAACACGCGCCCGGCGGTTGTGAAAGATTGACTGGCAAGGCCCCGGGACGGCGCGGGAAGATGGCTCCATGTGGTGCCGACAACTCGCCCTGGCCGGTCTCCTCCTCGGCACACCCGCGCCCGCCTTGGCCGGGGCCGTGGCCACGATTCCCTTTCACCTCGTCGATCATGTCGTCGTGCTTCCGGTTCAGATCCAGGACTCCGACACGCTGTGGTTCGTTCTCGATACCGGCGCCTACCACGTGTCGGTGGATCTTCCGCGCGCTTCGCAGCTCGGACTGAAGGTCACGGGAGCGACCCATGCGACCGGAGGCACTGGCACCGTGGATGCGAAGCGGCTCGCGCCCTTCGACATCCGGATGGGATCCGTGGTGTTGACGGCCAACCAGGCCCAGGCTTTTGCGTTCTCGGGCTTCGCTTCGCGCATCGGCCACGCTCTCGATGGCGTCGTGGGCGCGGAGCTCTTCCAGCGCTACGTGGTGGAGATCGACTATGCCCATCGCCTGGTCCGCCTCCACGAGCCGAGCTCTTTCCACTACGAGGGAAGCGGACAACGGCTTCCGCTCACGTTCCTGCAGGGGCTTCCTCATGCCCAGGCGCGCGTCGAGCTGTCCGACGCGCGCTGGCTCGCGGGACGCTTCCTCGTGGATACGGGCTCGAGCCAGGCCGTAATCCTGCTCGCCGATTTCCTGGCCCAGAATCGGGTGGAGCAGACCGTCGCCAAGACGGTGCCGTTCGAAGGGCTCGCCGTGGGCGGGGAGATCGGCACGCGCATCGGTCGCTTGCGCGCTCTCGAACTGGGAGAGCTTCGCTTGGAGGATCCTCTCGTCGTTCTTCCGCCGCCCCATCCGGGTCACTTCGCGACCGATGGGAGCGCGGGCAATTTGGGCGGCGGCGTGTTCGAGCGCTTCCGCATGATCTTCGACTACGCGCGCTCGGAGATGATCCTGGAGCCCGCGAGCGACCTGGCCGCGCCGATGCCGTTCGACGCGAGCGGTCTCGACCTGGCCACCACGGGCGGGACCTTCGCTACCATCGTCGTGCAGAGCGTGGTTCCGCGCTCACCGGCGGGCGAGGCAGGCATCCTGAAAGGGGATCGCGTCATCGCATTGGATGGCACTCCCGCGGCCCGCGTGGGCATGGGCCGCATGCAGGAGCGCCTGCGCCACGCGGGCGACTCCGTGACCCTCACGGTGTCACGCGGCGAGCGCACGTGGACCGTGCCGTTGCGCTTGCGCGACTTGCTGTAGGGACGGGCGCCTTGCGAAAGCTTGACTGGCGCGCACGCGGCCGAGCCGCCAATCTCTTGCGGTCCACCAGGAGGCTTGCCATGTCCCGCTCCCACGTCGCCCGGGCCGCGGTGCTCGTCGCCTTACTCGTTTCCTCTCCCGCGCTCGCGACTCCCTTAGCCACGATTCCGTTTCATCTCAATGGGACGGCGATCATGCTCCCGGTGCGCATCCAGAATTCCGACACGCTGTGGTTCGCGCTCGACACGGGGGCGGCGGCGAGCTCGGTGAACCAGCCGCGCGCCGAGCAGCTGGGACTCGACTTCCGCCAGCGCAGCGTGGCCCAGGGCGCGGCCGGCTCGGTGGAGTCGCGACAGCTCGGGCCCATCGACTTTCAGCTGGGGACCGTGACCCTCCACACCGAGACCGCTTCCGCGTTTCCGCTCGTCGGCCTGGCGCCCCGCATGGGTCACGTCATGGACGGCATCATCGGGGCCGAGCTTTTCCAACGCTACGTCGTGGAGATCGACTACGCGCACAGCACGCTGCGCCTCTACGAGCCCAAGGATTTCCACTACGGGGGCAAGGGCGAGCGCCTCCCGCTCACGTACAAGATCAATCTTCCGTATATCGAAGCGGCGATTCGGCTCTCCGATGGGCGGCGGCTCGAAGGTCGCTACGTCATCGACACGGGCTCGAGCCAGGCGGTGATTCTCTTGCCCGCCTATGCCGCGCGCGAGAGTGTGCAGGCGACCGTGACCAAGACCGTCGCCATGAGCGGCCAGGCGGTGGGAGGTCAGACCGAATCGCGAACCGGACGCTTGGCGGGTCTCGATCTGGGCTCGCTGCGCCTCAGCCAGCCCTTGGTCTCGATCGCCCAAACCGGGCCGGCGCACTTCGCCGTCGAAGGCGCGGCCGGCAACATCGGCGGCTCGATCCTCAAGAAGTTCCGCTGCACCTTCGACTATGCCCGCAAGGAGATGATCCTTGATCCGGTGAGCGATCTCGCGGATCCGGTTCCTTTCGACGCCAGCGGTCTCGTGCTCATCACCTCGGGCGCGGCCTTCGACACCATCACGGTGTCGCGCGTCATCCCCCAGTCGCCGGCGGAGGAAGCGGGGCTCCAGGTGGGGGACCAGCTTCTCTCCGTCGATGGGAAGCCGGTGACCGACCTCGGCGTCGTGCGCTTGCGCGAGCGCCTTCGCCAAGCCGGCTCGTCGGTGACGCTCGCCGTGTCACGCGGCACGAGAACCTGGACGGTGCCGTTGCAATTGCGACAGTTGCTCTAGAGGTTTAGGCCCGCTCATCGCGCGGGCTTGCGAGCCTCTCCGCGCGCGACTAACGTCCCCCGCATGCCCATTTCCAAGGATCAGGCGCGGGAGGTGGTCCGCCGCCTGACGCAGTGGGGGACGGTCGAGGAGCTGGCCAAGCGGCTCGAGCCCCGGACCGGAGAGAGCCATCCCCTTCCGGCCAGTGTTCCGCGGCCGGGCGATTGGTCGGCCGAGGCGCGCGCCCTGCGCGTGCAAGCCGTGGAAGCACAGGGTATTTCGATCCCCCACCTCGCCGGGCGCGAGCCCGATGTCGATCCCGCCACGCTTCGCGGCAACATCGAGCACTACGTCGGCATGACGCAGGTCCCGACGGGTCTCATCGGGCCCTTGCGCGTGAACGGCGTGCACGCGCACGGCGACTACCTCGTGCCGCTCGCTACCACCGAAGGGGCTCTGGTCGCGAGCTACCATCGCGGGGCGCGTCTCGTGACGCGCGCCGGCGGCGTGTCGGCGCTGGTCACCACCGAGCAGGTGCAGCGCGCGCCCGGGTTCGTCTTCGCAAGCATCGCCGAGGCGTCGCATTTCGCCGCCTGGGCGATCGACCACTTCGAGCGTTTCCGCGAGGTGGCGGCGAGCCGCACCTCGCACGGGCGCCTGCTCGATCTCCTGGCCCACGTCGAAGCGAACCACGTCTACCTCATCTTCGCCTACCACACGGGTGACGCCTCGGGGCAGAACATGACCACCTTCTGCACCGCGGCTATTTGCGAGGAGATTCTCGCCACCTCGCCTGTGCGCCCGCGCACCTGGTTTCTCGAAGCCAACATGTCGGGCGACAAGAAGGCCACCGTTCTGAGCTTCTTGCACACGCGCGGACGGCACGTGATGGCCGAAGTGACGCTGCCGCGGCGTCTCGTGGTGCGCGGGCTGCACACTACGCCCGAGGCCATGGCGGAATACTGGGGGATGAGCTTCGTGGGCGGCGCCCAGAGCGGATCGATCGGGGTGAGCGGTCACATCGCCAATGGTCTGGCCGCCGTCTTCCTTGCCTGCGGGCAGGACCTCGCCTGTGTGAGCGAGGCCAGTGTCGGCATCACGCGACTCGAGCGCACGGAACAGGGTGATCTCTACTGCGGCATCACGCTTCCCAACCTGATCGTGGGCACGGTGGGGGGTGGGACTCGCCTGCCCACCCAGCGCGAATCGCTCCGCATCCTTCATTGCGAGGGCAGCGAGGAAGGCAAGGAGCTGGCGGCGAAGTTCGCCGAGATCTGCGCCGCCGTGGCCCTGGCCGGCGAGATCTCGATCGTCGGAGCTCTGTGCGCCGGGCACTTCTCGCGCGCGCACGAGGATCTGGGCCGGCCGCGCGAAAGCTGATGGCGACGGCGGGCCGCTCCGGGTTGCTCCCCCGACTGTGGCGCTATCAAGCGGAGCGCTTTCCCCTCGTCCAGTTCGTTCCGCTGATCACGCTGTTCACGTTTTCCTCGGTGGCCTACTCGCGATTGGCGCGCGGCCAGCCCGGCTTCATCCCATGGCCGCGCTTCGCGGTGGGGGCCGTGACCGCCATCGTGTTCTTCTTCCTGTTGCGCGTGCTCGACGAGCACAAAGACCAGGATCTCGACCGTCGCTATCGCCCCGAGCTGCCGGTCCCGCGCGGCTTGGTCACGCTCTCGGAGCTGCGTCGCGTGGCGATGGTTCTTGCCGGGCTCGTCGTCCTCCTCAACTCGTGGCTCGGGCTTCGCTACGTGGCGCTCCTGTTGCCCGCGACGGTGTGGGCGACCCTCATGACCAAGGAGTTCTTCGTCCGCGACTGGCTGCGCGCGCATCCCACCGCGTACTTGGTGAGCCACATGGCGATCATGCCCATGGTCGATTTCTACACCACCGGCATCGACTGGCTGGCCGAGGGCGCGCATCCGCCGCACGCGCTCGTCTTCTTTCTCTTCGTGACCTACTGGAACGGCGTGCTCATCGAGGTCGGGCGCAAGATTCGCGCTCCCGCCGAGGAGCGCGAGGGCGTGGGAACCTACACGCACGATTGGGGCCTGCGCGCGGCACCTACCGTCTGGCTCGGCGTGCTGGCGCTCTCCTTGGGCTTTGCGATCCTGGCGGCGCGCGCCACCTCGGCGCTGCATCTGACGGCGCCGCTTCTGGCCGTGGTCGCGGCCGGCTGCGCCGTTCCCGCCGTCTTGTTCCTGCGCGCGCCGGCGTCCGCGCGCGCCCGCGCCATCGAAAGCGCAAGCGGCCTCTGGCCCTTCGCCACCTACCTGACGCTTGGGTCGGGACCCTGGCTCCTGCACCTCTTGCTCGCGAGGGCAGGCGGATGACGGAAACCGTGACCGCCCTCGTCTACGTGCCTGGGGACTCGACGGTGATTCCTCCGGTCGAGTGCATTGGCGGGAAGGCGCGCTCGCTGGCGCGTCTCGCCGAGCTCGCGCCGGCGGGCGAATTCGAAGTGCCGCGTTTCCTCGTGATCACGACCCGCGCAGACGGAGCTTCGCCGGAGCTTCGGCGCGCGGTCGAGGACGCGTGCGCGGCGGCCGGGTTCGGCCGAGTGCCGCTGGCGGTCCGCTCTTCCGCGATGGTCGAAGATTCCGCGGCCCGTTCGTACGCCGGCCTCTTCGAATCGGTGCTGGGTGTCCGGTTCTCGCCGCAAGCGACCGACGCTCTGTGGGAGGCCATCGCGGTGGTATGGCGCTCCGCCTCGGCCGCACGGACCAAGGTGTACGGCGATCCAGGCGGGGCGGCGCCGATCGCGGTCGTGATCCAGGAGATGGTCGAGCCCGAAGTCTCCGGCGTCGCCTTCTCCATCGACCCGGTGAGCGGCCGCGACGACATCTCCGTGGTGAGCGCGGTGCTCGGGCTCGGGCAAGGCCTGGTGAGCGGCGAGCTGGACGCGGACTCGCATTGGGTGGCGGCCGACGACTCCGTGACCACGCGCCTCGCGCGCAAGGATCGCGCGCTTCGTGGCGTGAGTGCCGGAGGGACGGCGTGGCAGGCCGTCGCCGAGGCGGAAGCGGGCCGTCCGGCGCTCACCGACGAGG
>DATFWU010000036.1:0-2061 GCA_035259005.1 Candidatus Eiseniibacteriota bacterium
TCGAGGTCGGAGCCCACGGGAACGCCGCGCGCGATGCGCGTGACGGCCACGCCGTGCGGGCTCAAGAGCCGCGACAAATAGAGAGCCGTGCTCTCCCCCGCCACCGTGGGATTGGTGGCGAGGATCACCTCGCGCACCGCCGGCCGGCCCGCGTTGCCGGCCACGCGGGCCAGCAATTCCTTCACCCGCAGATCTTCGGGGCCTGTGCCATCCAGTGGCGACAAGGCACCGCCCAGCACGTGATAGCGGCCGCGAAAGGCACCCGTGCGCTCGACCGCGACCACGTCCACCGGCTGCTCGACCACGCACAAGATGCCAGGGTCGCGTTCGTCGTCCGCGCACATCGAGCACGGCGAGTGCTCGGCGTAGTTGCCGCACTCGGAGCAGAAGCCGACCTTCTCTTTGACGGCGACGATGGCTTCGGCGAGCGACAGAGCGTCCTCGCGTGAGGTCTTGAGCAAATGAAACGCGATGCGCTGCGCCGTCTTCCGTCCGATGGAAGGAAGACGGCTCAGCTCGTCGATCAGGCGTTCGAGATATTTGGAAGAGAAGGACACGGGGGTCGGCCTGCCGCTAGCTCACGCGGCCGCGCCCGCGGCTCAAACGAAGGGGAATCCGCCGAACGGACCGGCCACGCGGTTCATGGCGTCGCGCATCAGCTCTTCGGAACGGCTGCGCGCCTCGTTCACGGCGGCGAGGACCAAGTCCTCGAGCATGGGGACATCGCCGGCCTTCACGATTTCGGGATCGATCTTGATGGAGACCAATTCGCCGCGACCGTTGGCGGTCGCGGTCACCATGCCGCCGCCGGCCGACGCCTCGACGCGCTTTTCGCCCAGCTCCTCCTGCACCTGCGCCATCTGGGCCTGCATCTTCTGCGCCTGCTTCATGAGAGCGGCGATGTTTTTCATGGGTGGGCTCCTCCGGAATCGGCGGCGCGGCGTACAATATCTCCCTCAAACCATACCATAGCTTGCTGCACCTCGGGAGAGACCGGAGCCTCGCCCGGAGCGGTCGGGACGGCCTCGGATGGCGCCGATTCGACGGTAGCCGTCGCCACCGACACTTCTTCTTCGGCCAAGGCAGGCGGCTCTTCGACGGAGGCCGCGACCATCACGCGCGGCGCGCTCTCAGGGGCTGCCGGCGGTGCCACGCCGTCGAGGAAGCGAAGCGAGAGCGGGCGGCCGTAGACGCGCGCCATCACCTCGCCGAGCAGCTCGCGATTCTCGCGCGCCTCGAGCAGACTGCGGTGGACCTCGTCGGCGGCGAGGCGGAGCGTGGTGCCGTCCCAGCCCGCGCGGCGGCTCTCGGCGAGAAACACGCCAACCATCAGTTTTCTGTCCTTCACCTCGTTGACGACTCGCTCCCAGAGCCCGGGCGCGTCCCACTCCGCATCGGTGTGCATGACGGCGGCGACAGGCGCAGCCGAAGCATGAGGAGCAGCAGGAGCTTCCGCCCGGCGCCTCGCCGGCGGCTCGGGCGCGCGAGCCGGTGGCGCCGCGGGCGCGTTCTTGGCACGCGTTCCTCCTCCCTCGCCTCCCCCGCCCAAGCGATCGAGAATCTCGTTCAGGCGCACGCCGGGCTCGAGCAGCGCCATCTCCACGACCGCGGTCTCGAGGTGGGTCAAAGGCTGCGCGCTGTCGCGCATCGAGGCCAATGCCTCGGTGACGATGCGCATGAGCCGCAACAAGTCCGCCGTGTCGTGCTCGGCGCCTTGCTTGAGCAGCCTGGCGCGCTCCTCGGGGCTCGCCGCCAGCAGGTCTTCGGCCGCCGGATCGACGCGCAGGACGAGCAAGCTCCGCAAGTGATCGAGCAACCCTTCCGCCAGATCGCGCGGCTCCGAGCCCTCGCGGTAGGCGCGGTGCAGCGAGGCCAGCGCCCCCTCGGCGTCGCGCGCCAGGATGCGCTCGCCCAGAGCGAAGAAGATCTCGCGGGGGACCAGGCCCAGCACCTCGTTCACCGCCGCCTCGTCCACCTTGGTGACGCCGGTCGAGAGCACCTGGTCCAAAGCGCTCACCGCGTCGCGCATCGAGCCCTCGCTCTTGCGCGCCAGGAGAAACG
>DATFWU010000037.1:0-14332 GCA_035259005.1 Candidatus Eiseniibacteriota bacterium
GGTCTACAGCACGATCACCACGCTCGAGATCGCGCGCGCCGACACGAGCCGCTATTACGTGGGCACCGACGACGCCAAGGTGTGGCGCTCGACCAATCGCGGCGCGAGCTGGACCGACATCTCGGCCGGGCTCCCGACGCGCTGGGTCACGCACGTGGCCTCAGACCCCACCAACGCGAGCGTGGTGTACGTGACACTCTCCGGATTCTCGCTCGACGAGCTGGCCGCGCACGTCTATCGGAGCCTCGACGGCGGCGACCACTGGACCTCGATCGCGGGCAACTTGCCGGACGTGCCGGCCAACGATCTGATCGTCGATCCCACGAACCCGAGCCGGCTCTTCCTCGCCACCGACATCGGCGTCTACGCGACCGACGATCTCGGCGTCGACTGGTATCCGCTGGGCTCGGGATTGCCTCTCCAGACGGTGTTCGATCTCGTGCTCCACGACGGCACGCGCACCTTGATCGCGGCGACGCACGGACGCGGACAGTGGAAGATCGATCTGAGCGGGATGGCGGTGGCCGTGGGACCCGCGCCCGGGCCACGGCATCTCGCTTTGAGCGCGCCCGCACCCAATCCCACGCGCGGCGACATCCGCTTCATCGTGGATTCGGCGGGTGGCGCCGAGATCTCGGTGGAAGTATTCGACGCGGTGGGGCGGCGCGTGCGGCGTCTCTTCGCCGGATCGCTGGGCCCGGGCTCGCACGCCATGGTATGGGATGGGCGCGACGACCAAGGTCGCGCCACCAAAGCCGGCGCCTACTTCGTGCGGGTCGACGGCGCGCCGCCAGAGTCTATCGTCCGGAGAGTCGTTCGGATCGACTGAGAAACTCGTCTTCCGGGCCGTAATCGGGTGGCGCCATTTCGTCCAGACGCGCTTTCTCCCATTGCACCGTTCGAAGCATCGCGTCTTCGGCGGCTACCGGCTCGACGTAGCCGAGCTCCTTCCGCATACGGGTCGTGTCCGTCTCGAGGTGATATCGCCAATCGAATGGCCTTCGAAGAGGCTCGGGAAGCTCCGCGGCCGGAACCGTGACGACCTTTCCCTGCCAACCGAAGGCATCGCCGATGCGCTCCACCCACTCGCGCTCGGTGAGAGTTGGCTCCTCGCCCACGTTGTAGGTGTGCCCCACGGCCCTCGAGTCCGTGGCCGCGAGAGCGATGGCCGCCGCCACGTTCTCCACGTAGCCACGCGTCCAGCGCCAGCTCGCCTGTTCCTCGGCGAGCAGGATGCAAGGACGACCGTCGGCCATCCGCTTGAGATAGGACTGGATCCGGCGATTCTCGTGGTCACCGGGCCCGTACACCGCGGGGAGACGCAAGATCGTGCTGGGAAGATCGGGAACGCTGACCGCCTGCTCGACCAGTATCTTGTCGTACCCGTCCGCGTGATCGAAGGCGAGCCCGTGGCCCCGATACGGAAATCGCGTCTCACGAAGCGGCGCCGTCTCGCCGAGTGGTGTCGGATCGGGAGGAACCGCGCTCTTCCCGCGCAGCCCGTCGTAGTGGCGATAAACGTCGGCGCTGCTGATCACCACCAAGCGGGCGACCGAGCCGCGACACGCCTCGACGAGCCCTTGGGCTTGCGTTTCCGTGGAAAGGATCATGTCGACGACGGTGTCGGGACGGAATTGACGGAGCGCTTCCTGCACATCGAGAGAGCGGTCGCGATCCCCCCAGAGCTCGGCCACGCCCGCGGACGAATGGGTGCGCCCGCGGTGGAACGAGCCGATGGTGTGAGGCGACGCGATCAGGCGCTCGACCACGTGCCGGCCGATGAATCCCGTGCCGCCGAGCACAAGGATACGCATCGCTCTAGGGCCTTCGCCCCTCCGCCCAAGACGCGGTGTACCAGAAGGCGGCGTCGGGTCGCTTGCTCCACTCGTGGAGCGCCGCCACGCCGCGATCGACTTCGGTCTCATTCACCTGGCCGGTGGCCAGGAGGTCGGCGCGCGCGCCGATCAGGATCCCGGCCACGTTGTTCACGAAGCCGCCGAAGTCCGGATCGCCGGCGCAGCTCCCGAAGAACAATTCGTCATTGCGCACCGGGTTGGCCCCCGCCCGGTGCAGGAACTCGACCAGGCGCCGCCCGATGTTGGCGTCCAAGCGCAGCCGCTCGTAGGTCGAGAGGTAGGCGCGCCACACCCGGTTGGTGTCCGCCACTTCGGGCCACATGCGAAACACGGCGTGGTCGTCGTCCTCGAGCACGATGCGTCCGCCGGGGCGCACGGCGCGCACCATCTGCTTGACCACGGCGAGCGGATCCGGCAGGTGCTCGAGCAGGAAGCGGGTGTGGCAAACGTCGAAGGTCCCCCACTCTTCGTCGCGCAGCGGGATCTGCATCGCGTCGCCCAGCCGGAAGTCGACCAAGGTGCCCTCGCCCGCCGCGTGTGCCAGCTCCTGCGCCCGCGCCAGCTGCTCCGCACTGCGCTCGATGCCGATCACGCGCCCTTGCGGTCCGGTCGCGAGCGCCATGCCGCGCGTGAGCTGCCCCAGCCCCGAGCCCACGTCGAGCACGCGCTCGCCGCCTTCGAGCGCGAGCGCGGCCAGCGAGCGGCGGTTGATCAAGTCGTTGAGCCGGGAGAGACGCTTCTGCTCCTCCGGGTCGGTGCCATGGATGTAGCGCGTCTCGGTCATGCCCCGATTCCTCCGAACAGCTCGCGCTGCGGCCAGAAGCTCTTGGGATCGACGATGGGCTCGCCCAGCCGGCGCTTCAAGTCGTTCACGGTCTCGGGCGAGTGGCCGGCATAATGATTGTTGACGTATCCGTAGATCTCGTCCACCACGCCCGAAGCCTGGCGTAGGCGCTCGACCCAGGTGGCCAGCTCGCCGCCGCGATCGATCTGGATCTTGTCGTAGCGTGAGATGTCGGCGCGCGTGCCCAGCCAGCGCACATAGAGGAACGGTGCCGTGATCTCGCACCACGCCGGCAGATCGCGCCACTGCGTCCACGCGACCGCGGCCTCGTGCTCGCGCAACAACTCGAGCGTGGCGGCCACATGCCAGCTCGCGTCGCGGAACTCGACCGCAAGATCGAGCGCTTGCGGCGCTTCCAAGAGAAATCGCCGCAGCGCCGCCACGTTCTCCGCCGTACGCACGAACTCGGCCGGCATCTGCACCAGCACCGGCCCGAGCTTCTCGCCCAAGGGCTCGAGAGAGCGCGCCAGCTCGGCCATGTCGGCGCTCGTGCCCCGGAGTGCCGCGTCGTGCGTCACCGCGCGCGGAGCCTTGGCGGCGAAACGGAATCCGTCCGGGGTGTGGCGCGCCCACGAGCGCGCGATGGTGGGCTTGGGCGGCTTGTAGAAGGTGTTGTCGAGCTCCACCGTGTCGAACACGCGCGCGTAGAACGGCAGCAATTCTTCTTGCTTCGATCCCGGCGGATAGAACACGTCCACCCAATCGGGATACGTCCAACCCTGGCAGCCGAGACGGATCGTGGCGCTCAGTGCTGCAATCTCTTGTGGAGGCGCTCGAGCAGGGCGGCCTTCCAGTCGGGGTCCAGCTCTTCGATCGCGATCAGCTTGGCCATGGTCTCGACGTCGTCGAGATCGTGCACGTAGACGCGCCCCAGCTCGAAGGCCGGGACACGCGCGGGATGCTCGCTCACCTTCTCGACCACATCGCCCACACGCACGAGCCCCGGCTTTCTCACCGCGTGGTAGAGGCCCCAGCGCCCGGCGTCCGAGAAGCGCTTGATCATGTGCGGATCGCCGAACTTCATGGCGAGCTTGGAGCACGGCAGCCTCGGTCCTGCCGCCTCCAGCTCGGCCTCGCCGAAGCGGTAGACGTCACCGATGCACACTTGGGAGTCGTCCCAACCCGACACGGTGAGATTCTCGCCGAACATGGCGAGCGGAAGGTCGCGGCCGAGCTCGGCGCGCCACCAGGGATAGTGGTCGGCCGAGTAGACGTAGACCGCCTTGTACTTACCGCCGTGGATCACGGGCGAGGCTTGCCGGTCGCCGTCCAGGTTGTGCTCGCGGATCATGACCGGGCCTGGAATGGGCTTCTTGTAGATCGCGGTGCGGAGCGTCTTGCCGTTCCAGACGTGGTCTTCCGGCTGGCCGACCGCGATGCACTCGATGCGCATGGAGCCTCCGAAGAAGGATCAGCGGCGCCTGCGATCGTATCAGATGGCGGGCGACCCCTGCCTTCCCGCGCGGGCGGGCAGGTCGCGCAAGAGCTCGTGCAGCGTTTGCAGCGAGGCGGGCTTCACCACGTGCGCGTCGAACCCGGCTCTCTCCGAGCGCTCGCGATCGCTGGCCATGCCCCAGCCGGTGAGAGCGACCAGGAACACGTCCTTGCCCCAAGGAGTCTCTCGCAGACGGAGCGCCGCCTCGTATCCGTCCATGCGCGGCATGCCGATGTCGAGGAAGGCGATCTCGGGAAGGAAATCGGCGGCCACGCGCAGGACCTCCTCGCCGTCGGTGGCGATCCTGACCTGGTTTCCCCGCTTGCGGAGGATGAGCGCCAGGCTCTCGGCCGAGTCCCGGTTGTCGTCGGCCACCAGGATGCGAAGCGAGGCGACCGGCTCGCGATCGCTCGGCGCGACCGCGACCGGGACGGTCGTCGCCAGGGCGGACGGAAGACGGACGACGAAGGTGCTCCCCTTCCCTTCCCCATCGCTCCTCACCTCGAGCGTGCCGCGGTGCAGGGTGACGAGCTCCTTGGCCAGCGTGAGCCCGATGCCGAGGCCGCTCTGGCGTCCGAGCGAGCGATCGAGCTGGGTGAAGAGGGAAAAGATCTCGGCCACCCGCTCGGCTGGAATGCCGATCCCATTGTCCCGCACCGACACCTCGAGAACTTCCGGCTTTGCGCAGGCCACGAATTCGATTCGCCCGCGCGGCGGCGTGTATTTGGCCGCGTTCATGACCAGGTTCGAGAAAGCCTGCACCAGCCGATGGCGATCGCCCCGCAGCGGGATGGGATTCTCGGGCAGCACCACCTGGAGGGTGTGCGCACGCGACTCGATCTCGTTCTTGCAGGCGTCGAGAGTCTCGCGCGCGATGTCGCGGAAATCGAGCGCTTCGAGACGCAGCTCGAGGACGCCGCGGCTGATGCGCGAGACGTCGAGCAGGTCGTCGATGAGGCGGGCCATGTGCGCGGTGTGCCGCTCGATCATCTCGACGGGCCGGACCAGCTCGGGGTCCTCGAGGTTCTTCAGCTTGAGGAGGTGCGCGGCGTTGCGCACGGGCGTCAGCGGATTACGCAGCTCGTGCGCGAGGATGGCCAAGAACTCGTCCTTGCGCCGGTCGCCGTCGGCGAGCGACTTCTCGGTCAGGGTCCGCTCGATGAAGTCGGCGGCCATGCGCGCGAGGAGATCGAGGTAGCGCATCTCGCGCTCCGACGGGACACGCGGCTCGGCGAAGTGATTGTTGAGCATCCCCAGGACTTGGCCGTCGCGGCTCAAGAGCGGGGTGGACTGCGTGGCGCGGATGCCGTCGCCGAGCAGGACTTCGAGATCGCGCGTTCCCGCCAGCGGCGCGTGGGCCAGCACATCTTTCACCAAGACCCGTCGCGCGGTGCGGGCAGCGGCCTCGCAGGTCGACTCGCTGCCCGCCTCGGCGAAGTAGGACAAGAAGACGGGACCGTGCCCCTGATGGACGGTGATCCGGAGGGCGCCCGTGCTCGCGTCGTAGAACTGGATGTTGCCCTTGTCGGTCCCCAGCACATCGGCCGCGGTGGCCAAGATCTCCTGCAGGAGCGTGTCCATGTCCCCGGTCTTGACCAGAAGCCCGCTCAGCCCCTGCAGGCGGCGCATGTCGGCCAGCTCGTTTTCGAGCAACACACGGCTTTGACGCAGCTCCTCTTGGGCTCGCTTCTGCTCGGTCACGTCCTGGAAAAAGACCGAGAGACCATCGGCCACAGGATACGTCTTGCACGCGAACCAGCGCTCCAGGCGCGGGTTGTAATCCTCGAACTCGACGGCGACCCGCTCACGAGCCGAGCGATGCATCTCCCGGTACCCCAGCCGGCCCACGGTCTCGGGAAAGAGATCCCACACGTTCTTGCCCAAGAGCTCCGCGCGACTCTTGGCCATGATGCGCTCGGCGGCCGCGTTCACGAACGTGATGCGCCAGTCGGCGTCATAGGTGGTAAAGCCGTCGGTGACACTTTCCAGAATGTTGGTGATGCGTTCTTCGCTCTTGCGGATCTCCCGCTCGTGGCGCGCGATCGTGGACAGGTTCCACGCCAGGAGCGCGAGCAAGAGCGCCACCAGGACAAGCACCAGCATCGCCGTGCCGAACGCCGTGCTGTAGATCCCGAGATCCTGACCCCGCACCCGAAGCCAGCCGAGCAACACGGGCACGACGAGGAGGAGCGGCAGAGTGCGGCGCGCCAGCGCCCCGGCCGCGCTGTCCTCCGTGAACCAGCGCACGGGTGGCAGCTCGAAGTGCGCGGCCACCAGCGCCACGGCGACGGCGAGGATGAAGGTGGCGGTCTGCGCGGCGATCACCGTGATCTTGGGCAGCGTATAGAGGATGCTTGCGCCGTAGAGATAGCCCATGAGCGAGAAGGCCGAGATGAACGCGGCCAGGAGCGCGAGCGTCAGGCCGACGGTTCGCCGCTTGCCTCCGATCCGCCCGCCGCCCGCGAGAACCAGCGAAACGCCGAGCAGCGTCCAGGCCGAATAGCCCGGCGGCCCCATGCGCCCGGGCGCCAGGACTCCCTGCTGACCCCAGGTCCGGCCGAAGAGCAGGAGAGAGTCGATTCCGAGATGGATGTTCAGGAGATTCTCGATCCACACGGTGATCGCGATGAACGTGACGATGGACCCGAGAACGACGGCGGCGGGGCGGCGCCCCCAGGCGAGAAACAGAACGGCGGCGGCCGAAGCCATCGCCGCCACGCACGTGTTGGGCTGAATCGAGATCCCGTTTCGAATCCAATCCGTGAGCCGGGGGATGTCGGCGATCCAGCCGATCAAAGAAAGAGTGCCGCCGAAAAGAGCGTAGGCGGCGAGCGCCGTCATCGCGATGCGTGCCCGAGGGGGCGGGACGGGAATGGAAGCGGGTGCGGGAGCTTTCAACGGACTCGTGCCTCGTCACGAACGGAAAAGTGCCGAGTCGAGAATACATCCCGCGCGCGCTGAAAGAACCAAGATCGAGAGACAATGAATCAGAAAAGCAGCAAGTTGACCGGTTATCGATGAGCGCTCAGGACTCCTGCATCGTGAATCGCGGCTGATCCCTCTGGAGGCTCACGCCCTCCATCTTCACCCGGATGCGGAGATTGTTGGCGCTGTCGGCCTGCTTCAAGGCCTCGTCGAGCGTGATCCGGCCCTGGCGATACAGAGCGTACAAGGCTTGGTCGAACGACTGCGAGCCATCTCCCGCGTTGTCCTCCATCGCCGCCTTGAGGGCCGCGATCTCGCCCTTGGCGATGAGGTCGGCCACGCGCGGCGTGTTGAGCATGACCTCGATGGCCGCCGCTCGTCCCTTGCCATCGGCGCAGGGCACGAGCCGCTGCGACACGATGCCGCGCAGGGTGAGCGAGAGCTGGGTGAAGAGCTGCGGATGGTACGACGGCGGGAAGAACTGGATGATGCGCTCGAGAGCCTGGTTCGAGTTGTTGGCGTGCAGGGTGGCGAGCACGAGGTGCCCGGTCTCCGCAAAGTGGAGCGCCGCCTCGACCGTCTCCAGGTCGCGCATCTCGCCGATCAGGATCACGTCCGGCGCCTGGCGCAACGCGGCGCGCAGCGCGATGCCGAACGAAGCCGTGTCGAGGCCCACCTCGCGCTGCGACACGACGCATCCCTTGTGGGGATGGATGAACTCGATCGGGTCCTCGACGGTGAGAATGTGCCCGCGCGAGCTCTGATTGCGGTGGTCGATCATGGCGGCCAATGTGGTCGACTTGCCGGCTCCGGTGGCCCCGGTCACGAGCACGAGCCCGCGCGGCTGCATGGCGAGCGCCCGCAGCGACTCGGGAAGCCCGAGCTCCTCGAAGGTCGGCAGATCGATGCGGATGCGCCGGGCGACGAGCCCGATCTGGCCGCGCTGGCGATAGACGCTCAAGCGGAAACGCCCCACGCCGGGCAGCGCGCGCGCGGCGCTCAGCTCGTTCGAGCGATCGAACTCCTCGGCCTCCGGGTCGGTGAGCGCGGCGCGCACGATGGCCTCGACGTCCTGGGCGTCGAACACGTGGTCCATCGCGGGCACGAGGTTGCCGTCGACGCGCAGAAGCGGCGCGGCATCGGCTGCGAGATAGAGATCGGAGCCGCCGCGCTCCTGGAGCTGGATGAGGAATTCGTCGAGTCGCACGCCTGGCCTCCTACTTTCCGAACAAGCCTGGCTTCCTGGCCGGCACGGAGGCGACGCCAGCCGCCGCGCTCTGGGTCGCGCCTGGCGTGGCGGCCAAGGTCGGGCGCGGCGCGGGACGCGGCGGTGCGGCCGGCTCGATCTCCGCCCCGCTGCCCGGCCCCGAGGGCTCGAACAGGCGCGGGTTGGAGGAGCGGCGCATGACCTCTTCGCGCGACAGCTTGCCGGCCATGAACAGCTCGCGCAGCGACTGGTCGAGGCTCTGCATGCCTTGGTTCGCTCCCGTCTGGATGACGGAGAGAATCTGCGCCGTCTTGTCCTCGCGAATCAGGTTGCGAAGCGCGGGCACACCGACCAGCACCTCGAGCGCCGCCACGCGGCCCCGACCGTCCTTGGTCGGCAACAAGGTTTGCGCGATCACGCCCTCGAGCGACTCAGAGAGCATGGTGCGCACCTGCTCCTGCTGGATCGACGGGAAGATGTCGATGATGCGGTCGATCGTCTTGGACGCCGAGTTCGTATGCAGCGTGGCGAACACCACGTGGCCGGTCTCCGACGCGCTGATGGCGAGCGACGTGGTCTCCAAGTCGCGCAGCTCGCCCACCAGGATCACGTCCGGATCCTCGCGCAGCGCGGCGCGGAGCGCGGCCGCGAAGGAGCCGGTGTGACGGCCGACTTCGCGCTGGTTCACCAGGCAGCGCTTCGACTCGTGCACGAACTCGACCGGGTCCTCGATGGTGAGGATGTGGCCACGGCGCGTCTCGTTGATGAAGTCGATCATGGCGGCCAGCGTGGTCGACTTGCCCGAGCCCGTGGGGCCGGTGACCACGATGAGCCCGCGCTCGCGCGAGGCGAGATCTTTGAGCACCGCCGGCATGCCCAGCTCTTCCAGCGTCTTGATCTTCGTGGGAATGACGCGGAAGACCGCGGCCAGTCCCCTGCCCTGCACGAGAAGGTTGGCGCGAAAGCGCGACACGCCCGGAATCTCGAGCGCGAAGTCGATGTCCTTGTACTCCTCGAAACTCTTCTTCTGCTCGTCGTTCAGAATGTCGTAGATGGCGGCGCGGGCCTCGTCGCTCGACAAGGGGGCCAAGTCGAGGCGCGCGAGCTGGCCGCGCAAGCGCAGCATCGGCGGCATGCCGGCCGAGATGTGCAGGTCGGAAGCGCCTTCGTCCTTGGCGAACGCCAGGAGCGCGGTGAGGTCGAGAGCCACGCCCCCTCCTAGGAGAGCGCCCGCGCCGCTTCGACGCGCGAGGTGATCCCGTCGGCGACGCGGCGGCGCAGCTCGTCGGCCAGCGGACGGTAGCCGTCGGACACCGCCAGCTCGCGCAGGCGCTCGACGCCCGCCCCGTCCTTCACCGCCTGGCGCATCGCGTCGTTGACGAAGAGGATCTCGAACACGGCGTGCATGCCGGCGGGGAACGACGTGCGCTCCTTGGGCTGGCTGCGCGGATCGCGGCGCACGAGCCTTTGCTGGATGATGGCCGCGAGGCGAAGCGGCAGGAGCGTCCGTCCTTCCCGCGCGGCGAGCAGGCGCTCGAGCAGCGGGAACGTGTCCTGCCAGTCGGTGCGCACGAGAAGCAGGCGCCCGGAGGCGGCCGGCGAGAGGACCTCGAGCACGCCATCGCCTTCCAGGACGTCGTCCAGGGCCAGCACGTCGGCCGCCTGGCCCACGGCGAGATCGCGCCACACCGCGCGCGCTGGCGAAGCCTCGGCGACGATGCGCGTCGCCCCCGTGACCGGCAGGCCGGCGCGTGTCTCGAGGAACAGCACGCGCCGGCGCTCGGAGTCGCAGCCGCCGGCCAGTGCTGCGAGCGTGGTCGAGCCGCCCGCGCGTCGTGGCCCGGTCACGAACACGACGCCCGCCGGCTGGTCGAGCACGTTGCGAAGCCTTCCCGCGTCGACCGCCTCGAGCCCCAGTGCTTCGAGATCCGGCGCGCTCGTTTCGCGCGTTCCCAGGAAGATCGTGATCGCCTCGCCGTCCGTGCCGCGCGCCAGCGAGACGTCGAGCGTCATCTCGCTCGCCGGTGTTGGGCACACGACGCGCCCGCGCGCGTGCACCTCGGGATCGTCGAGCGCGGGACCGCCCAGAGCTTGCATGCGGGCGAGAAGGATGGGCCCCTGCTCGACCGATTCGACCGCCATGGGAATGAGATCGGAGCCGATCCGGTAGAGCACGGAGAGCTGCCCGGCGTGGGGCACGAAGTGGATCTCGCTCGCGCCCTGCGCCGACGCCGTGGTGACGTGGAACTGCAGGAACAAGAGTCCCGAGCGGTCCCACAAGACGTCGTGACGCGCCGGCGCCTTGGCGGCGCCGGCCTCTCCTGCCGGCCGGCGCTCCTCACGCTTCACGCCGAAGACCGCGTCGAGCGCCGCCGAGATTTGACTCGCGGTGGCGACCGCGACCAGGACGTGGCAGCCGCTTTCCGCTTCCAGCTCGTGGATGGCGTCGGCATCGGTGGGATCGGCGAAGGCCGCGGTGAGATCGCGGTCCACGCGCATCAGAGGCACGGCCTGCATGCGGCGCAGGAGCGCATAGGGAAGGCCGCGCACCAGCTCGCGGTCGAGCGCTTCGATGCGCACGTCCACGAACGTGAGATCGAGCTGGCGCGCCAGCGCCCAGGCGATGTCCTCCTCGCTCGCGATCCCCATCTCGACGAGGGTTTCGCCGATACGGCGCCCGGTCTCGCGCTGGCGCACGAGCGCCCGCTCGATCTGCGACTCGTCCAGCACGCCGGCTTCGACCAGGGCGCTGGTGAGATAGTGCGGCTTGGGCTGAGACCGACCGCTCACGGGGAAGCCTCCCGAACGTAGACGAGCCTCGCTTTCCAACCGGGACAGCGAGGCTTAGTCTTCTATCGCCGGACTGGGGACGGCGCTTTAGCCTCTGCCCCCGATTGACCCGTCAATTTTCGCGGTTTGTTACCGAGCAATGGCGAGTTGCAAGGAGGTGCGGTCCATGGCGCAGTTTCGGAGCCGGGCGGTGGCGAGTCTCGTCGAATTGCACTCCGTAGAACTACGTAGTTTTCTGGAGACATGGAAGCGCTTCCGGGCCTCGGGCAAGCCTATGCCCGAGGCGCGCGGCGATGCCGACTACGAAAGTCCGGAGCGGCTCGTGTCGCACGTGCAGGCCGCGGCGCGAAGCTACATGCTGTGGATCTGGGAAATGCTCGAGCAGCCGATCGAGGGCTTGCCGCGCATTCGAGACGCCGCCGTCATCATGCCCGAGCTCGAGAAGTTCCAGGCCGATACCCTGGCAGGATGGGAGAAATACGGCGCCCTGCTCGCCGACGAGCAGCTCGGGCCCAAACAGTATGTGAGCCGCTGGGGCGAGCCGCACACGATCGAGCAGATGCTCGAGCACGCCGTCGTCCATCCCATGCGCCACCGCCGCCAGCTGCAGAGGATTCTCGAGTCATGAGCGAAGACCGCGTCTACGCGATGGGGCGCACGCACGCCGAGACCCGGCGCCTCGTGCTTCAGCATCAAGTCTACGGACCGCTGACGCGGCGGCTGTTCCAGACCGCGGGCATCGGCCCCGGCATGAAGGTGCTCGACGTGGGCTCGGGCGCGGGCGACGTGGCCTTGCTGGCGGCCGACCTCGTCGGACCGAGCGGCCTCGTGCTCGGCCTCGACATGAATCCCGTGATCTTGGAGACGGCGCGCGAGCGCGTGAGCCTGGCCGGCTGGACGAACGTGGGCTTCCAGGCGGGCGACTTGAAGGACTTCAAGACCAACGTGGTCTTCGACGCCGTCGTGGGCCGCTTCGTCCTCATGTATCTCGAAGATCCCACGGCGGTCGTCAAGCGCCTGGCGAGCTTTCTCAGGCCCGGCGGCATCGTCGCCTTCCACGAGCTCGACTTCACTTATCCGCCCACGGTGATGCCGCTCACCGACCTCTCGCGGCAAGTCCACAAGTGGCTCGTCCCGCCGAACGCGCCGCCCGGCGCCGAGATGATGATGGGCAGCAAGCTCCTCAAGATCTACGAGGACGCGGGTCTGCCCACGCCCCAGTTCGTGGTCGAGGCGGCGGCCGGCGGCGGCGTGGACTGGCCCGGCTATGAGCTCTTGATCCAGACCTTCCGCAGCCTCCTGCCGGTGCTCGAGAAGTACGCCGGGCTCGATCCGAAGGACGTGCAGATCGACACGCTCGAGGAGCGCCTGCGGCAGGACGTGGTGAGCCGCCAGGCGATCCAGATGATGCCCCTCATGTTCGGCGCCTGGAGCCGCAAGGTTGGCTGAGCGACTGCCCGTCGTCCTCGCCGAGACGTACGAGGAGATCGCGTGCCAGATCGCCCGGCGCATCGCCGATCTGGTACGGGCCAAGCCGTCCGCCGTGCTCGGGCTCGCCACCGGCTCGACGCCGATCGGCATCTATCGCGAGCTGGCGCGTTTGCACACGGACGAAGGTCTCGATTTCTCACGCGTCACCACCTTCAACCTCGACGAGTACTACCCGATGCAGCCGTCGCGGCTGCAGAGCTACCACCGCTTCATGGCCGAGCACTTCTTCGAGCGAGTGAACGTCGATCCGCATCGCGTGCACATCCCGCGCGGCGACTTGCCGCGCTCGGCCGTGGCCGAGCACTGCCGTGAGTACGAGGAGGCCATTCGGGCGACCGGCGGCATCGACTTCCAGATCCTGGGCATCGGGCAGACCGGACACATTGGCTTCAACGAGCCCGGCTCGAGCGTCGACTCGCGCACGCGCCTCGTGACCTTGGACACGATCACACGCCGCACCGCCGCGGCCGATTTCTTCGGCGCCGAGAACGTGCCCGCCGAGGCCATCACCATGGGCGTGGCGACCATTCTCGAGGCGCGCGAGATCGCCCTGGTCGCGACCGGCGAGCACAAGGCGGCCGTGGTCCGCCGCGCCGTCGAAGGCGAGGTCGACCGCGCCATCGCGGCCACCTACTTGCAGCGCCATCCGCGAGCCACGGTCTATCTGGACGCGGCCGCGGCCGCCGAGCTCACGCGCCTGAAGACGCCCTGGCTCCTGGGCGAAATCGAGTGGACGCGCGCCCAGGAGATCGAGGCAGTCGTGTGGCTGAGCCAGGCGTTGCCCAAGTCCATGCTCAAGCTCGACGACGTGGACTATCGCGAGCACGGGCTGAGCGCTCTGCTCACGCGCCACGGCTCGGCGGCCACACTCAACGGCATCGTGTTCAACGCGCTCACCGCCAAGGTGCGCGGGCGGAGCAAGCTGCCGCGCGGCAAACGCGTGATCGTCTTCTCACCGCATCCCGACGACGACGTGATCTCGGCGGGCGGCGTCTTGTGGAAGCTCTCGCAAAACGAGAACGAGATCCTCGTCGCCTACCAGACCTCGGGCGATCTCGCGGTCTTCGATCACGAAGTGCGGCGCTATCTCGGGTTCTTGCGGCGCACCGGCCAGGACTTCGGCTTCGCAAGCGACAAGCTGGAGATCTGGATCCGTTCGGTCGAGGACGCGCTCGCGCGCAAGCAGCCGGGCGATCCGGATCCCGACGCCGTGCGCATGCTCAAGCGCCGCATCCGCGAGACGGAGGCGGTGTCGGCCATCGAGACCTTGGGCCTCGCCGCCGAGCAAGCGCGCTTCTTGAATCTCCCCTTCTACGAGACGGGACTGGTGGAGAAGAAGCCGATCGGCGAGCCCGACGTGGAGATCGTGCTCGCACTCCTCGAGGAGCGCAGGCCGGATCTGCTCCTCGTGGCCGGCGACCTGTCGGATCCGCACGGCACGCATCGTCTGTGCAAGGAAGCGATCGACCGCGCGCTCTCGCACTATCGCGCTCCGGCGCCCGAAGTCTGGCTCTACCGGGGCGCGTGGCAGGAGTGGCCGGTGGCGCAGGCCGATCTCTTGATTCCCATGTCGGAAGAGGAGCTTCGGCTCAAGATCAGCGCGATCTTCAAGCATCAGAGCCAGAAGGACCGCGCCCCCTTCCCCGGCCTCGACGAGCGCGAGTTCTGGCAGCGCGTCGAGGAGCGCAACAAGGGCACGGCCCGCGTGCTCGATCAGCTCGGCCTGCCCGAATACTTCGCCATGGAGGCGCTGGTCCGGGAAACCTCGAGTCTGTCGGCTTCGT
>DATFWU010000038.1:0-8130 GCA_035259005.1 Candidatus Eiseniibacteriota bacterium
CTCGCGATCGCCATGCTCGTCGCCTCGTGCGCGCGCGAGCCGGCGCCCAAGCGCGCGGAACCGCCGCCGGCGCCGGAGTCGCATGCCCCCGCCAAGCCTGAGTTCCTCGCGCCGCAACCGGGACAGGTTCTGACCGAAGGCCAGAGCTTCGTCCTGCGCTGGCAGGCGCCGGGCTGGCGGCGCGTGAACGTCGGCGCCGTCATGGGCGGCAAAGACCGTGGACACCTGGCTTTCGGTCGCGACGCCACGATCGACACGCTGGTCTGGCAGATTCCGGTGGGCTGGGTGACCGGATTCGGCATCGCCTCGGCCGACAACGTGCGGCTCCGCCTCGAAAACGCAGACGACCCGAGCCAATTCGTCGACAGCGCGCCCTTCACGGTGAAGGGCGAGAAGCCTTGATGCGATGATCGTCGCGCAGGCATGCTGAAGCCTCTACCGGAGACCGCCCATGGACTTCCAATTCGAATCCGCCGTCCCCGTGCTCGAGCGCACGCCCGGTGTCCTGTCGTCCCTGCTCGCGGGCTTGCCGGAGCCCTGGCTCCAGGCGAGCGAGGGTCCTGGCAAGTGGACGCCGCGCGAGGTGCTGAGTCATCTCATCCACGGCGAGCGCACCGACTGGATTCCGCGCGTCGAGCATCTTCTCGCGCATGGCGATCGCGTCGCGTTTCCGCCCTTCGATCAGGACGCCTCGGCGCACGCCGGCGACGGGCAGACGATTCCGGCCCTTCTCGACACCTTCGCCGCGCTGCGCAAGCAGAGCCTGGCGCGGCTCGCGGAGCTCCGGCTGGGGAACGCCGATCTCTCGCGCACCGGCCGCCACCCCGAGTTCGGCGTGGTCACGCTCGGACAGCATCTTTCCACCTGGGTCGCCCACGACCTCGGCCACGTCTCGCAAGTCGTCCGCGTGATGTCGCGTCAGTACAAGCAGGCGGTTGGACCGTGGATCGCCTACCTTTCGCTGCTGAGGTCCGAATGAGCCC
Organism: Candidatus Eiseniibacteriota bacterium; assembly: GCA_035259005.1. GTDB lineage: Bacteria > Eisenbacteria > RBG-16-71-46 > RBG-16-71-46 > DASYSL01 > DASYSL01. Next base: position 984 of record DATFWU010000038.1, read on the forward strand.
TGGCATCGGGCGCCCCGACCACACCGAATGCTCCCCGAGTCACGCCCGCTACATCGAGCGCGTGCCCGAGACCGACATCGTGGACGTGCTGGAGAAGCAAATCGAGGAGTGGCGGCGTCTGGCTGCCGGGGTCACCCCCGAGCGCGAAGATTTCACCTACGCGCCGGGCAAGTGGAGCGTGCGCGACGTCTTCGGGCACGTGGTCGATGGCGAGCGCATCTTCGGCTATCGCCTGCTGCGTGTGACGCGCGGCGACCGCATTGCGCTTCCCGGATTCGACGAGAACGATTACGTCCAGGCGGCCCGGCCGTGGCTCGCCCGGCTTCCGGAGCTGGTGCGCGAGTTCGTCGCCGTGCGCGAGGCGAACCTGTTCGTCGCCCGCCGGCTGGACGGGAACTCGGCGCTCCGCGAGGGGACGGCGAGCGGCGCCCGCGTCACCGCGCGGGGCATCGCCTACGTCATGGCCGGACACGTTCGCCACCACAAGGCGGGCCTCGAGATGAACTACGGCCTGCGGGCAACATGACGATTCGCTGGCTTCTCGCCGCGGCTCACTTGCTCGCCCTCGGCATTGGTCTGGGTGCGATCTGGGGTCGCCGCCGCGCGCTTCTCGAAGTGCCGGATCCGGCGGCGATCCGGCGCGTGCTGTATACCGATACCTGGTGGGGGATCGCGGCCGCGATCTGGATCTCGACCGGACTCGTGCGCGCCTTCGGCCCGTTCGAGAAAGGACGCGATTACTACTTTCATAATCACTGGTTCTTGACCAAGATGGCGTGTCTGGGATTGATCTTGCTGCTCGAGATTGCGCCCATGATGACTTTCATCCAATGGCGCCAGCGGCTCGCCCACCACGAGAGCGTGGACACGTCGAAAGCCAGGCTCTTCGCCAAGACGAGTCTCTGGCAGGCGATTCTCGTGCTCGTCATGGTGCTGGCCGCCACTGCGATGGCGCGCGGCCTCGGCACGGCCGCCCCTTGAAGGAGCGAGCATGACCGATTCGACGACCAGCCCCCCGCGCGCCGGCGCCGCCTGGCCCGCGCTCTCCTATCCCGAGTGGAAGGACACGCTGGCCACGCTCCATCTGTGGACGCAGATCGTGGGCAAGGTGCGCCTCATGCGCACGCCGTGGCTCAATCATTCGTGGCACGTCGTGCTCTACGTCACGGCGCGCGGCATCACGACCTCTCCCATTCCCGACGGCGAGCGCACGTTCGAGGTCTGCTTCGACTTCATCGATCACGAGCTCGATATCGTGGCCTCGGACGGGAAGGTGGAGACGATGCCCCTTCGCCCCATGACCGTGGCCGCGTTCTATCGCGAGTTCATGAACCGCCTCACGCGCCTCGGGATTTCGGTGCGCATCCATCCCGTGCCCAACGAGATTCCCGACGGCATCCGCTTCGATCAGGACGAGACGCATTCCTCCTACGACGCGGGCCAGGCCAATCGCTTCTGGTGCGCGCTCTATCACGTCGACCGCGTGTTCAAGCGCTTCCGCACGCGCTTCATCGGCAAGTCGAGCCCGGTGCACTTCTTCTGGGGGGGCTTCGACCTCGCCGTGACGCGCTTCTCGGGGCGCACGGCGCCCAAGCATCCGGGTGGCATTCCGAACATGCCCGACTGGGTGGCGCAGGAGGCTTACTCGCACGAGGTGGCGAGCGTGGGCTTCTGGCCGGGCGGGGACATGCTTCCCGAAACCATCTTCTACGCCTACGGCTATCCCGAGCCGCCCGGCTACGCGCAAGCGAGCGTCCGCCCGGGGGCCGCGAAGTTTCACGAAGGCTTGCGCGAGTTCGTGCTTCCCTACAGCGAGGTGCAGGGCGCGGCCGATCCCGAAGCCACGCTTCTGGAGTTCGCGCAGAGCACCTACGAGGCCGAGGCCAACCTGGCGAAATGGGATCGGGTCGCGCTCGAGCGCGCCGAGATTCCGCTTCCCAAGGCGCGATGAGCAGCGAGATCTCCTGCGTGGGCTGCGGCGCGCGCGTCCCCGACGTCCAGGCACCCGGGCACCGTTACATCGGCTGCTCGCCGGGATGCTGGGCGCTCTTCGGCGAGGTGCTGGCGCGCGAGTATTCCGACTTTCGCTACGCACGCGTCCACGGTCTGACGGTGGACGCGTACGCGGTGCAGCATCCGGGCGAGCCCTCTGCGCACGCGATCGCTTCGGTCGGCCTTCATCTCCAGCGTTTGCACTGGGTGCTCGAGCTGGGCTACGACGGCGTGCGCGCCACGCGCGTCATGCAGCGCGCCGCCGAGCGCAAGCGCGAGCTGACCTGGCTCGAGCCGCCGGCCGAGCGGGGCTCGATGACGGTCGTGGACGTGCAGCGGGCGACCACGCCGGAAGAGCACGTGGAGCGCGTGCGCGCGTGGGCCGCGGAGGTGTGGCAGGCCTGGAGCGTTCACCACGAGACGGTGCGCCACTGGGCGCGCCTCGTCGAAGAAGCGGCGCACCGATAGGGGGAGACGCCGATGACGATTGAAGAAGCACAGCGCCAGTCTCGAACCATCTATCTCGGAGGAGCTCCCGGACAGCTCGTGTGCGCGGTCATCTGGCTCGCCTCGGCGGCGGCCGGCGCCTGGGCGACACCCAAGCTCGCCATCTTGATCGTCGTGATCGGAGGCATGTTCATCTTTCCGCTCACGCAGCTCATCCTCGCGGCCATGCGGCGCCCGACCTCCCTGCCGGCCGACAATCCCTTCCGATGGCTCGCCCTGGAAGTGGCGTTCATGGTGCCCCTCTGCTTGCCGGTCGTCGGCGCGGCAGCCGTGCACAAGCTCGGCTGGTTCTATCCCGGTGTCATGATCGTGGTCGGTGCTCACTATCTGCCGTTCGCTTTTCTCTACGGCCAAATGCGCTGGCTCGTCTTGGCCGGAGTTCTGATCGTCGCCGGCCTCCTGATCGGTCTCTATCACTCCCAATCCTTCACGCTCGGAGGATGGGTGACCGGCGCCGCCTTTCTCGTCTTCTCGGCGTGGGCGGCGGCGAATCTCAAGCCGCCGCAGGTCCAGCGCGCATGACGGCGCCCAAGCTCTTTCGCATCCTGCTCGAAGTCGGCGACATCGAGCGTGCGTCGGCGTTCTACGCCGAGCTGCTCGGCGATCCGGGACGGCGCGTGCAAGGCGGCCGCCACTATTTCGATTGCGGGGGCACGATCGTCGGCTTGGTGAACGTGACCCCAGCCAATCGCGTGCCGCAGCCTGCGCCGCAGCATGTCTACTTCGCCGTCGCCGATCTCGATGGCTTCTTCCAGCGCGCCAAGACGCTGGACGCGCTCTCGAGCGAGAAGGTGCACGGTGAGGCCGCCGGCAAGATCGTCGAGCGCCCCTGGGGGGAGCGCTCGTTCTACGCCGTGGATCCGTTCGGCAATCCGCTCTGCTTCGTCGACGAGAAGACCCTGTTCACCGGCCGCTGAATCGACCTTGCCCTTCACGCCGTACCACTTCGGGCCCGGCATCCTGGCCGAGGCAATCACGCCCAAGCGCTTCTCGCTCACCGCCTACGTCGCCTCGCAGGTGGTGATCGACTGCGAGACGCTCTATCACCTGGTGCGCCACACCAAGCCCGACCATCGCTTCTTTCACACCTTCGTGGGCGCGAGCCTGGTCGGCGTCGCGACCGCGGTCGGCCTCGCCATCGTGGTTCCCTGGGTGAAGCGCTGGCCGCGCTGGCTCGAGGGCGATCTCACGTGGAACAAGCTTTGGGTCGGAGGCTGGGTGGGCGGCATCTTCCACGCCATCCTCGACAGCATGTATCACTGGGACGCGATGCCGTTCTGGCCCTGGTCGACGGCCAATCCGCTGCTTTCGCCGCACCACGTGGCGCCGGAGATTTGCGTGCTCACCGGGGTCCTGGGTCTCGCGCTCGGCGGCTTTCGCCTGGCGCGCGCGAGGCGCGCGTGAGCGTAGATTCCGACCTCGTGCGCCGGCGCGTCTGGAGGGTCATCCAGCGGATTCCCCGCGGCCGCGTGGCGACCTACGGGCAGATCGCCGACTTGGCGGGCATCCCGGGCCAGCCGCGCCGCGTCGGGCAGGCCCTGCGCACGGTTCCCCCCGGAGCCTCCCTTCCCTGGCATCGCGTGGTGAGCGCGAACGGGGTCTTGGGGCTCGGACGCTACGACCCCTCGGCCGGCTGGGAGCAGCGCATGCGCCTGGAGCAGGAGGGCGTGCGCTTCGGGCGCCGGGGAAGAATCTCGCTGCAGGAGTTCGGTTGGAACGGCCGCGCGCCGCGCGCATCCAAGCCCAAGAAGGCCGCTCGCAAGCGTCGCCCACGCTGACCACGGAGACCCCCATGGACCACGCCGCCGCCTTTCTCGAGAACGCCGCCAAGGAATTCCGCCAGCTCAAGACGCACGCCGACCGCGCGCTCGCCCAGGTCGACGACCCGCGGTTCTTTCACACGCTCGATGCCGAATCGAACTCGATCGCCGTCATCTGCCGTCACATCGCGGGCAACCTGATCTCGCGCTGGCGCCACTTCCTGACCGAGGACGGTGAGAAGGCGGACCGTCATCGCGACGGCGAGTTCGAGATTCCCGCGGGCGCCTCGCGCGCCGAGCTCGTGGCGGCGTGGGAGAAGGGCTGGAGCACTCTCTTCGACGAGCTCGGAAAAGTGCGCCCCGAGGACGTGGAGAAGACCATCACCATCCGCGGCGAGCCGCACACCGTGATCGCCGCGATTCACCGGCAGCTCACGCACAACGCCGCGCACATCGGGCAGATCGTCTATCTCGCCAAGCACCTGGCGGGCACCGACTGGCAGACGATCAGCGTGCCACGCGGCCGGAGCGAGGAATTCAACCGCAAGATGCGCGCGCAGTTCGAGGCCAGCCGCTAGGCGGGCTCGGGCCCGTTCAAGAGCTCCGAGAAGAACACGATGCGGTTCTTGGGCGGCTGCTTGGCCACGAGCAGCGCCTTGTTGGCGAAGCGCCACAGGTCTTCGGGCGTCTCCGCGTCGAGCGGGAACAGCGCCACGCCCATCGACACGGTGAGCGACAGCTCGCTCGTGCGCTTGTCGAGTCCGGTCACCGGGAAGAGGTGCTCGGCCACGGCGATCCGCAGACGGTCGGCAATGGCTTCGGCGTCGTCGCGGCCGACCGGTGCCGCGAGCAGCAAGGCGAACTCCTCGCCACCCCAGCGCGCCACCGAGTCGAAGGGCCGGAGCCCGCTCTTCAGGAGATCGGCCATCTCGGCCAGCACCTCGTTGCCCGCCTCGTAGCCGAACATCGTGTTCACGCGCTTGAAGTCGTCCACGTCGACGATGGACAGAGCGAACGACTTGCCCTCGCGGCGCGCGCGCGCCACCTCGGCTCCGATCTCGCGCTGGAAGAACGAGCGGTTGAATACCTTGGTGAGCGGATCGACGTAGACGAGCCGCTGCAGGTGCGCGGCCTGGGCCAGCAATCCGTCGAAGGAATCGGCCAGGAGCGAGAGCAAGGACAAACGCTCGAGGTCGAAGAATCCGGGGCGCGACGAGCGCACCTCGAGCGTGCCGCTCACCGCGGCCTGCTCGCTCCGCACGCGCACTGCGGCGAGGCTCCCGATGCCCCGCGCCTTGGCGGCTTCGGCGATCTCGGGAGCGCGCGCCGTGTCGGGTGAGAGCAAGAGCTGGTTGCGCGACGACACCGTGTCGGCGAGCCAGGGGGCGAGAAGCGAAGGCTCGTCGGGCGCGGGCAGGGACTCGCCGTGCGCATCGGCGGTCTTGCGCGAGGGGTAGAAGGCGACCGAGTCGGCGTCCAGGAGCTCGGTGGCCGCACGCAAGAGAGACACGACCATCTCGCCGCGCCCGCTCGGCATGCGCGTGTCGTCCTTGATCAAAGCCTGGTCGAGCGCCAAGAGCGGCTCGAGCTTGGACGCCTGGGCGGTGGCGCGCGCGGTGACGAAGGCGCGCGGGTAGCTCACGATCCCAGCCGGCAAAGCGGGCACGGGGAAGCGGAACGCCACGACGCCGAGCGTGTCGCCCAGCTCGAAGCGCACGACGCGCTCCGAGCCCTCGACGCGCTCCGGCAGGGACCGGACCGCGCCCAGGGCGCTCAGGCGCGACAGCAATGGAAACGCGAGCCTCTCCAGCTCGCCCGGGTTTCCTCGTGCCAGAGCGTCCTTGACCCGGGCGAGTTCGGTGGGTGAGAGCTGGCCGAGGGGCAGGATCCGCTCCAGAAGCTCGCGGAAGGTGATGGTGACGCGACGCATGCTTTCCCCATCCCGCCGTAGAAAAAGACCCCGAGGCCGTCGGGGTCCTTCTCGACCGAACTGAATTGTCTGCTAGATTTTACAGCAATTCCAGGGCCCCCGACAAGGCGCGCCTCCGCCTTGACACCCCGGACCCTTGTGCTAGCGTGCAGACGCTCCGCGGGGCCGGATTTTCGGCCCCGATTTCATGTGCCGCCCGCCCTGCCCCCTCGGCCTTCGCGCTTCGCCCGAGGCGGCCCGTTGCCCGCGGCCGGTCCGCTCTTCGGGAATTCGCATGCATCTCTCGCAGCTCCTCAACCCCCAGTCCGTCGACGTCCAGCTGCGCTCCAAGACCAAACGGGAAGCGATCGCCGAGCTGGTGGCGCTGCTCGAAAAGTCGCACGGGGTGTCGTCGGGCGGGGAGATCCTCGACCGCGTGCTCAAGCGCGAGGCGATGATGTCGACCGGGATCGGCAACGGCATCGCCATCCCGCACGGCAAGGCGCGCGCCGTGGACCGCCTGGTGGCGGCCTGCGCCGTGTCGCGCACCGGCGTCGATTACGATTCGGTCGATGGCGAGCCCGCGACGCTCTTCATCCTGCTCGTGTCGCCCGAGGACGTGGGCGGTCCCCACGTCAAGGTGCTGGCCAACATCTCGCGGCTGCTCAAGGACGAGAACGTGCGCGAGAGCCTGAAGCGCGCGGAATCCCCCGAGGCGTTCCTCGCGCAGCTCAAGGAATTCGAGGAGATTCACCTCTAGAGCAGATCCGCCCTTTTCGCCCCCGACCCGCCACCGGAGGCACGCGATGGACGCTACCTGGATCCCCGTTCTGGCCGCAGGGCTCGGGGCCGCCGCCGCGCTCCTCGTGATGGGTTCCTCGAGTGTCGTGCGGCTGTGGAACGCGTGGCGCAAGGGTCCCGTCGAGCCGGACTGGTCGCCGGGACCGGGCATCGCGGGCGACACGTTCGATCCCGCCGC
>DATFWU010000039.1:0-25009 GCA_035259005.1 Candidatus Eiseniibacteriota bacterium
GCGGCGCGCCGCCTCGACCGACGAGCGCGCGCTTCCGCAGCACAGATCGAGCACGCGGTCCCCGGGCTGGACGCTTTCGGCCAGCGCGCGCCGCCATGCGGCGTCGTGTCCCAGACTCATGAGCGCGTTCAGACGGTCATAGCCCGCCGCGGCTCGGTCGAACATCGGGGACAGGGTCTCGGGAGTCGCTTTCATGGGGGGATTGTACGCAAGTGGCGGGGTTCACGACTGGTGCGCCCGACAGGATTCGAACCTGTGGCCTACAGCTCCGGAGGCTGTCGCTCTATCCAGCTGAGCTACGGGCGCACGCGCGGCACTCTAACAAAGCGCCTGGCCGAGCCACAAGCCACGCAACGACTTGCACCTCGTGGCGCGCGCTCGACCTTTGATAGAATGAGGCGGGTCTCTCCCCGCCGAACCACATCGCTTGCATGGAGGCACCTTTGATCCGCACCTCATGGCGCGCCCGCGCCCGACTGGGCACGCTGGCTGTGGTCTGCACGCTGGCCGCAGGAACCGCCGGCGCCGTGACGGCGCCCGACAACACGAACGGCCCCACCGAAATCCCTCGGCCCGCGCGCAACTGGACGCCCGCGGGCTACAGCGACGCGCCCGAAGCCATTCAGCTCCAGTCGTTGATGCGCGCGGGCCTCGCACCTCGCCCCGCCGCGGCGGTCACGGCGGCGCAGCGATCGCTCGGCGAAGGGCCGCTCAACGCGCGTCTCTCTCGGGCGCGCGCGGCGCTCGAGCATCTGGGCAACGGCGTGCGCACGAATGCCGCCTGGGATGACCGCCTGGGCGTGCCGCATCGCGTGCGGGCGATGGGATTGCGCGTGAGCGGCTTCGATCTCGAGAGCGCAGCCGGCGTCGAAGCCGCGGCCCGCGCCTTCGTCCGCGGCCACGCCGATCTCTTGACCAGCGGCGAAGTGCCGGGCCCCGCCGACATGCCGCTCGAGTCGGCGCATCGCGTCGGCGATCTGTGGCTCTTGGTCTTCGGCCAGCGCTGGCATGGCATGGACGTGGTCGACGGACGCCTCGACGTGCGCCTGCGCAGCGACGGCTCGGTGCCGCTCTTCGGCTCGAGCTGGTTCGCGGGTGCCCACACGGGGACCGACCAGCCGGGGATCTCGGCCAGCGCCGCGAGCGGCATGGCCCGCGCCGGACTCGGCCGCGCCGCACGCGACGTGTCGAGCGATCTCGCTCTTCTCCCCGTCGACGGCGCTACGGGCATCGACTACCGGCTCGTCCATCGGGTGCGTCAGCGCACCGACGGACCTCCCGGACTGTGGACGACCTATGTCGACGCGGCCGACGGCCGGGTGTGGGCGCGCGAGAACGAGCTGCGCTTCGTGAACGTGAGCGGAAACGTGACGGGCGCGATCCTTCCCTACACCTGGACCGACGCCTTCGTGACCGGGAACATGCCGCTCGCCGTGGTGTGGCGCGCCGCCGATTCCACGTTCGCGAGCCCGGGCGGCGCCTACACGCTGAACAGCGCCACGCCCGGCGAATCGCTCTTCACCGCCTTCCGCTCGCCCTTCCTCGAGGTCCAGAACACCGCCGGCCGTAATTCGTACTTGGGCGCGATCGCCCCGCCGTCGGGTCCCGTGAACTTCAACTGGACACCGGCCACCAGCGACACGGCCGAGCGCAACGTGTTCTACCAGGCGCTCGCGGCGCACGCTTACATCAAAGCGCTCGATCCCGGCTTCACCGGCATGGACTACCGCGTGCCCGCCAACATCAACATCGCCGCCACCTGCAACGCGTTCTGGGACGGGCAGAGCATCAACTTCTACGCCTTCGGCGGTGGCTGCCCGAACACGGGCTCGATCGCCGACGTCATCTTCCACGAGTACGGGCACGGCATCACGCAGTTCACCTGGGCGCCCAACGAGCCCAACGGCGCCATGCACGAAGGCTTCTCGGACTACTACGCGGCGACCATGAAGCGCAGCTCGATCATCGGCCTTGGCTTCCGCGGCCCGGGCACGTTCCTGCGCAACACGCAGAATGCGGTCGCCCTACCCGCCAACTCGTGCAACGGCGAGGTGCACTGCGTGGGAAACGCGGTTTCGGGCGCGCTGTGGGACATGCAGTCGAACCTGATCGCGGCCCTCGGCGACTCGACCGCCGGGCGCGCCAAGGCCGACTCGCTCTTCCACTACGCGGGCTACGGCGGCGCATTCTGGTTCGACGACTATCTGCTCGACTTGCTCGCGGTGGCCGACAACGATGGCACGCTGCTCGACGGCACGCCGTTCTTCGGACCGATTTGCTCCGCCTTCACCGCGCACGGCTTCCACTGTCCGGACACGACGAGCGGGCCGTGGATCGTTCACTCGCCCCTGCCCGATTCCGATCCGACGGCTTCGCCGTTCACGGTCGACGCCAACCTGGGTTCGTTCGCGGGCGCGCCGGCGGCGGGCGGCCAGAACGTGCACTTCCGCTTCAACGGCGGCCCGTGGGATCAGGCAGCGCTCCATCCGGTGGCGGGCGCGCACTATCAGGGTCAGATTCCGGCCCCTCCGGCTGGCGGCCGCGTCGACTACTACCTCGACAATCGCGACACCGGCGGGCTGACGGCGACATCTCCGGAGAACGCGCCTTCGGCGTTCCACACCTTCTACATCGGAACGCTCAACACGATCTTCGCCGACGACATGGAAATCGATCGCGGCTGGACGCCCACGATGGCCGCGGGCGTGACCAGCGGGCGCTGGCAGCGCGTCGACCCGAACGGCACGAGCGATACCGGCTTTTTCTTTCAGACGGAGGACGACCACACGCCGCCGCCGGGAGTCCTCTGCTGGGTGACCGGTGATACGACGGCGGCGCTGGCTCCCGGAGTCGACGACGTGGACGGCGGCTGCGTCACGCTCACCTCGCCGCGCTGGGATCTCTCGGGCGCAAGCAACGCGCGCCTTTCGTTCTGGCGCTGGTACACCGACGAGACTTCGTACGACGACACGCTGTACTTCGACGTCTCGTCGAACGACGGCGCGACGTGGACGCCGCTCAGCCAGCAGCAGTTCACGCAGAACGAGTGGCGCCAGGAATCGTTCGATCTGGGGAGCGTGATTCCCCTCACTTCGCAGGTGCGCATGCGCGTCGTGGCCTGCGACCGGGGCGGCGGCTCGCTGGTCGAAGCCGCGCTCGACGACGTGCTCTTGACCACGCGCTCGTTCTCGCTCGTGGCCGCGCCACCGCCCAGCGGACGGCAGCGCTTTGCGCTCGAGAGCCCCTATCCTTTGCCGAGCGCCGGAGCGACCACGGTCTTCTTCACCGTGCCGGGCAGCGCCGGCGCGCCGGTCCGCGCGAGCTTACGGCTCTACGACGCGCGCGGCCGATTGGTGCGCACGCTGCGTGATGGCGAGATGCCCGCCGGGCGCGCGAGCGCCACGTGGGACGGCGCAGACGACGGCGGCCGCCGCGTGCCCGCGGGCACTTACCTTCTTCGCTTCGAAGCAGGCAATCAATGGGCCTCGCAGAAGCTCGTGCTCACGCGCTAGCTCGCGCGCTCGTCGCATTCGCTCTCTTGTGGGCGGGGCCGGCGCATGCCTTCGCGCCCCGGCCGGCGCCGGTCGAGATCCCTCGTCCCTCGCGCGCCTGGGTGCCCGAGGGCGAGGCGCCAAGCTCCGAAAGCTGGCAACTGCGCTCGCGGGGCGGGCCGGGACGCCTCGGCAACCCGCTCGAGCCTGATTACGCCACCAAGTGCGGACAGATCGGCGTCGATGGCGCGGCGTATGGAAGTGACGAGGAGTACGTGCGGGGCGGCGGCGAGCCTCCCGCGGCACAGGCCGCGTGGCGCGAGTTCGCCGCCCAGCCTGGTGTGCGCGCCGAGGCGCGCTGGGATCTCGTCACCGGCATGCCGCATCGCGTCTGGACATCCGGAGTGCAGCTCGCGGGCGCGCCCTTCGCCAGTCCGGAAGCGGTCGAAGCCGCGGCCCGCGACTTCCTGAGCCAGCACGCTGCGCTCCTCTTGAACCGCGAGACGCCGAGCGCCGACGATCTGCCCCTTCTCAAGGCGCACCGAGTGGGCGAGGTGTGGTTCCTCGTCTTCGGCCAGCGCTATCACGGTCTCGAGGTGGTCGACGGCCGCCTCGATCTGCGCGTGCGCGTGAGTGGTGAAGTGGAGGTCTTCGGCTCGGGATGGTTTCCTGGGGTGAGCGCGCCCACGACTCCGGTGGTACCTCTCAGCGTCGCGGCCGCGGTGGCGCGCGCGGGCGTCGGCTACCGCAGCGGCACGGACGCCCCGGGCCCGAGCGACCTCGCCATCCTTCCCGTGCCCGATGGGAAGCACGTTGGCTATCGCCTCGTGCACCGGGTGCGGCTCACGGTCGACGATCCGCCGGGCCAGTGGACGACGTACGTGGACGCCCAGGACGGGCGCGTGTGGGCACGCGAGAACGCCGTGCGCTGGGCGGCCACGACGAGCGGCGGCGTCCAGGGCGCGATCCTGCCGCGCACCTGGACCAACGCTTTCGAGACGCGCCCCTTCCAGGTCGAAGAGGTGTGGCGCAGCGGCGATACCACGGTGACCTCGGTGACCGGGGACTATGCGCTCGCCGGTCGCGCCCCCCACGACACCGTGTTCACGCGCTTCCGCTCGCCGCTGCTTCGCATTCGCAACCAGGCCCGCCCGGACGTGATCGTGGGCGACCGCGCCCATCCGCCCTCGCGGCCGCTCGGCTTCGAGTGGACGGATGCCAACAGCGACACCGCCGAGCGCAACGCCTACTACCACGCGCTCGCCGCGCACGCGCGCATCAAGGCGCTCGACCCCTCGTTCACCGGCATGGACTACCGCGTGCCCGCCCGGGTCAATCTGGAAGGCAGCGCGTGCAACGCGTTCTGGGATGGCAGGGGCGTCAACTTCTACGCGACCGGCGAAGGTTGCGCCAATATGGCCGCCATCGCCGACGTGATCTATCACGAGTATTGCCACGGCATCACGCAGGCCCTCTACGATCCCCTGAACGCCAATCCCGGCATGAACGAGGCGTTCTCGGATTACTTCGCGGCTTCGGCGCTGAACGATCCGGTGATCGGCCGCGACATCGAGGGTCCGGGTACCTACGTGCGCCTGCTCGAGAACGACGCCAAGATCTTGAGCCCGAGCTGCGTCGGCGAGCCGCATTGCCTCTCGCTCGGAACCTCGGGCGCGCTTTGGGATCTGCGTCAGAGCCTGATCGCCGCGCTCGGTGACGCAGCGGGCGTGGCCAAGGCCGACTCGCTGTGGCACTACGCGGCCTACGGCGCCGCCTACTGGAACGACGACTACCTGATCGATCTCTTGGTGGTGGACGACGACGATGGCACGCTGCTCGACGGCACGCCTCACTACGATTTGATCGAGAAGGCCTTCGCGCGCCACGGATTCCATCCCCCGAGCATTCCCACGGGCGCGTGGGTCGATCATGTGCCGTTGGACGATGCCGATCCGTCGCCGGCGACGTTCGCGGTCACCGCCGCCATGGGCTCCTCGAGCGCCGCCCTGGTCACCCACCTCCTGCACTACCGCGTGAACGGTGGCGCCTGGCAGGAGCAGGATCTCTCGGGCTCCGGGGTGCACTACGCGGGCACGCTCCCGGCTTTGCCGCGCGGCGGTTCGATCGATTACTGGCTCGAAGCCCGCGACGCCGCCGGCCACGCGGCCTTCTCCCCCGCCGACGCGCCGGCTCGCTTCCATTCCTTCCACGTCGGCAAGCTGCGCACCATCTGGGCCGACGATTTCTCGCGCGACCACGGCTGGTATCCCGGCGACGATCGGCCGAACTCCTTGGGCGGCTGGCGCCGCGTCGATCCCTTTGGCACCAAGGTCGGCTCGTTCCGCCTGCAACCGGAGAACGACGCGGGCGGCGACCACGTCTGCTGGGTGACCGGCGACACGGTGAACGCGGGCGTGAACGACCCGGCGGCGGCCGACGTCGACGACGGCTGCACGTCGCTGTGGTCGCCAGCCTTCGACTTTTCCGCCTTCCAGAACGTACGGATCGATTACTTCCGCTGGTTCACCGACGAATACGCGTATGACGACACGCTGTGGATCGAGGCTTCGGGCGATAACGGCGACACCTGGGCGCTCATCGAAAGTCAGCCCTTCACGCAGAACTACTGGCGCGAGCGCTCGTTCGACCTGGGCTCGATCATCCCGCTCACGGACCAGGTGCTCATTCGAGTCACGGCCTGCGATATCTGCGTGCCGTCCCTGGTCGAGGCGGCGTTCGACGAAATCTCGTTCACGACGCGCGACACCGTGCCGGGCGCGGCCCCCCTGGCGCTCCGTCCCGAGACGAGCGTGGCGCGCAAACGGTATGATCTATCGTTGGCGCTGGGCACACAGGCTCCGGCCACAGGCCCCTCGGAGATCCGCTTCACGGTCCCGGGCGTGGAGGGCGGCCAAGCGCTGCCGATACACCTCTTCGTCGTGGACATGCGCGGGCGCATCGTGGCCACCCTCCTGCACGAGCCCCGGCAGCCCGGCGAGGCGCGCATCACCTGGAGCGGCGCCAATCAAAACGGTCGTCAGGTCGCACCCGGAGTGTATGTCGCGCGTCTCGAGGCCGGAGACCGCGCCACCACTCTCAAGATCGTGAGGCTGCCATGAGGGTTCGTTCCGTCGCGTTCGCCGCTCTCCTTGCCCTCGCTTCGCCGCTTCCCGGTTGGGCGGGAACGATTCGCGGCCACGTGCTCGAGACGAAGAGCGGGAAGCCGGTGACCACGGGGCGCGCCTACACCTTTCTCCCCGGCAATCAGAACACGGTGAACGCGCAGGCGGTCACGGACTCGTTGGGCAACTTCGAGATGAGAAACGTCCCGCCGGGCGTCATCACGCTGCGCGTGCAGGCCGCCTGGTACGACAACTGGACGGGCTCGGTCACCATGGGTGGCGACACCGACACCGCCCGGGTGGAGGTGCGTCTGTCGAAGGTGGCGATTCCGGGCTCGGCCTCGGGCATCGTCACCTGTGAAGGCGGCACCAAGCCCGGTCGCCATGCGCACGTGATGGTGAAGGGCATCCAAGATGTCGAAGGCATGGCGGACACCTCCGGCCAGTACGTGGTCTACAACATTCCCGCCGGTCCGCAGACCCTGCAGGTCGTGGCCTTGGGCTACGACATGATCGACGTGCCGGTTCTCGTGGAGGAGGCGCGCAACATGGTGGTGAGCCCCGACCTCGGGCGCTCCCTGGTCGGCGGGTCCAAGTCCAAGCCCCAGCGCGCAGCCGGCATCGCCGACTCGGTGGGCTCCGTGCGCTTCATGGTCCAGGACACGAGCAGTGCCGCGACCCGGACGACCCGTCTGATCGTGCGCCACGTGAAGGTCGAGATCTTGAGCGGCGACAAGGTCGTCCGCAAGCTCATGGATTGGTCGACCTCGCCCGGTCCTTACACCGTGCGCTGGGACGGCAAGGACGACACTGGCAAGTCGCTTCCCGCCGGCACCTACCGCTCGCGCGTGAAGATCGACGAAGATCCGCCCATGGAGATGGAGCTGATCAAGAAATCGTAGGCAAGTGGCCTCGATCGAACCAACACATGCCGTGTGGCATGTCGATCCGCCCGTGCGGCATGCGGATCAGACCGTACGGCATGCCGATCAGCTTGTCGGCCCGTAGCCCTCGCGCTTCACCCGCTCGACTTCGGCCACGTCCTTGTCGCCACGCCCGGAAAGATTGAGCACCACGATCGTCCCCGTTGCCATCTGACTGGCCTCGCGGACGACCCAGGCGAGCGCGTGGGCCGATTCCAATGCGGGCAGGATCCCTTCCGTGCGGCTCAGCCGGTCGAACGCGGCCACTGCTTCCTCGTCGGTCACCCAGTCGTAGCGCACCCGGCCGCGATCGTGGAGATGCGCGTGCTCGGGGCCCAAGGCCGGGTAATCGAGCCCGGCCGAGACCGAGTGCGTCTCGCGCACCTGCCCCTGCTCGTCTTGGAGCACGTAGGTCTGGGTTCCGTGCAGCACGCCGACGGAGGGCTCCGCGAGCCGCGCGGCGTGGCGGCGCGACGCGATCCCCCGCCCTCCCGCTTCGACGCCGACGAGCTTCACGCCCGGCTCGTCCAGGAACTCGTGGAAGAGCCCGATAGCGTTCGAGCCGCCGCCCACGCAGGCGATGGCCCAGTCGGGCAGGCGCCCGCGCTCGAGAGCCCCGAGCTCGGCGCGCGTCTCGGCTCCGATCACGGCGTGGAAGTCGCGCACCATGGTCGGAAACGGATGGGGACCCAGGACCGATCCGAGCACGTAGTGCGTGTCGCGCACGTTGGTCACCCAATCGCGCAGCGCCTCGTTGATCGCGTCCTTGAGCGTGCGCGAGCCGGACGACACCGGCCGCACCTCGGCCCCCAGGAGCTGCATGCGGTCCACGTTCAGACGCTGGCGCCGCATGTCCTCTTCGCCCATGTAGACGACGCAATCGAGCCCGAAGTGCGCCGCCGCCGCGGCCGTCGCCACCCCGTGCTGCCCGGCGCCGGTCTCGGCGATCACGCGCTGCTTGCCCATGCGCCGCGTGAGCAGGCACTGGCCGATCGTGTTGTTGATCTTGTGCGCGCCGGTGTGAAGCAGATCCTCGCGCTTCAAGTACAACTTGAAGTCGCCGAGGCCCCGCGCAAAGCGCTCGGCCAGGTACAAAGGAGTCGGCCGTCCGGCGAAGCTCGCCAGCGTGTCGGTCAGCTCTCTTGCGAACGCGGGATCGGCGCGCGCGGCGCGATACGCCGCCTCGAGCTCGAGGAGCGGCGTCACCAAGGTCTCGGGAACGAAGCTCCCGCCATAGGGGCCGAAATGGCCGCGGGCGTCGGGGATTCCGCTGCGCAGGCTCATGGCTTGGCCGCCGCGGCCTTGGCGTTGGCGATGAAGGCCTCCACTCGGGCGGGATCCTTCACGCCCGGGGCCTTCTCGACGCCGCTCGACACGTCGACCAGATAGGGCCGCGCCCCGCGCACCGCCTCGGCGACGTTCTCCGGCGTCAACCCACCGGCCACGCCGAGCCGCCGCTCCCCGGCCACGTGCTCGAGCAAACCATACGGCACGCCCAACCCCTGGCCGCGCGTCTCGGGCTCGACCAAGACGGCGTCGGCATGGGCGTAGCCCTCGGCGCGCAACAAGTCCGTCTCCGAGCGCACGCCCACCACCTTCCAGAGAATCGCCGTCGGATGCCACTCGCGCACCAGCGCGAATTCGGGCTCGGACTCGCTGCCGTGCAGCTGCAAGCCGTCGAAGCCGGCGTCGAGCACGGCCCGAGCCAACGTCGCATCGGGATCGCGCACCACGGCCATCACCGGAACGTGCGGATTCTCGGCGCGCGCGGCGGCGATGATGTCCTGCGCTTCTTCGAGCGTCCTCTTGCGCGGCCCGTCGCACAAGACGATGCCGAGATAATCCGCCCCCGCCGCGGCCGCGTGGCGGGCGTCTTCGGGCCGCCCGAGCCCGCAGATCTTCACCTGCACCGAGGGAGCGCCGGCAAGCGCCTTTTCGCAGGCACGACGCAAGCGGAAGAGCTCCTCCCCCGGCCGCTCGGCGCGCATGAAGTGCTCGCCAATCAAGAGCGCATCCACACCCGCGCGCGCGAGCCCGATCGCCTCCTGGGCCGACGAGATGCCGCTCTCGCTCACCAGGGTGACGCCTTCCGGCACGCGCGGTCGCAGACGCTCAGTGAGCGTTCCGTCCACCTGAAAGGTGTGCAGGTCGCGATGATTGACGCCGATCAAGTCGGCTCCCGCACGCAGGGCGCGATCGAGCTCGTTGTCGTCATGCACCTCGACCAGGACGTCCAAGCCCTCGGCCCGCGCGCGATCGAGGAGGGCGCGGAGCGCCTCATCCGACAGCATGGCCGCGATCAATAAGATGCCATCCGCGCCCAGCCCCTTCGCCTCCTCGATTTGCCAGGGATCGAGGAAGAAGTCCTTGGCCAGGCACGGGAGCTTGGAGACGCGTCGCGCGATCGTCAGATAGTCGCCCGAGCCCAAGAAAAACTCGGGCTCGGTGAGCACCGACAAAGCGTCGGCGCCCGCCCGCGCGTACTCGCCCGCGATCGCCGCGGGATCGAAATCGTCGCGCAAGACACCCTTCGAAGGCGAAGCCCGCTTGAGCTCGCACAAGAAACGCGGCGGCGCCTGAGGCGACAGGCGCTTGAGCGCGGCCGCCAGCCGGCCCAAACGCGCCGCCCCGAACTCCCGTGGCCGCGCCGGCAACGGCCGCCCGCGCCGCTCCTCCACCCGTGGCAGCGTGGCCTCGGCGATGCGCGCCAGGATGTCGGGGACGCCGCTCATTGCTTACGTCCTCGGCAAAACGCGATCATCGCCTCGAGCCGCCCCAAAGCCCGGCCCGAATCCAGCGATTCGCGCGCCGTCGCCAAGGCGCTCTCCCAGTCGGAAGCCAGCCCAGCCACGCGCAACGCGGCCGCCGCATTGAGCAGCACGAGATCGCGCGCCACGCCCTTTTCGTCCCCACGCAATAACGCCCGCAAGCGCGCGGCATTCTCCGCCGCCTCGCCGCCCATCGCCTTCTCGCGCTCGGTGTGGGCCAATCCGAACGCTGCCGGGTTCACCGTCTCCTCGCACACGCGCCCGTCCTCGAACCACGCCAGGCGCGACGGCGCGAACACGGACAGCTCGTCCCAGCCATCCTCGGAGTGAACGACGCATGCGGAGCGCGCGCCCAGCAAACCCAGCACGCGCGCCAACCGGGGCACCCACGCGGGCGCAAACACGCCGACCAATTGCCGCCCCGCCCCCGCCGGATTGGCCAACGGTCCAAGAGCATTGAACACCGTGCGCACGCCGATCTCGCGGCGCGGCGAGGCGGCGTGGCGGTAGCCCGCGTGATAGTGCTGCGCGAACAGGAACACGACGCCTGTCTGTTCCAGACAGGCCGATGCCTCCTCGGGGGCGAGCTCCAGATGAACGCCCAAAGACTCCAGGCAGTCCGCGCTTCCGGCGCGGCTCGAGGCGGCGCGATTGCCATGCTTGGCTACGCGCGCGCCAGCGCCCGCGGCCACGAATGCCACCGCCGTCGACACGTTGAACGTGCCCGAGCCGTCGCCGCCCGTGCCGCACGTGTCGAGCAAATGCTCGCCCGTCACCCCCGCCGGCAAGGGAAACGGCCGCGCCCGCTCGCGCAAGGTGCGCGCCAACGCCGCCACTTCCTCGTCCGTCTCCCCTTTCATCCGCAGAGCGACGGCGAACGCGGCGATCTGCGCCGGCGTGGCCTCGCCGGCCAGGATCTCGCCCATGACCATGCTGGCATCGGCCGGCGACAAATCTTGCCGGTCGGCGAGGCGAACGATGGCTTCGCGGATCACCGCGCGGCGGCCGCGGCTCGCGAGCGGCAGAGAGTGAGGAAATTCTGGAGGAGCCGCGGGCCCTGCTCGGTCAGGATGCTCTCGGGATGGAATTGCACGCCCCAGGTCTCGTGCTCGCGATGCTTGAGTCCCATGATCTCGCCTTCGGCCGTCCAGGCGACGACTTCGAGCGCTGGGGGCAGACTCTCACGCCGAACCAAGAGCGAGTGATAGCGCGTGGCCGGAAAGGGATTCTCGAGCCCGGCGAACAAGCCGCGCCCCTGATGAATGATCTGGCTCGTCTTGCCGTGCAGGATGCGCTCGGCGCGCACGATCTCGCCGCCGTACACGAAGCCCAGACACTGATGTCCGAGACACACGCCCAGGACCGGCACCTGTCCGGCGAAGCGCTTGATCATGTCGTTGGACACGCCGGCCTCGCGCGGTGTCTTGGGTCCCGGTGAAACCACCAAGCCCTCGATCGGCGCTTCGCGCGCCAAAGCGTCGGCCGTGATCTCGTCGTTGCGATAGACGCGCGGATCGCCGCCCAGAGCACCGATCGCCTGCACGAGGTTGTAGGTAAACGAATCGTAGTTATCGATGATGGCGATCACGCCCGCCTCCCGTCCGACGTCTCGAGCCCCAGCTCGGCGCGCTCGAGCGCCTGCAGCAATGCCTTCCCCTTGCTCATGGTCTCGGCGTACTCGCGCTCCGGCACCGAGTCGTACACGATGCCCGCGCCCACGCCCAGATGCGCGCGCCCGCCCTTCAGCAGCAAAGTACGGATGGCGATCGCGAGATCGAGATTGCCGTGCAGATCGAAGTATCCCACGGCACCCGCGTACACGCCGCGGCGCGTCGGCTCCAGCTCGTCGATGATCTCCATGGCGCGCACCTTGGGTGCTCCGCTCACCGTGCCGGCCGGGAAGCACGCGCGCACGACTTGCATGGGCGTCAAATCGGGCCGCAGCCGTCCGCGCACGTTCGACACCAGGTGCATGACCTGAGAATACCTCTCGATCACGAACGACTCGGTGACGCGCACCGAGCCATAGCGGCTCACGCGACCCACGTCGTTGCGCCCGAGATCGAGCAGCATGACGTGCTCGGCGCGCTCCTTCTCGTCGCCCGACAGCTCGCGCTCCAGGGCCGCGTCTTCGTCGGCCGAAGCCCCACGCGGGCGCGTGCCGGCGATGGGCCGCACCTCGACGTTGCCGTCCTCGTGGCGCACCAGCACCTCGGGCGACGAGCCCGCCAAGGCCATGTCTCCCAGCCGCAAGAAATACATATAAGGAGACGGATTCACGACGCGTAGTGCCCGGTAGGCATCGAACGGCGCCGAGTGAATGGGCACCGAGAGCCGGTGCGCGAGCACGACTTGGAAGATGTCGCCAGCCCGGATGTATTCCTTCGCCTTCTCGACCGCCGCCTCGAAGCCCGCCTCGGGCCACACGGCTTGCACTTCGGGCGGCGGCGCGCTCACCAAGGCAGGCCGCGCCGCCAAAGGCGCGAGCAGCCGGTCCACCTCGGCGTCCAGGCGATCGCGCGCCGCGGCGTACTCTTTGTCCGGATCACCCCAGCCCCGCGCGTGCGTCACGACCTTCAAAGTGTGCGTGTGATTGTCGAAGATGGTGACGACGTCGGAGAACAGGAACACCGCGTCCGGCACGCCCAGCTCGTCGGGATGCGACGACGGCACGCGCTCGATGTGGCGCACCACGTCGTATCCCAAGTAGCCCACCGCTCCGCCGGTGAAGCGCGGCAGCCCCGGCATGGGCACCGCACGCCGCCGCAGCAATTCGTGCTCGAGGACAGCCAGCGGATCGACGTTCTCCTGCACTTCGGTCCGCCCGTCGCGCTCGATCTCGACCCGCCGGTCGCGCGCCCGGAACACCGCCGCCGGTCGACTGCCCAAGAACGAGTAGCGCCCCCACTTCTCCCCGCCCTCGACGCTCTCGAGCAGAAATCCGTAGCGCCCGTCGTCCACCTTCAGGAAGGCGGACACGGGCGTATCGAGGTCGGAGAAGATCTCGCGCGTGACCGGGACGAGGAGGTCTCCGCGCGCCAGGCGGCGGAATTCCTCGAGGCTGGGGCGGTACACAGGTTCTCCTCGCAGGAGAGAGGAAGGCCAAACCCCGCGCGGAGAACGCGTTCCGGCGCCTTCCGCGCGCAGGCTCAGTTTACGGGGGCTAAGCGGGGTGGGTCAACGCAGGGCGAACAGGTTCCTCATCGAATCGGCGGGGCCGCCGCTACTTACATCGTGCCGGGCGAGCGTGTGCAGCAGCGCTCTGGTCTGCCTCGCCCGCCCGCGCTCGCGTGTAGCGGCGGGACGACCCCGCCGTCCGGGTCTCCAAACAAGACTCGCGTTTCCGATTTCGTAGTCGCATTCCCTTCCCGGCCCAGTGGCCGCCTCGCGCGCCGTGAGTCCCATCACGGGCGAGCGGGCGGCCACGTGGCAAGAGCCTCCTGCCGCGAGCGATCGCCGTCTGTAAGGCGTCGCCGCTTTCTTGGGTCCGGCCAGGTCCTACGAATCGGGTTCGGACGAGCCAGAGCGCGGCGCGACGGACGGCACAGATCCAGCCGCGGCCGGCGAATCGCTCGGCTCGGTCCAGCGAATTGCCTCGCGCAACAGCTCGAGCGCCGAGCCGGCACCGAGCTTCTCCTTGATACGCGCGTAATACGCCTGCACCGTCTTGGCGCTCAGATGCAACGAAGCCGCGATCTGCCGCGTGCTCCGCCCCTCGCCCACCAAGCGGAACACCTGCAGCTCGCGGTCGCTGAGCGACTCGATGGGCGACGGAGATGTCGCCGTGGGGGCGTGGAAGAGCTTCTCGGTGAGCGTCTCGCTGATCCTCTCGCTCACCGAGATTCCGCCCGCCCGCACCCGCCGGATGGCGAGAATCACCTTGCCGCTCGCCTCCCGCTTCATGATGTAGCCACGCGCTCCCGCCCGCAGCACGCGCTCGGCGAACAATGTCTCGTCGTGCATCGACAACACCAGCACGGCCACGTTGGGATGAGAGATCTTGAGCTGACGGATGAGATCGAGGCCGCTCTGCGAGTCCAACGACAGATCGACGATGGCCACGTCGGGCTCTGTCTCGGCGATTCCCGCCAGGGCCGAAGCCGGCGTGTCGGCCTCGCCACACACCAGGAGATCGGTCTGACGCTCGATCAAGCTGGTGAGCGATTCGCGCACCAGCGGGTGATCGTCGACGACATAGACGCGGGTCTGGCTCATGACGGCTGCGGCAGGACGCACTCGACGGTCGTCTGCCCCTTCGGGCCACGCCACACCGACAGCGTCGCCCCGATCATCGCTGCCCGGTGGGCCATGATGCGCATGCCGAGCCCGGCCTTGCGCTGGGGCGAGTCGGGAATGCCGCGGCCGTTGTCCAGCACGGTGAGCCGCACGTTCCGATCATGGCGGTCGAGGCGCACCAGGATCGTGCTCGGGTGTCCGTGTTTCAGTGCATTCGTCATGGCTTCCTGAGCGATGCGATAGAGGTGCGTCGCGGTCGTGCGATCCAACACGGAAAGCTCCCCCACCGACTGGAAGAGACAGTGCACGTCCGAGAGCGCGTTGGTGCGCGACACCAATTCGTCGAGGGCCTCCGCAATGCCGCCGCCCTCGACGTCGAACGGATCGAGGCCGCGCGCCAAACCGCGCGTGAACTCGATGGCCTCTTCCACGAGCGACACGAGCCGGCCTGCCTCGGCCGCTTCGGGCAGCCCGTGCGCCCCGAGCTTCTCCTGCAGGACCTGCCCGGTGAGCGCCGTCCCCGTCAGGATTTGACCCAAACTGTCGTGCAGGTCGCGCCCGATGCGCTCGCGCTCACGCTCCCCGATGTCGAGGATCTGCACCTCGAGGCGCTGGCGCTCGGCCATCTCCTCGGTCAAGGCCGCGGTGCGCAGCCGCACCCGATCTTCGAGATCGTTCTGCATGGCGCGCAGGCGCCGGATCAGACCCACCACCACGAAATAGAAAGCCAGCGTGATGATGAAGTTCCATACCTCGACGAAGGGATGCGAGTAGGCCGCACCCGCCGCGCGATCACCGATCAGCCACACGCCCACGCTGGCGATCGCGATCGCCGACGCAAATCCGCTCCCCACGTACCAGGCCGCGATCGCGACCGGCACCAAATAGAAGGTGGAGAACAGAATCTCGTGGCCGGTGAGGTAATCGGCCGTGCCGACCAAGACGAGCACGAAGATCGACAGGCCAATGGGCGCGAGAACCGAGCGAGATCGCTCGCTGGGCAGGGGCACGACGCGCGGAGGCACCTTACGCGCCAGCGACGGGTTGGCGCGCGGTGCCTCGGCGCGTACGAACGGCTCGGCCGGCGCGTGGGCTGCGCTTGCTTCGAGAAGCTCCATGTGCGATCCGTTTCTGCGGCCTGCGCCAAGAGCGTAGAGCGCGGCGCGCGACCGGCACAACGATCGCATCGAGAGAAATCGTAGGGAATTTGTGTTGTGCGAGGCGGTGTCTCGAATCGATGTAGGGCGAAGTCCTACACCGCGGCCATTAGACCATCGCTAGGAAGCCCGTCGCCTCGGCGTGGCAGACAGCGTGGAATCTTCCGGCAGGAACATCTCGGCACTGAAGGGGATGCGCTCCTGGCCCATGGGCACGCCGTTGCTGTAAACGACGGCCCCCGGCCGCGAGCGCATGACGGCCATGGCCGACTCGCGGTCGTCGCCGGTGAAGCCGCTGAGCCAGGTTCCGGCGGCGCTCTCGGGATCCGGGCACACGACGCCGAACAGGATCAAGGGAGTCGCGCGCAACCCTTGGCGCGCCGTCTCGACATCGTGCGCCGAGGGCTCGAAGGCCAAGACACCCGGTTGAATCGCCAACAACACCTCGAGCGCCCGCGAAGGATCGGCCTGCAAGACCAACCCTTCCGTGGCATCGTGCGCGTACACCGAGGCACGCGTGACCAGCAACACCGTGCCGGCGCGCCGCCGCTCGACCAACGCAACCAAAGCATGCAGCAGCCGCTCGACCGCCTCGGGCGTCGGCCCCGCCGCCAGCACCACGCCCTGCGGCAAGTCGACAATCGGGTGCAGGCGCTCCCACGGCCCGTCGAGCAGCGAAGGATCGGGTGCGGGCAAAGAGAGCAAGCGCACCCACAAGGCTTCATCCGCCCCTTCGCCGACCTGCGTCACGGCCACCTGGCGTCCATCTTCCATGGTCACGAACTGCGTGGCCCCGCGCGACGTTCCGTTGGCCATCTTGTCGCCGATGAGCCGTGCACGCAGGTCCTCGTAGGTCTGCTGGCCGCGCAACAGCTCCCCCGCCGTGAGCCACGTGCCATCGTGGAAGATGCGCGCGGCACGCCCGCGACGGCAGTAGAGCCGGTCGTCCACGTCGCGCAGCTCCTCGAGCAGAATGTCGGCGGGCTCGGTGGCCGCCAAGCCGACGCGCTTGGCCTCGCGCGCCAGGCGATGGAAGACATCGCGCAGCTCTTCCATGGCGCCGCGGCGATTCAAGAGCCGCTCTTCCTCGGAGCCCTCGGCTTCGGGCGCGTCGCCCGACTCGTCGATGCGTCGCGCGGCCTCGAGCATCAAGGCTTCGGTCGTCACGTCGATGCGCCGCGGCGAGCCCGGACGCTCGGGGCGGAACTCGAACCGACCCGCCTTCCACGAAAAGATCTCGTACGCAGCGTTCTCGCCCTCGCGCTTCTCGTCATCGACGGCGTTCACGATGCGGCCTTGCTCGTAGATGAGAAACGCGCGGCGCTGGCCCTGCTGGATGACGAGCCGCCCGGTGGCGCCGTTCAAGAGCAGGAGCTGGCTCAGGTCGAACAAGCCGATGAGTCCCAGCTCTCCCGAGAGCGATGCCAAGGTCGAGGTGCTCACGCGGCTTCCCGGTGCGAGGGCCCGTCATGGGACTCGCCGTAGCCGTCGAGACCTTCGCGGTTGATGACGTGCACCGAAGCCTCGGCGAAGTCGATCACGCCTTCGCGAAGCAGCGTGTACACCGCGTCGTCCATCGAGCGCATGCCCTCGCGCTTGCCGGTGGTCATCACCGTGGGCAGCTGGAAGGTCTTGCGCTCGCGGATCACGGCCGCGACGGATGGCGTGCCCAGCAAGACTTCCAGAGCGAGGGCACGTCCGATGCCGTCGATGCGGCGGAGCAGGCGCTGGGCGATCACGCCGCGCAAGGACTCGGCGAGCATGAGCCGCACCTGTGCCTGGCGCTCGCCGTCGAACGAGTCGAGCACGCGATCCACCGCCTGGATGGCGCTCATCGTGTGCACGGTGCCGAACACGAGCTGGCCGGTGGCGGCGGCGGAGAGCGCCAGGAGAATGGTTTCGGCGTCGCGCATCTCCCCCACCATGATCACGTCCGGGTCCTCGCGTAGCACGGCGCGCAAGGCCTGCGCGAACGAAGGCGTGTTGCGGCCCACCTCGCGCTGCGTCACCAGGGAGAGCTTGTTCTGGTGCTTGAACTCGATCGGGTCCTCGATCGTGACGATGTGCTTGCGCTTCGTGCAATTGAGGTGATCGAGGAGAGCAGCCAGGGTGCTCGACTTGCCGGTGCCGGGAGGACCGGTGACGAGCACCAGACCGCGCGGCACGTCGGTCAGGTGGAGGAGCATCTCGGGAAGCAACAGCTCGTCGACGGTGGGGATGCGGCTCGGCAGGATACGGAAGGCGCCGGCCACGCCCTTCGACTGCTCGTAGATGTTGCAGCGCACGCGGATGACGCCCGGGACTTCGTAGGAGAAGTCGACGTCCTTGTTCTCTTCGAAGCGCGCGCGCGTCGCGGGATCCATGATCTCGTAGAGGAGCATCTCGTTGATCTCACGAGTCAGCTCCTCGTACGGAATCGGCGTGATCTCGCCGTTGATGCGGACCATGGGCGGAGCTCCGGTCGTCATGTGCAGATCGGAGGCACCCTGCTCCTGGACGAGACGCAAGATGGCGTCGAGACGGGCCATGGAAGTCCGCGCGCGGTTGAGGTGGTGGGGGGCTTTCCCGGGTGGCCCCCGCCTATAGTCATCGGAAGAGTCGGGCTCGAACTGGAGTGCGATTTGCCAACCGAGGGTGTCTAGCGGACAGACCCCAACTCTCTGCTAAACCGAGGGCTTGGAGGGACCGATACCCGAGGAGACGAGGAGGTTGCCCGCCCCATGCCCAACTACGTCGAGAAGATCCGCATTCCAGTGCGCGCGGCCGAGTCGGCGCGGCCCCCCCACGTGGGTTTCTTCTGCTTGTCCCCCGTCGCCAACTGGCACGAAGGGCCCGAGAACCTGCACGACTTGCTGAACTCCGAGGTGCGGGTCTTGCCCTTCCATCGTCACGAAGACGGCGCCATGTTGCTGCTGACGCGCATGAACATCTCGCACGTCACGATCGGAGCCGAGGTCGAGCCGCAATTCGTGCGCTCGCGTCTGATCGCGGTCACGCGCGAAGAGCACGTGCTGGTCGAGCTGGACGACGGCATCAAGCTCGAAGGCAACTTGCTGGTGGAGCTGCCGGAGCACCTCAACCGAGCTTCGGATTATCTGAATCTGCCCGAGGACTTCTTCCCCTTGGTGACGCGTCAGGGTGCCGTGTTCGTGAACAAGACCAAGGTGCGGGTGACGCGCGTGTTCGCTCGCTCGCCCAAGCCGGTGCCGGTGCCGTGAACGCGCTCTTCGTCCCCCTGATTCTCCTCGCCCTCGCGCCTTCTCCCGCGGTCGACCAGAACGTGCTGCGTGGCGTGCACACGGTCGAGGTTCTCACCGAGAGCATGGACCCGACGGCGATGCAGGTGGGCTTCTCGCCCGAGGAGTATCGGCGCGACACGGTGCGCCGGCTGCGGGCGGCCGGCCTTCACGTCCAGACGGAAGCCGAGGCCGAGTCGAACCCAACGCCCGTTCCCTGCCTCTACTTGAGAGTGGGCGCCTTCGTGCAACCGGAAGTGCGCCTGGCCCTCTATTCGATCGACGTCGAGTTGATGGACGCCGTCTTCCTCGAGCGCGAGCCCTCGACGTTCACCCTGGGCTCCGTGTGGCAGTCGCGCGGCATCATGGGCAAGGTCGCGACCGACCACGTCGATCTGGTGCGTGGAAACGTGCGTGACGCGGTCGATCAGTTCATCGACGCCTGGGCGGCGGCGAATCCGCGATAGTCCAAGTACCTCAAGCAGTCCACTTCGTTTTCCCCGTTTCTATCTCCTGCCGACAGCCTCTCTTCTGATTTTCGCATTGCGATGGTTCCTTGACTCTGCGCTTGCTAAGGAAACGGGCAAGCGTTCGTCGTCGCGTTCTGAATACGGGACAGGGTGTTCGCGCGGGAGACAGCGTGCGAATGATCCGCGAAGTGCAAGGAGGCCATCATGACTGCCACCGCCATCGAGCTCCGAGATTCGGTCGAGAACCTCCGGCAAGCCGTTCGAGATCTCGAATCCAAAGCGTCCGAATTGCAAGAAGAGATGCAAGAGGAACCTTCCCTCTATCGCGCGGAAGAGACGCGTGTCCTCGAGATCCGAAAGCGCGCCCTCGAGGAGGAGATCATCGGCCTCGAGGCTCGTACTCCCCGGTTTGGCAAGGGGAAGCACAAGCTACGCATCGAAGACCTGCGCATCGACATGCGGGCTCCCCTTTCTCGGCTGGCGGAGATTGCCAGTGATCGCGCCAACTACATGAATTCGCTCTCGACGCAGCTCGAGGAGACCACAAGAGAGCTGGAGCTTGCGCGTCGCGAGCTGGCCGCGCTCGAAACCGAGGCGTTCTATCGGGAGACCATGAGGCCAGCCCTCATCGATCTCGTGGAAGCCCGCGCGGCTGACGACCGCCTCCGCTTCCTGGACGGGTACAAGGAAGCGGCGGCCCTTCTCGGGCAAATGAAAAGGGAAGGCGTGGACGGAGAGGAGCAGCAGAAGTGCTGGGTTCTCTACGACTACGTGTTGGGCCTCGCCTGCATGGAGTGGTTCCCCGGCGACCCGGGTCCGCTCATGGCCGATCTTCGTGACCGCACCCGCGCGTGGAACGGATCCGCGGACAGCGAGGATGCGATGTTCGAGCTAGCCGTCGCCAACGGGCTCTTGCTCATGCCTCTGCAAGTGATGAGAAAGCTCGAACAGTCCTCCAAGGCCGGCGACGTGCCTCATCGGATGAGGCAGATCGAGGAGACTTGCCCGGGCGCTTTGGAGACCAGTGAGCGCAAGTGCATCCACGCGATGCGGATCGCCGACCAAGACTGGCTTCGCCAGCTGGCCGGGAAAGCCCTCGATCGCCTGAATCAGATCAGGAGATCGATTCTCGATCCGCTCACTCCACGTGGACGATCCTCTGCGACTGCCCTCCCGCTGGGGTGAGGACCCGACAGAAGTACACGCCTGACGGCCGGCCGGCCAAATTCACCTGGACCCGGTAGACCCGTGGGGAGTCCCTCAGCGTTTGCACGACGTTGTGAATCTCCCGACCGCTTGCGTCGAAGACGATCGCCGTAACCGAACCCGATCGGGACAAGGTGGCCACCATCTCGGTCACGTCGCGGAACGGATTCGGCTTCGCGGCGGCCAGGCTCAAGAGCGTGAGCGGCCCCGTGTTCACTCTTCGCGACCGAGCCAGCCAGGCCTGGCGATAGGCTCGGTACGTGTACTGATTCGAGGGAAGCGAAACCTCCATCACCTTCTGGCCGCTGGCCGTCACCTCGGTGATGTTGGGATGCGTGGTGCCCCAACAAATCAGCGTGTTGCCGTTGTAGAGGCGCTGCACGTAGCCCGTCGCATTGCCGTAGATGTCGGGCACGTTGCGGTATTGCCACACGAGAGTTGCCGTCCTCTTGTTCTGATCGAGCACGTACTCCGCCGCGCGCGAGAACGGCGGACTGTGGAAGTTCCCGTTATCGAAGAGTGTGTAGTGACCATTGCTGAGCAAGCGGATCGCGTGCTGATGCGAGAACCACAGGGTGTCGCCGAGCAGAGTGAACTGGTTGTTGTTGCCTCCCCAGCGCCAGATGATCTCCCCCGTCTGGCGGTCGATCTTGGTGATCTCGTCCATGTGCCGGCACGAGAGCAGAATATTGCCGTCGCCGTCCACCTCGAGCGCGTTGCCGTGGACGTAGTCGATCCCCGTCGTCGTGAAATCCATGTGCGTGGCGTCGGTGATCTTGAAGTGGTCCCAGCTGCGCCACTCGAAGACGACGTTCTTCTGCTCGTCGAGCTCCTGAATGATGAGCCCGGTCACCGTGGCGTTCGGGTTGCCGCCGGGCACGACGGTGCTCATGTCCACCTTCTCGGGATCGTAGCTCATGAGCAGCGCGTGGCCGTTGGGCAGGAGCCGCAGATCGTGAATGTCGGTGGAGTAGCCGTTGCCGGTCGCGAAGCTGTCGACCACCGCATAGGTGGTGTCGAGCGCGTAGAACTTCCTCGGGACCGAGTCGAAGTACGTGAGCAGCCCGTTCGGCTGTACCTTGAAGTCGTCGCACGAGCCGGGCATTTCCCGCTGGAAGAAGACTTTGTTCATGTTGTCGAGGATCAAGAGGAAGGGATGGCCCGGCCCGCTCGAAGAGAAGTTGCTGAGGAAGAGCTTCCCGCGCGCCGTCTTGCCGAAGAAGGTGGAGGCAATCTCTGGAAGGGGAGTGGAGTCAGGTGGCTGGTCGGGAATCGTGTCCTGAGGGATGACGCCGCCAAAGAGCGTATTCCGGTCGAGTCGAGTCGGCGGTGGCGGCGCAGCGGCGGTGGTGAAGGTGAGCCGCTCCCCATCCGGGAGCCACGCGGTCGGAGCTACGCGCGCCTCGACGTCTTCCCCCCACAGGAAGGGCTGCCAGGGCCGAAAGAGGATCGTCCGCCCCTCGTCCGCAATCACAGCGCGGACAGGATGGGAGCCACTTTTCGATCCTGTCACGGTGATGGCGGCTTCCCACCCGGAGGGCGACACGCCGGGTGCTTTGTCGAAGCGTAGGATGAGGCCGGTCTCGGCCCTCACGAGCCTCGCCCCTGGCACAGGCGACCGGTAGATGATCCGGCTCGGTGGCGCGGTCTCTGAGACCGCGAAATGGTAAGAAACGGCAAGCACGAGGGCGGCGCCCACGAAAGCAGCAACCTGTCCCCACCGGGAATCGGTGCGCGATGTTCCCAAGGCTAACCTCTGCGATGTTCCCGCCCCGGCCGCCCGATAGGGCAATCAGGTCGGCCCAAAGACGACGTATGTTACGCGTTCGAGGGGCGGCTCGTCTAGAAGTGATTGGGCTGTTCGGTGAAGCCGATACGTTGCCGAAATGAGAAATCCCCTACGGGCTTCTACTCTCGGGCGAACCCTGCCAGCCCAGCTTGCTGCGGAGCGCGCCCAGTCCTCGGTCATGTGACAAGCGCAGGAAAGTGACGCGATCGGAGCTCAATGAGAAGCGGACCGCGTCGCCCCGAGCAAGGGCCAATCCCGCGGTGCCGTCCAAGCTCAGAGTGGTGCCTTCGTCTCTGGACACGATTCGCGCCAACAAGGATTGCTGCTCTCCAAATACGAGGGATCGGCTGGCCAAGGTATGTGGGCACACGGGAGTGGCGACGAGGGCATCCACGCCGGGCAGGAGCACCGGTCCCCCGGCGGAGAGTGAGTAAGCCGTAGATCCTGTCGCGGTCGCGACGACCAGGCCGTCGGCGAGCAACATCCCGAGAGGGTTCCCATCCAATTCTAGTTCGGCACGCAAAGCCCGGAAGGTTGGACCCTGTCGGATCGTCGCGTCATTGACCGCGGTTCCGAGGCGGCGAAAGGCGCGGTCGCTGCGCGAGATGTCGACTGACATGAGCCGACGAGAGTCGCGCACTCCTTCGCCACGCAGAGCGGCGCGGACGGCGCGCCCGACATCTTTACCCTCAGCGCTTGCGAGATAGCCGAGCCCGCCCAGATTCACCGGTAGCAAGGGGTAGGAAGTCCCAACCAGCGCTCGGGCTGCCGCCAGGATCGTTCCGTCGCCGCCAATCGAAACGACCAGCTTGGGCTTGATTCGCCGCACCATC
Source organism: Candidatus Eiseniibacteriota bacterium (assembly GCA_035259005.1). GTDB lineage: Bacteria > Eisenbacteria > RBG-16-71-46 > RBG-16-71-46 > DASYSL01 > DASYSL01. Next base: position 23,232 of record DATFWU010000039.1, read on the forward strand.
CCCGCCAGATCCGACTCCGGCGTGGCCGGCAGCACTTCAGGACCAAAGCCGGCGCGTGCCAGCGAAGACAGCAGGGGCCGCAGACGCTTCGCCAGCTCAGGTCTCTCGGGATGTAGGAAGAAAAGGACGCGCCGGGAGCGAGCGCTGCGGGTCATGGGCGGCCGGTGACTCTCATGAGTATTGGGGCTGTTCCGAGGTCAGGAACGCCTTCACCTCGGTGGCGATGCATGCGGGGGTGAGGCCGACCAGCTCGAGGAGCTGCGCGCGCGTGCCGTGGTGGACGAACTCATGCGGCAGGCCGATGCGGCGCATCGGCACCGTGGGCGCGCCGGAGGCTTCGAGCGCCTCGGCTACCGCTGAACCGAACCCTGCGGCAACTTGGTGCTCCTCGACCGTGACCAGGCGGCCGCACTTCTTGGCGAGGTCGGTGATCGAGTCGGTGTCGATGGGATGCACGAAGCGGGCGTCGAACACCGAGGCGTCGATCCCGTCCTTCGCGAGCTCGGTGGCGGCGTCGAGAGCCGGCTGCACCATGGTGCCAAGAGCGATGATCGCGACGTCCTTGCCGTGGCGCAGCAGTTCGCCTTTGCCGATCTCGAGGACCTTCGGGGGCACGCGGGCAACCCCGGTAATCGGTGCGCGTGGGTAACGGACGACGACCGGCCCTTCGTGATGCGCGACTGCCGTGGCCATCATGTGGCCCAGCTCGTTTTCATCGCGGGGTTGCATGATGACGATGCCCGGGATCTGCCTGAAATAGCCGATGTCGAAGACACCATGATGGGTGGCGCCGTCCTCCCCCACCAATCCCGCGCGATCGACGCAGAAGACAACGTGCAAGCCCTGGAGGGCGACGTCGTGGATGATCTGGTCGTAGGCCCGCTGCAGGAAGGTCGAGTAGATCGCGGCGAACGGCTTCATGCCCTCGGCGGCAAGCCCGGCGGCGAAGGTCACCGCATGCTGCTCCGCGATGCCCACATCGAAGCAGCGCCTCGGAAATTTCTCGCCGAACAGGTTGAGGCCCGTGCCCGACGGCATTGCCGCCGTGATGGCCACGACGCGATCGTCGGCCTCAGCTTCCTTGATCAATGATTTGGCAAAGACCGAGGTGTAGGAGGGCGCGGTCGATTTGCTCTTGACCTGAGCGCCCGAGACTATGTCGAACTTGGCAACGGAATGCCATTTGTCTTCCGAATTCTCGGCTGGCGGATAGCCGTGGCCCTTGTGAGTGACACAATGGATGAGAACCGGCCCCGGCTCGCGGCTGTCGCGAACGTTCTTCAACACCGGCAGCAGATGGTCGAGGTTATGGCCGTCGATCGGGCCGACATAATAAAAGCCCAATTCCTCGAACAACGTTCCGCCGGTGACGAAACCGCGCGCATATTCCTCGGCGCGCCGCGCCGCGTCCTCCAGCGGCTTCGGAAAATGCCGCACCACTTCTTTGGCGATATGGCGCAGCGACATGAAGGATTTTGACGATAACAGCCGCGACAGATAGGCGCTCATCGCGCCGACCGCCGGTGCGATCGACATGTCGTTGTCGTTCAGGATGACGATCAGACGCTTGGTGGCGGCGGCGGCGTTGTTCATCGCCTCATACGCCATGCCCGCGCTCATCGAGCCGTCACCGATCACAGCGACGACATGATTGTCGCGCTTATCGCGATCGCGCGCGACGGCGAAACCCAACGCGGCGGAAATCGACGTCGCCGCGTGCGCGGCGCCGAATGGATCGTATTCGCTTTCGGCGCGCTTAGTGAAACCGGAGAGACCGC
>DATFWU010000040.1:0-25833 GCA_035259005.1 Candidatus Eiseniibacteriota bacterium
GGACCTGATCGAAGCGCACGTTGCCGAGCTTCTTGTGCTTCCAGCTTCCCGAAGCGGCGGTGGGAATGACGAAGAGCAGCGAGATGCCCTGCGCCTCCACCTGCTTCAAGCCGGCGAGGAGGACGAGCGTCGGCACGAGGATCACGCCGCCGCCCACACCGAAATAGCCGCTGGCCACGCCGATGACCCAGCCCAGAGCGATGCGCGCCACCGTGGCCCAAGCACCCTGGGACGGCATCACGTTGCCTTCGGGCAAATGGGTGAGCGAAAGCCGCACGGCCAAGATCAACAGAAGAATGCCGAACGCGCGCCGCAGGCTTTTCTCGGGCGTGGCGTGCGCCCAACGCGCGCCGAGGGGTGCTCCGATCACGCTGCCGAGGGCGAGGGTCACGGACCACAGGACGTCGACGTGCCCGGTGCGCGCGTACTGAATGAGGGCGGCCGGGGCGGTGAAGAGCGCGACCGCGAGCGCCGTGCCGTGCGATTCCTGTTGCGTGAGCCCGAGGAAGCGCGTGAGCAGGGGCACGAGAATGACCCCGCCGCCCACGCCGAACAGCCCGCTGCCGATTCCTCCCGCGAGCCCGATCCAGATGGCGTGGCCGAGAAAACGGCGGATGCCGTGCGGCTCTTGGCTCACGAAACAGCCCGCTCGCGGCGGCGATCGCGGGCGCGCCGGGCGGCGCGCCACACGTTCACGTGCGCCTCGATCGTGGCCTCGAGCGGCTCTGCATAGCCGCCCCCCAGGGTCAGGACGACGGGAGCGCCGGCCTCCTCGATGGCCTGGAAAACCAGCTCGTCGCGCCGCGCGAGCCCGTCGCGGGTGAGCGCCAGGCGTCCGAGTCGATCTTCGGCCAGAGGATCGACGCCCGCCTGATAGAGCACGAGGTCGGGGCGGTGCTCGGCCAGGGCGGCCGGCAGGAAGCGCTCGATCGTGTCCAGATAGGCCGCATCCTCACAGCCGTCGGGCAGCTCGATGTCGACCGTGCTTCGCTCCTTGTGCGCCGGATAATTGCCCACCCCGTGCGCGGAGAAGGTGAACACCGAGGGGTCTTCGGCGAAGATCGACGCGGTGCCGTTTCCCTGGTGCACGTCGAGATCGACGATGAAAGGACGCTGAGCCGCTCCCTCGCTGCGCAAGACCGCGATCGCCACAGCCAGATCGTTGAACAAGCAATAGCCCTCGCCGCGATCACGAAACGCGTGATGCGTGCCGCCCGCGAGGTTTCCCGCCACGCCCTGCTCGAGCGCCGCCGCGGCGGCCATCACCGTGCCGTACACCGAGGCACGGGCGCGATCGACCATGGCGCTCGACCACGGGAAACCGAGCCGGCGCACCTCGCTCTCCTCGAGACGTCCGGCCACTGCGCGCTCGACATAGCCGGCATCGTGGACGCGCGTGATCCACTCGAGCGGCGCCAGCTCCGAATGATGGATCTCGTCGGGCGCGAGGACGCCGTCCTCGAGCAGGCGCTTGCGGAGCGCGGCGTACTTGGCCATGGGGAAGGGATGTCCGAGCGGCAAGCGGACCGGGAAGTGATCGCTCGCCCAGGCGAAGAGCGGGCGCCGCGAGGCGGTCACGCTAGATGACTCCGGCCTGCGCCAGCGCGCGAATCGACGCCGTGTCGTAGCCCAGCTCGGTCAGCACGCGCTCCGTGTGCTCGCCCAGACGCGGCGGCGGCAGGCTCGGCGAACCCGGTGTTTCCGAGAGCTTGAAGGGAAGATTGATCACTTTGAGATCGGGAATCGCGGGATGCGGCAGATCGACGACCGCGCCACGCGCGCGCACCTGCTCGGCGGCGAGCGCTTCGGGCACCGTGCGCACGCGCCCGCAAGGAATCCCGGCCGCGCCGAGCCGCTCGAGCCACTCGGCCACCGTACGCCGGAGGAGCCGCGGGGCCAGCTCGCGATCGAGCCGATCACGATGCGCGACGCGGTCGGCGACCTTCAGGAATTCGGGGCGGCGCGCCAGCTCGGGCGCTTCGATCACCTCGACGAAGCGCGCCCACAACGACTCCGAGCCGACGCCGATGGTGAGCCAGCCGTCGGAGGCGTGGTACGCGCCATAGGGCGTGAGATTGGGATGATGGTTGCCGAGCCGCTCGGGCTCGCGGCCGCTCGCCCAATAGTTGAGCGCGTGATAGGTGAGGAGACCGAGCTGACCCTCGAGGAGCGAAGCGTCGACGCGCTGGCCGACGCCGGTCTTCTCGCGCGCGTGCAGCGCGGCGAGGACGCCGATCAGGCTCCACATGCCGGCCACGATGTCGGCCTGCGACACGCCGGCCTTGAAGGGAGGACCGCCCGCTTCGCCGGTCACGCTCATCACGCCGCCCTCGCCCTGGGCGATGAGATCGTAGCCGGGCCGGTCGCGCTCCGGGCCGGTCTGTCCGTAGCCCGAGATCGAGCAATAGACAAGACGCGGGTGGCGCGCGTGCAGCGTCTCCCAGTCGAAGCCAAGCCCGGCGAGCGTTCCCGGACGGAAGTTCTCGATCAGCACGTCGGCGCGCTCGAGGAGCTTCCACAGGACCTCGCGTCCGCGCTCGTGCTTGAGATGGAGGGTGACGCTCTCCTTGTTGCGATTGACGGCGAGGTAGTAGGCGCTCTCCCCGTTCCAGAAAGGTGGGCCCCAGCCGCGCGTGTCGTCGCCCTTCTGGGGCTCTTCGATCTTGATCACGCGCGCCCCCAGATCCCCCAGCGTCATGGTGCAGTAGGGGCCCGCCAGAATCCGCGCCAGATCGAGAACGAAAATGCCGTCCAGGGGTTTCACGGCGGCCAAAGTATCGCGCCCGCCGCCCTCGGCGCCAGTTCCGAGAAAACGCTATGCTGCGCTGCCGTGGAAACCCCTCCGCTCGAATCTCTGCAAAAGGTCTTCGACCGTCTGGCCGCCGCGGGAGTGACCTGCGCCCTGGGCGGGAGCGGGCTCCTCGCGTCGCTAGGGCTCGTCGACCACGTGCGCGACTGGGACCTCACGGCCGAAGGCGACGTGGCCGCCATCGCCGCGCTCTTCGCCGACCTGCCGCAGGAGCTGGCGGGCAACTCGGGAATCCATGCCGACCACAAGGTGATGCTGCCGGGCGAGAGCACCGAGGTGATCGTGAACTTCGCCTTCGCCGTCGAAGGGCCGGTGCTGCGCATTCCGACACTGGCGCGTGGAACCTGGCACGGTGTCGCGACCGCGAGCCCCGAGTGCTGGGCGGTGGCTTACTGGCTCATGGGGGAATACGAGGGCGTGCCCCAGCGGCGCGAGCGCGCCGAGTTGCTCTTCTCTTATGTCGAAGAGAACGGTCCCGACGCCGAGGCGTTGCAACAGCTCCTCGCTCAGCCGCTGCCGGAGTCGCTGACCCGGCGCTTGATCGCACTCCAAGCTACATCTCTTCCTCCAGATGGAAGCGATGCACCAGCCGATGAAGCACCGGCGTGAGGAAGTAGCCGACGCTCGCGATCAGGAACACCCCACTGAAGAGAGCGTAGAACGAGGCGAAGATCTTCCCCGCCGTGGAGTGGATCTCGGAGACCGGCCCCATGCCGCCCAGGATCATGGCCGCGTTGTAGAACGAGTCGAGCCACGTCGGGATGCCCGCGATCACGTGGTAGCCGATGGCTCCCACGACCCAGCAAATGGCGATCAGAATGAGAGTGACCCCGCCTTGATTGGCGAGCCGGCGAAGGAACACGCCGGTCGGCGCGAGCGGCTCTCCCCGATGCTCGAAGTGAATGACGAACACGTTTCCTCCGACGCTTGCCCCCCGGCGGAGAATAGCACCGCGCGAAAATGCGGCAGCGCCCGCTCCGTCCGCCGGCCCCCAACCGGCGTAGGATGGGATCACAAGAAAAGGAGCCGCGCCATGGACCTGAATGCCGCTCCCATCCTCGCCTTCTGGGAAACCACCAAGGCTTGCCGTCTGGCTTGCCGCCATTGCCGCGCCACCGCCATGCCCTACGCGCTTCCGGGGCAGCTTTCGACCCAAGAAGGCGTGCGACTCATCCACGATCTGGCGTCGTTCCAGACTCGCTCGTTGATCCTCGTTCTCACCGGCGGCGATCCGTTCATGCGGCCGGATCTGTTCGAGCTCGCGGCCGAAGCCCGTGGCTTGGGCCTGCCGGTGGCGCTCTCGCCGGCTGTCACCCCGCTCCTTGATGAAGAGCGCCTCCAGCGCGCGCTCGACCTCGGCATCCGCTCCCTCTCGATCAGCCTCGATGGCGCCTGCGCGCGCACGCACGAAGGCGTACGCCAGGTGGACGATCATTTCGCACAGACGCGAGCCGCGCTCGAGCTTCTGGTCCGCATGGGCTTCAAGGTGCAGGTCAACACGACCGTGATGCGCGAGAACGTGGAGGAGCTGCCCGAGATCGCGGCCCTGCTGCATGAGGTCGGCGTTCACATCTGGGAAGTGTTCTTCCTGATTCCCGTGGGGCGAGGCGCGGCCGTGCACGTGATCTCGCCACAAGAGGGCGAGGACGTGTCGCACTTCCTGTTCGACGTCTCCCGCTACGGGCTCGTCGTGCGCACCGTGGAGGCGCCGTTCTTCCGCCGCGTATCCGCTTGGCGTCGCGAAGCCGGGCTCGACGTCGATCCGGCCCCGTACTTCCATCTCGGCCCGCTCTACCGGCGCTTGGCGGGTGCCTGGCGCGCCCGCATGGGAGAGCCGCGCGGGGCGGCCTTCGCGCAGACCGCGGGCACGCGCGACGGCAAGGGCATCGTGTTCGTGTCGCACGACGGGGACGTCTGGCCGGCGGGGTTCCTACCCGTCTCGCTCGGCAACGTGCGCGAGCGGAGCATCGTGGACATCTATCGAAATCATCCGTTGCTGCGGGCGATCCGTGCCGGCGAGTTCCACGGGCGCTGCGGCCGCTGCGAGTTCCGCGATCTCTGTGGCGGCTCGCGAGCGCGCGCCTTCGCCATTCATCACGATCCGCTCGCCGAAGACCCCGCTTGCTCCTACGAGCCGGCGGGGTCCGAGGCGGCCTGCATGTAGAAAACGCTCACCGCGCCACGCGGATCATCCTTCCCTCGCCGGGCGCGAGCATCACCGAGGCGAGCTTGGTCACCTGACCGGAGGCGTCGTACGCAGCCTGCCAGGGCCCGTACGACGTGGAGCCGGCGTACTGGATCTGGGTCGGTCCGATCGAGATCTTTCCGGCGCGGTTTCCGGTGAGCCACAGGCCTGCCGTCTTCGTGTTCTTGATGTCTTTGTTCACCAGCCAAACATAGGTGCCACCAGGCGAATCGAACACGCCGCACAGGATTTCCGCCCCGGAGAGCCTGGCGATCACGCCCGCGCGCCCGGCACCGAGGATCTCGGCGGAGGGGATGATCTGTCCAGCCGGAAACTGGGCCACGTGATACGTCCCCAGCAAACGGCTCGACATGACGACGGGAGCGACGACCTGCACCAAGTAGTCGTTGATGTTCTTCACCACGTCATAGAGAGGGGTCACCGTGTCGCAGTTGGTCACGATCCCGCTGCGGAAGTCCGATGGATTCGGGTGCGGGATGCTGGTGTTGAACATGAAGTAAATGAGCCCCTTCGCGCCGTAGGCGACGGGGCAATTGGTCATGAACCGGATCTGCGATGCGGTGGGATCGAGGTTGTCCGCGAGACCGCTCGAGAGAGGGTGCGCCCAAAGCGGGCGATCACCCGCGACTTGCCGCAAGATCGAGAGATTGTCGAAATACGTCGCGACCATTCCGGATTGCCGGAACGGGTAGTAGTCGAACGAGACCACATCGGGCCGCCGTGCCGGGTTGGGATCGTTGGCCAGGGATTCGGCGTAGGCGACGTATTCCTGGCGAGTGCTCACGCAAAACTCGGGACAGAGATTGATGAAGGCCAAAGCTCCCGGATCGAACGCCTTGCAGTCCTGCAGCACGTTCTTGAGCGCCACGTAGTTCGGCTTCGCGGGTGGCTCGTCGCCCAAGAAGTATCCGTAGAAGTGCGCGCGCAGCCGGGGCGGATACTTGCGGGGGAGAAAGTGCGCGCGGTCGGCCATGCTCTTCGTGTAGGCGACGCGATCGAAGCCCTTGGCTCGAGGATCGAACGTGGGAGGATTCTGGACGTTGGCGTGGAGCTGGACGAACGTGGAGAGATCGTTGTCGGCGCACAGGGCGATCACGCTGTCCGTGTGGCTACTCGCTCCGTAGGAGTTGGCTCCCATCAGGAGATTGAAGCGAGCGTCGCGGGCGAGGCGATGGCGGCGCTCGTTCAGCTCCTTGTTGGCGGCGAGCGGCGTGGCCACGCAGGGGTCGCCCCACATGCCCAAGATGAACGTCTCTTGCGTCCAGGCACCGGCCGAGGCGGTGAAGAACGGAATGGCGAAAAAACCCGCCAGGATGGCGCCCAGCGCCACCCTGGCGTTTGCCTGGAACAACCGGAGCGGCCGATGACAGCGCGACAAGGCCACCGGCTCACTCCGTTTGACGCTTCGTCTCCTCGATGGCCGCGACGGTCTCGGTGCCGAGCGTGAAGGCCGAGCGGAAGGTTCCCTCCACGCCCACCTTGGCTCCTTCGCGCGGCGCCCCGCCCACCTTGGTGATCACAGCGATGCTGCCGGTGCCGTCGTCCAGCTTGAACACGCCGTAGGTCAGAATCCCGGCCGTCTCCTTGACTGTGCCCGCGACGCGCACGGTCTTGCCTTCATACGCCGCCGGGTTGTCGAGCAGGTCTTTGATCGGGGTCGTGCCCTTGCATCCGGCGAGGGCGAGCAGCGTGACGGCGACGACGAAGAGGCGTGTGCACCGGGGTCGGAGAATCCGTCTCATGCGCTAACCTCCGTGAAATGGTAGGCGGGATGTGCGGACTCTAGCGGGAGCGGGCCGTGAGCGGTAGGGGCGCTCGCGCGAGCCTTGCAGACCGGTTACAATCCCTCCTCCGACCCACCGCTTTCGCCACCCGATCCCGAGGGCAACATGGGAACTCGTGACCGTCGTATCGACTCCTACATTGCAAAATCCGCTCCCTTCGCGCGCCCCATTCTCGAGCACCTGCGCGAAGTCGTGCACGAAGCCTGTCCGGACGTCGAAGAGACGATCAAGTGGCGCTCGCCCACGTTCACCTATCACGGGCTCCTGGCCGGCATGGCGGCCTTCAAGGAACACGCCATATTCGGATTCTGGAAGGGCTCGCTGATCGTCGATGACAAGACGCCGAAGGGCCGGTCGGCGATGGGTCAGTTCGGCCGCATCACCAAGGTGTCCGAGCTTCCTTCCAAGCAAGCGCTGAAGAGCCTGGTCCAGAAGGCGATGGTGTTGAACGAGACCGCCGTCAAGGTGAAGCGCGAGCCCAAGCACGACAAGAAGCCGGTCACCATGCCCAAAGAGCTTTCGGGCGCGCTGGCTCGCAACAAGAAGGCCAAGCTCGCCTTCGATGCCATGAGCCCGAGCCATCGCAAGGAGTACATGGAGTGGATCGGCGAGGCGAAGCGCGATGAGACGCGCGTCACCAGGCTCCAGAAGACGCTGGCCCAGCTCACTGAAGGCAAGTCGCTGAACTGGAAATACGCCAAGTGCTAGAAACCGGAAGCAAGGTCGGTCACTACCAGATTCTCGAGTCGATCGGCGCAGGCGGCATGGGCGAGATCTACCGCGCCATGGACACGAAGCTCGACCGCAGCGTGGCGATCAAGGCGCTGCCGGGCGCGTTCCGCGGCCACCCCGACCGCCTGACGCGCTTCGAGCGCGAGGCCAAGATTCTCGCTTCGCTCAACCATCCCAACATCGCCGCCATCTACGGTCTCGAGGAGATGGACGGGGCACCTTACCTCGTGCTCGAGTTCGTGCAAGGCGAGTCGCTCGCCCAGCGCCTGAGCCGCGGCCCCCTCGAGGCGCGCGAGGCACTCGAAGTGGGTGGCCAGATCGCGGCCGCCATCGAGGCCGCGCACGAGCGCGGCATCGTGCACCGCGATTTGAAGCCCGGCAACGTGATGATCACCCCGGGCCGCACGGTGAAGGTGCTCGACTTCGGGCTCGCGAAGGGAACGGCGATCGAATCGGATCCCATCCGCGGCCTGTCGAGCGCTCCCACCATCGCGCGCTCGGCGACCACCGACGGGCTCGTCCTGGGCACCGCTCCCTACATGAGCCCCGAGCAGGCGCGCGGCAAGGAAGTCGACCGCCGCACCGACGTGTGGGCCTTCGGCTGCGTGCTCTTCGAGTGTCTGACTGCGCGCCAGACGTTCGCCGGCGACACGGTGTCCGACGTGATCGCCCACATCCTCGAGCGCGAGCCCGACTGGGACACCATGCCGCCCGTGGCGCCGCCACGGCTCCGCGATCTCATCCGACGCTGCCTGACCAAGGATCCCGACGGGCGCCCGCGCGACATCGGAGATCTGCGCCGCGAGGTCAGCTCCATTCTCATGGACATGTCGTCGTCGGGAAAATCCACCGCCAAGCCCACGGTGCCTTCCCTCGCGGTGCTCTACTTCGAGAACCTGGCCCGGGATCCCGACAGCGAATACTTCTGCGCCGGCATCACCGAGGACATTCTCACCGACTTGTCCAAGATCAAGGGCCTGCGCGTCGCCTCGCGCAATGCGGTCACGCGCTATCGTGGGGCCCCCGTCGACATTCCGCGCGTGGCTGCCGAGCTGGGCGTGAAAACCGTTCTCGAGGGCAGCGTGCGACGCGCCGGCGACCGCGTGCGCATCTCGGCGCAGCTCATCAATGCCTCGGATGGCTTCCATCTGTGGGCTGAGCGCTACGACCGTACCCTGGCCGACGTCTTCGCCGTGCAGGAGGAGATCGCTCACTCGATTGCCGAAGCCCTGCGCGTCACGCTGTCACCCAAAGAGGCCGAGGCCCTGGCGCACGACAAGCCGAGTGACGCGCGCGCCTACGATCTCTATCTGAAGGGACGCGAGCGCTACGGCCTCTATTCGAAGGAAGGTCTGGCCGAAGCCTTGATGCACTTCAAGAAGGCGATCGAGGTGGAGCCCGGCTACGCGCTCGCCTGGGCCGGTGTCGCGGATACCTACGGTCAGCTCGTGCAGTGGGGCTACACAAACGAGAGAGAAGAGGCGATCGCGCAGGGCCTGGAGGCCGCGCGACACGCGATTCGTCTCAATCCGCGCTTGGCCGAGGCGCACAAGGCGCATGCGCTCGTGCAGCGGGTCTCAGGGGATTACGAGGGCGCGCAGGCTTCGCTGGAGAAGGCACTCGAGATCAATCCGCGCTTCGTGCCCGTGCTCATCAATCTCGCGGTCGGTTGCTACACCGGTGCGAACCTGGCCGAAGCCGAACGGTTCATTCGTCGGGCCGTCGAAGTCGATCCCGCGGAGGGTTTCGCGACCACGTGGTTCTCAGTGGTGTTGCTCGAAACGGGCCGCTATGACGAGGCCGCGGTGACCGCGAAGCGTCTCTTGGAGATCGCGCCCGAGAACGGGTTCTACGTCACCGCCCACTACGTGCTCCGGGCCATGATCAGCTTCGCGAGGAACGATCTCGACGCGGTCGCGCATCTCCTGCGCGAGGGCAAGAACAAGGCCGAAGAGAACAACCTGAAGGGGGTCGAAGCGTATCTGCTCGCGCGTCGGGGCCAGATCGCTGAGGCCAAGCACCTGCTTCGCGAGCTGGCCAGCGCTCCGAACATGGGCGCCGGCACCGTATCGCTTCTGCTCGAGACCGCGGCGATCGTCGGGGACCTCGACTTGGCCAGCCCGTTCGTCTCCGCCGGAGTGGTTCGCGACCTGATTGGCACCATGGCCCGCATCACCCCCGGCCTTCATCCCCTGGTCGGCCGGCCGCCTCTCATTCCCCGACGCCGGGACGTGGCGCTCGTGTGGCCCATCGAGGCGCCGATGCCGCATCCATCTGTGCTGTCCCTGTTCCGCGAGATCCGGATCGAGTCGGGTTTGCCGCAGACGAGCGAGGTTCGATCTACCGTTTCCTGAGGCGAACGAGCGTCGCGCCCCAGCCGCCGAGCCCTTCGGGCGCGAGCTGAAACTCCTCGACGTCCGCGCGGTCGCGCAGCACGGCGTGCACGGTGTCGCGCAGCATGCCGATTCCCTTGCCGTGGATGATACGCACGTCGACGATGCCGCGCTCGCCGCAGGCATCGAGATAGTCGTTCACGAGCGGTTTCACGTCGCGCGGCTGAAAGGCGTGCAAATCGAGCACGCCGTCGATCGGCAGCTCGCTCGCCTCGTCCATCGCTCGGGCTAGAACCTCGACGCCGTCAGCTTGACGTCGGCGCGCTTCCACGCCGCCTCGAATTGCGCGTCGACCTTGAAGGCTTCGTCCACCTTTCCCTGCGTGTGCAGCGCCTGCGCAAGGCCGTAGAGCGACCAACCGTTGTTGGGATTGCGAGCCAGATCCTCGCGATAGACGGCCTCCGCTTCCGCCGGCTTCTGCAGCTCGAGATAGACGGCGCCCAAGTACTGGCGGACGGGCGCGTACCAGGGCTGGGGCTCATCGTAGTGGAGAGAGTCCTCGGCGGCCACGGCGCTGCGGAGCAGCGGAACGGCGAAGAGCGGTTGCCCGTTGCGCGCCTCGATTTCTCCCGCGAGGTGCGCGAGCGCCACGCGCAACACCGGCTTCGCCGTGTTGAGACCCACTTGGTAGTTGTCCGGCAGGGCTTCATACGCCGCCTGCACGGAGTCGCGCTCGGCTTTCGCCAGGTCGGGCTGGTGTTTGGATGCATAGGCCAGGCCGCGCGCGTAGTGCAGGAGCGCGTTCGTGTAGCGGTAGTACGAAGGCTGAGGCTTCAAAGCCAAGATGTCGTCCCAGCGGCCGAAGCGCGCCAGCACGAGAATCTGCCACGGCGTGTACATTTCGGCCATCGACACTTGCTTCACGACGTCGGCGGGGACGTTGTCGAAGAGCTTCTTGGCCGCTGCGAGCGCTTGAGCGCTCGCCCCGTCCATCGCCGACGCGTAGGCCACGAAGTGCAGGTTGTGGCTGTAGTAAATGAGCGGATACATGCCCGTCGGCTTTTGGCTCTGGATGTAGGCCTCGTCGACCTCCGCCGCTTTTTGGTTGAGATCGATCGCCTGATCCCAACGGCCGGCGACCCGGGAAAGATGCGTCGGCATGTGCACGAGATGCCCGGCGCCGGGAATGAGCGTGGGCAGCTTGCTGGCGTAGGGGATCGGCTTCTCCGGATGGGGGCCCGCTTCCATGGCGTGGATATAGAGATGGATCAGGCCCACGTGCTCCGGATTCTTGGCGATCGCCGTCTCGATGGTGTGGACCAATTCCTCGGTTCCCGGATTCGGCTTGCGATCGTGGGTCCAGTACTCCCACGGACGCAGATCCATCATCGACTCGGCGAAGAAGCACTGCGCCTCGGCGTCGGCCGGGTACTTGTGCGCCAGCTCACGCATGGCGTTGGTGTACGCGGAATCGCGCGGCGAGCGATCCTGGCTGCCGGTGGCCGCGTAGCGCTTGGAGAGGGCCTGGATGTAGTCGCGCTCGGCCGGCGTGGCGGCGGAGGCCAGCTGCAGTGCCTTCTGGACGTGCCCGTACGCCTTGGGCTCGAGCGAAGGGTCCATGGGCCAGTTGACGTTGGGCCCGAGGACGAGCGCCATGCCCCAGTACGCCATCGCGCAGTTGGGATCGAGCTGCGACGCGCGCTCGTACGCGCGATACGCCTCGTCGAAATTGAAGCCGTAGGTGAGGGCCAAGCCCTGGTCGAAATACTTCTGCGCCTCGGCTTTCGACGTCGTCACTTTGTGGTGTGTCTTGCCGAGGCCGGAGTAGAGAGGAGGGGGCGGAGCGGTTTGAGCGAACGCGGACGAGCTGAGACACAAGAGGGCGAGGGCGGCGACGGGACGCAGGTTCAACGCGTAGACCTCCTCAGTAGATGTTCGTCTCTCTCTTCTTGCCGGTGTAGTCGAGATACGTGGTCTTGATCTCGGTGAAGAACTCGAGCGCCGTCTTGCCCTGCTCGCGGCTGCCGACGCCCGTGCCCTTCATGCCACCGAAAGGAAGCTGTGCTTCGCCGCCGACCGTCGGCGAATTGACGTGCACGATACCGGTCTCGATGCGGTCGATGAAGCGGAAAGCGCGCGCCACGTCGTTCGTATAGACCGAAGACGAAAGCCCGAACTTGACGTTGTTCGCGGCCTCGATGGCTTCGTCGGGCGACTTCACGCGAATGACCGAGAGCACGGGGCCGAAGATCTCTTCCTGAGCCAGGCGACTCGATGGAGCCACGTGATCGAACACCGTGGGCTCGACGAAGAAGCCGTGCTCGTGATCGCCCTGATCGAGCTTCTTGCCACCGATCACGCGCTGCGAGCCTTCCTTGTCGCCGGTCGCGATGTAGTCGAGCACCGTGCCGAACTGGCTCTTGTCGACGCTCGGCCCCATGGCGATGCCGGCCGCGAGCCCGTTCCCCACGCGCACGTTCTTCGCCAGATCTGTGACTCGCTTCACGAATTCGTCGGCCACGCCCTCCATCACGATGGCGCGGCTGGTCGCAGTGCAGCGCTGGCCGGTCGAGCCGAAGGCTCCCTGCGCCGTGGACACCGCGGCCAGCTCGACGTCGGCGTCGTCCAGAACCACGATCGGATTCTTGCCCCCCATCTCGCATTGCACCTTGAGCAGGCGCCTGGCGCCCGCAGCGTAAACCTGAGAGCCGACTTCGTTCGAGCCCGTGAAGGTGACGCCGCGCACTTCCTCGGCCGCGAGGAGCGCGTCGCCGACCGTGGCGCCGCTTCCATAGACGAGATTGACCACGCCCTCGGGCACGCCGGCATCGGCCATCAGCTCGACGAGACGCGCGGCCGTCCAGGGCGTGAGCGACGCCGGCTTGAACACGACCGTGTTGCCGCTGATGAGCGCGGGAGCCATCTTCCAGCAGGGAATGGCGGTGGGGAAATTCCACGGCGTGATGACGGCCACCACGCCGAGGGGCTGGCGCACCGTGTAGCAGAACGTGCTCGGCATCTCGCTCGGCAGGGTCTCACCGCCGATGCGGCGGCCCTCGCCGGCGTAGAACTCGACCACGTTGATGCTCTTCGCCACCTCACCCATCGACTCGCCGAAGGTCTTGCCCTCCTCGAGCGTGAGAATCGTCGCCAGCTCGGCCCGGTGGCGCTCCATGAGCTCCACCAGGCGATAGAGGATGCGTCCGCGCACCGGGGCGGGCGTCTCGCGCCACGCCGGCAAGGCCGCGTGCGCGGCTTGGACCGCGTCCCGCACGTCGGAGGCCGCCGAGTGTGGCACTTGACCCAGCACCTGGCGCGTGTCGGCCGGATTCGTGTTGGGCGTCGAGCGATCGGCCCGTGCCTCGCGCCACTTGCCGCCGATGTAGTTGCGATACGTGACCGGCGGCTGTGGCAGCGGCTTGGGAACGCCGTTGGCGTATTCCAGGGTGGCGAACTGGGTCATAGCGTCTTCTCCACCTCGCCGAGCGTGCGGTCGAGGATGGCGATCGCGTCGTCGATCTCGCGCTCGGTCACGATCATGGGCGGCGCCATGCGGATCACGTTGCCGTACAAGCCGCCCTTGCCGATCAGCAAGCCCTCGCGCTTGGTCGCTTCGAGCAACGCCGCCGTCTGCTCGGGCGCGGGCTGCTTGGTGGCGCGGTCCTTGACCAGCTCCATGCCCTGCATGAGGCCCATGCCGCGCACCTCGCCCAAGATCTTGTGCTTGGCCAGGAGGCCCTCGAGCCCGGAGCGGAAACGCCCACCCACGCGCTCGCAGCGCGTGCGCACGTCCTCTTCCTCCATGACGTCGAGCGTGGCGTTGGCCGCGGCCACCGAGTACGGATTGCCGCCGAAAGTGCAGATGGTGAGGCCCTTGAACGAATCGGCCACGTCGGCGCGCGCCACCGTCACGCCCATCGGCATGCCGTTGGCCACGCCCTTGGCGAAGGTCATGATCTCGGGCCGCACGCCCCAGTGCTCGATGCCGTTCCAGTACTTTCCGGTGCGGCCGAACCCGGTCTGTACCTCGTCGCACACGAAGATGCCGCCGTAGCGCCGCACGATGTCGACCAGGATCGGGAAGTATTCCTTGGGCGGGGTGATGACGCCGCCGACGCCCTGGATGGGCTCGGCGATCAGTGCGGCCACCTTGCCCTGCGTGGAGGTGCGAATCACGTCCTCGGCGTCCTTCGCGCACTTCACCTCGCACGACGGATACGTGAGCCCGAAGGGACAGCGATAGCAGTAGGCCTGCACCGTGTGGCGCACGCCGGGCAAGCCCTCGTTCCAGTGACGCCACGCGGCATGACCGGTCAACGTCATCGCCAACGCGCCGCGGCCCGAATAGCCGTGCCGGAGAGCCAAGATCTCATTGTTCCCCGTGTAGAGCCGGGCCGTGAGCAACGCGGTCTCATCGGCCTCGGTACCGGAGTTGAGCAAGAACACCTTGGGCGGCTTTCCGTCCTTCTTGTCGATGGGCACCATGTCGCTCAGCCGCTCCATGAGCGTGACCGTGCCCTCGTTCAAATAGAGCGTGGACGTGTGGCCGAGCTTCTTCGCCTGCTCGCCGATCGCGTTCGCCACCTTGGGATGGCAATGCCCGACGCTCACCGTCAGGATGCCGCCGAAGAAGTCGAGGAACTTGCGACCCTCGGCGTCGTGGATGTACATGCCCTCGGCGCGGTCGAGGACGAGCGGCTCCTGGTAGTAGGGCGCCACGTTCTGGAACGAGCGCTCCTTGTGCTTGGACCGCACTTCCGCCGGAGAGAGACCGGCTCGCGTCGTGGTTCGCGTTGCCATGGTTCGGTGTCCTCCTAGAGAGCGACCAGCTCGGAATACGTCTCCGGACGGCGATCGCGGAAGAACTGCCAGGTGTGGCGCACTTCGCGGATCTGATCGAAGTCGAGGTCGGCGACCACCAGCTCGTCCTTGTCGCGGCTCGCCTGCGCGAGGATCTGCCCGCGCGGATTGCAGAAGTACGACTGACCGTAGAACTCGCCGATCTTCCACGGCGCTTCGACGCCTACGCGGTTGATGGCGCCGATGAAATAGCCGTTGGCAACGGCGTGCGCCGGCTGCTCGAGCTTCCACAGATACTCGGAGAGCCCGGCCACCGTGGCGCTCGGATTGAACACGATCTCGGCGCCATTCAGTCCTAGGGCGCGCGCTCCCTCGGGGAAGTGACGGTCGTAACAGATGTAGACGCCGACTTTGCCGATGGCCGTCTTGAACACGGGATAGCCGAGGTTGCCCGGACGGAAATAGAACTTCTCCCAGAAACCGGGCGAGGCTTGCGGGATGTGGTTCTTGCGATACTTGCCGAGATACTTGCCGTCGGCGTCGATCACCGCGGCGGTGTTGTAGTAGGTGCCTGTGCGCTCCATCTCGTAAATGGGGACGACGATGACCATGTTGTAGCGCCGCGCCACCTCCTGGAACAACTGGGTCGTCGGTCCGTCGGGGATGGGCTCGGTCAGGTCGTACCACTTGGCGTTCTGCTCGGCGCAGAAGTAGGGGCCCGCGTACAGCTCCTGCAGACAGATGGCCTGAACGCCCTTCTTGGCGGCCTCATCCACGAAGGCCATGGTCTTGTCCGTGGAGTGCTTCTTGATCCGGGCCGCGTCCAGCGACGACGGATCGACGTCGAAATGGGTCTGGACGAGGCCACAACGGACCACGCGGGGCATGCGGATCCTCCTTGAATGGAACCGGCCGAATGGCCGGGAAAGGTCGGTTCGGGGAGCGTACTGCGACCGAGGCAGGCCGTAAAGTGTGCCGCCACGGCGGATTTCTGCGTTGGGGACCGGGCGCCGATCCATTACCATCGCGCCCGTGAGCGCAGCCCCGGTTCCTGTCGACAGCGGAGTGCGAAAGCACGAAGAGCTACGGCGCGTCATCGGCCTCTGGGACGCCGCGGCGCTCGTGGTCGGGCTCATCATCGGATCGGGCATCTTCCGCGCCCCGGCTTCGGTGGCCCAAGAGTTGCCGACACCGGCTTTGATGCTCGCCGCCTGGGTGATCGGCGGCCTGCTGAGCCTGGCCGGCGGGCTCGCCGCCGCCGAGCTGGGCGTGCGCTATCCGCACTCGGGCGGCCAGTACGTCTTCCTGCGCGAGGCCTTCGGTCCCAGCGCCTCGTTCGCCTTCGGCTGGAGCAACGTCATCATCTCCAAGCCGAGCGTGCTCGCCGGCATCGCCACCGTCTTCGCCACGTACATCTATCCGCTGATCGGCGCGCCCGCTTCCTCGCAGAAGGTCCTGGCCATGGGCGCGGTGGCGCTGTTCACTTTCGTCAATTGTCTCGGCGTCAACTCGGGCACGAAGACGCAGAACATCTTCACGACCGCGAAAGTCATCGGGCTGCTTGCCCTGGGTATTTTCGCGCTGAGTAGCGGCAAGGGCAGCATGGCCAATCTGGCGATGAGCGGCGCCGGCGTGGCCATGAAGCATTCGTTGCCGATCGCCATCGGCCTCGGCCTGGTCACGATTCTTTATACCTACGACGGCTGGATCGACGTGACGTATTGCGGTGGGGAAGTGGTGCGCCCCGAGCGCACTTTCCCGCGCGCGATCCTGCTGGGCACTTTGGCGTGCATGGGTTTGTACATCCTGGCCAACGTCGCCTACATGTACCTGCTCACGCCCACCGAGATGGCCGCCCACGAGAACATCGCGAGCGTGGCCATGACCAAAGCGTTCGGCGCGACCGGAGGCATCGTCGTCTCTCTGCTCGTGATCATCTCCACCCTGGGAATCCTGAACGGCAGCATCCTGACTGGCGTCCGCGTTCCGTACGCCATGGCGCGCGACGGCCTTCTCCCCGGCGCCCTGGGCCAGGTCCACCCCAAGACTCACTCCCCCGTGAACGCGTTGATCGTCCAGGGCATCTTCACCTGCCTGATCATCCTGCTCGCTTCCGGCTTCGACCAGATCGCTTCCCTCTTCGTGAGCACGACCTGGTTCTTTTACGCCATTTGCCTGCTGGGCCTGCTCGTGCTGCAGCGCCGCGAGAAGCAGACCGGCATCCCCAGTGGCACGGGCGAGGGCGCCTACCGCATGCCCTTCTCGCCTTGGCCCGCCATTTTCTTCGTCATCGTCGTCTTGTTCGCGATCAGCTGCGATCTGTTCCTCGGTGGTCCGCAAGTTCTGATCGGGCTCGGCGTGATCGCTGCCATTGCGCTGGGCCACTGGCTGTTCAAGGGAAGGCAGCTCGCCAGGTAGCCTTGCTACGTGTGTGCAGGCCCTTACATCGCAAGTGCTTGGGTCCGGCGACAATTCCTTACTTCCCCTTGATCCCGAGCGGCTTGAAGATCACGAGCGCCCCAGACCCACACGGCGTGATGGAGGGGGGCCGTGGAGGAGATGGCATCGACTGACACCCAAGCGATGACGGGTGTGCTGTCGGAGATTTCCGAGATCGTCTCCGAGACCATGGAGCTGACGGAGATCTTCGAGCGGGTGGCTGACGTCGTCCGGCGTGTGATTCCCTTCGAGGACATGGGGATCGTGCGCGTGGTGGACGGGGAGAAGGCCATCTTGCACGCCCACACACAGGCGGGGAAGGTTTCCAAGGGTCACTTGGAGCCTTGGCCGCTCACCGCCTGGTCGCCGCGCTGGCGGCCACGTCCCGAGCCCGTGCCGCGGATCGAGGACGCACGGGCCGAGCTCGATCCGAAATTCCCGGTCGATGGCTATGCGCTCGAAGGCGGGCTCGGATCCGGCATGTGGGAGCCGTTCCGCCGCGGGGACACATTCGGCGGCGGCGTCTGGCTCTCCTCGCACACCACCCACGCGTTCCGCGACGAGCATCAGGAAATGTTCAAGCCGATCGCTGCGCTGCTCGGCTCGGCGGTCGAGCATTGGCGCATCTGGGACACCGAGCGCCGCCGCCGCGAGCGTCTCGACCAGGTGGAAAACCTGCTGGGGACGCTCGCCGAATCACTCGATGTACGCGAGGTTTTCCAGCGCCTTTCCACCGAGCTCAAGCCCATTCTCCCGCACGACCTGATGAACTTGACCGAGCTCGACCTGGGAGGGCGCACGATTCGCGTCGTCGCTTTTGCCGGGGACATCGAGGTCCGCACCGATCTGTTCCCGCTCACCGGAGACGAAGTCGAAGATCAGGTGGACTTCGCGATCGTCGACGACATCTGCAAGGAGATCCCTGCCGACAACGAGCGCCGGCGCCTCATTCGCGGCTCCGGCATGCGATCGTGGCTCCATGTCCCGCTGTGGCTCTCGGGTGAAGTGAGAGGGAGCCTTAGCTTCCTCCATCGCGAGCCCCATCGCTATGACCGCGAGGACGCCGAGGTCGCGCTCCTCGTAGCGGCGCGGGTCGCCCTCACGCTTTCCTTCCGCAAGCTCTCGGACCAAGCGCGGCTGACCGCGGAGTCGCGCGCCCGGGCCGAGCGCCTCGAGGCAACGGTGGAGACGCTGGCCCGCGAGCTTCGCTCGCGCGGCGCCGGCCGCGTGGTCGGCGATTCGCCCGCCTGGAAGGAAGTGATGCGCCAGGTAGGTCGGGTGGCGTCGAGCGAGACCACGGTCTTGATCACGGGCGAGTCGGGCACCGGCAAAGAGGTGGTCTCGAGCCTCATTCACCAGGGATCGGCGCGAGCCGAGAAAGCGCTCGTCGCCATCAACTGCGCTGCACTCCCCGAGCAGTTGCTCGAGTCGGAGTTGTTCGGGCACGAGAAGGGGGCGTTCACGGGAGCGATCGCGACCAAGGTCGGTCATCTCGAGCAGGCCGAAGGTGGCACCCTGTTCCTCGACGAGATCGCCGAGATGAGTCCCCAGGTGCAGGCCAAGTTCCTCCGCGTGCTGGAGACGCGAGAGTTTCAGCGGGTGGGCGGCGAGCGCGCGATCAAGGCCGACGTGCGCGTGATCGCGGCCACGAATCGCAACCTGGCCGAGAGAATCGCGACCCAGCTGTTCCGCGAGGACCTCTTCTATCGCCTCAACGTGTTCGCGATCCACATTGCTCCGCTACGCGAGCGAAGCGAGGACATCCTGCCCATGGCCGAGGCCTTCCTCGAAGACCTGGGTCGGTTGATGGGCCGGTCCGTGGCGGGAATTTCCAACGAGGCGCGCGAGTGGCTCTTGTCCTATGCGTGGCCGGGAAACGTCCGCGAGCTGCGCAATGCGATGGAGCGCGCCATCCTTCTTTGCGACGGTGGGCTCATCACTCGCGAGCACTTGCCGAGACCCGCGGCCGAGCCGGCCGACCCTGGCGACGAGGGTGTGAACCTGGAATCCATGGAGCGCCGTCTCATTCAACGCGCACTCGATCAGGCCAGCGGCAACAAGTCGCGAGCCGCCAAGCTACTCGGCCTCACGCGCGCCCAGCTCTACACGCGGCTCGAGAAGCACGGCATTCGCTGAGCCGCGACGGGCTTGCCCATGGCCCGGGCGCGGACCGCGCCCGGTCGGTCCGCGCCGCCTCATCCCTGTCTGCACCCTGCCGGCCGACCGCGCGAGTGGTCGCGAGGCCGATCCCCGAACTCGCTCCCACCATCGCGACGGTCGTACCGGCCAGAGTGCTCATGCCGCAAGCTCGGACAGCACTTGCAATGAGATCGTTGCCAAGGGGCCATGGCGCATGGCAATGATCTGATAGCGAACGAAATCGCCCACCGTCTCGACCAGGCGCGCGCGCTGGAGGCCGCCACTGTCGACGGCGACCAGGCCGAGATCCTCCGCCAGATCTCCGACCACCGCCTTGGCCTCCACGTCGTCGGAGCACACGAAGGCTGAGATGCGATGCGGCGTCAGCACCTTGCGTCCCAGCGCCAAGACTTGGGCCGGAATCGTGTTGAAGGCCTTGACCACGCGCGCTCCCGGGACATCTTCGGCCAGACGCTCGGCCAGCGAAGGAGCGTGCGGGCTGCCGATCGACGCCAAAGGATCGGCGACCTCGAGCCCGAAGAGGTCGCTGTTGGTGCAGTCGATCACGATCTTCCCGGCGAGATTTCGTGGCTCGTCCAGCACGTTTCGGGGCAGAACGTTCCCCACCGTGTAGAGCACGGCGTCTCCGAACGCCGCGGCGTCGTCCGGCCTTCCCGCCCACGTCGGAGCGGAGCCGCGGGCGGCGGCCGCCGCGGCTCCTGCCTTCATGCGGTCACGGGATCCGAAGGCCACCTCGTGGCCGGCCCTCGCCCATAGCCGTCCCAGCGTGCGTCCCATGTTCCCGCAGCCCACGATGCCGACGTTCATCTCAGAAACCCCACGAGAGACCGAGGGTCACTCGCTCCATCCAGATGGGATCGCCCTTGCCCGCGGTCGAAAGGCCCGGATCGGTGTCCGACGGGAAGGCCACCACCTCGCGGAAGTCGCCGCGCAGGCCGAGCGCTCCATTGAGCGGCCACGTCGCGCCGGCGCCGAAGTTGACGGCCGGCACGGTCTGCGACTTGGCGATCTGTGGCAGGCGGTCGGGATCGGTGTTGGAAAGGAACGTCACCGCTCCGCCTCCCGCGGCCACGTAGGGGGTCCAGCCCGAAAGCGGCCAGCTCGCCCGCACGGCGCCTTGATACGACAGGATGTCCGGCGACTTCTTGTCCGACTGTGAACCCGACACGTCGACCTGCTGCGAGATCGGGATGATCCAGCTGAAGTCGCCCTCGAGCGCCAGCTGCGGCGTGAAGCGATAGGTGGCGATCGCGACCAACGGCACGTTGATGTAGTGATCGGGAATCGCCGTGTCGTTCGAGTTCAGCGCCTGCATGCCGCCCAGGACCGAGACCTCGGCACGCGACTGCTTGCCTTCTTCGCCGGCCAACGCCGGTTGCGCGTTGCCGAGGCCCAAGGTGAACAGGGTGGCCAGCCAAAACCTCGAATTGAGAATTCTCATGACTCCTCCGCATGGCGGGAGGGGCGTCCGGGCCCCTCCCGCGGGTTGTTACTTGCGATGAAAGTGTGTCTCGGAGATCAGACTGAACTGCTTCCCGTCCGGGGCCGATTCGACGATCTCCACGAAGTCGTTCCAGCCCCCGAGCCGGTGTGTGATGCGCTCCACCTGACCCGACCCGTCCGGTGAGGCGACAAACGTCAGCTCGCTTCCGTCTTCGGAGACATGGTTCAGCACCAGCTCGAAGGGATCGTCCGTGGCCTTGTTCTGGTCGAGGACGAAGGCGCTCTTGCCCTGGTCGTAGTGGACCGTTCCCCAGGGCGCCCGGGACTTTCCCGAGCCCTCGGTGACGTCGAGCTGGTGGCTTCCCTCACCGGTCTCGTAGGTGCGCACGACCTTGACCCCGGCGCCCGAGGGCGACGAGCGCGTGCCTTCCCACGTGCCGATGAAGACGTGGAACGGTTTCCAATCCGGTACGGCAGCCGGTTGCGCCAGCACCGCCGCCGGTGTGATCAGCAAAGCCAGAATGAGCGGGAACCGCATGAGGCCACTCCTTGTTCAGGAACCGATTCGCGCAACCCTTCGGTGTATCCGTCGATTCGGTTGCTGGCGTGGCTTACATCAAGCTGTGTGCCAACTCATCGTGCGCACCGTGGCGATGCGTCACCGCGTGTTGCGACAAGCGTTTGTCGAAGGAAGTGGGGAGGCGGGCGGAAACGAGTGATGGATCGGCGGGTGCCGATCCATCAGCAGGGTGTAGGTGTTTGCGCGCTTGCTCGCTAGCTGATGCCGTACTTCTCGATGCGGGAATAGAGCTGAGAGCGCGTGAGGCCGAGCAGGCGCGCGGCGCGCGCCTTGTTGCCCTTGGCCTGGCCGAGAGCCTTCTCGACCATCTTGCGCTCCATGACTTCGAGCTTGAGGCCTTGCGAAGGGAAGGGCACCACGTTGCGACCATCGCCGTTGGCTTGGACCACCGCGACCACCGGCACGTTGGGCAGGTGTTCGCGCGTGATCAGCCCCCCGTCGCAGAGGAGGATGGCGCGCTCGATGGCGTTGCGCAGCTCGCGCACGTTGCCGGGCCAGGCATAAGCCATCATCCATTCGCGCGCGTCGCGCGAGATCCCTGCCGCCGGGCGGCCCATGCTGCGCCCCAGCTCCTCGAGGAACGTCTCGGCCAGCGGCAGGATGTCCTCGGGGCGTTCGCGCAGAGCGGGGATCTGGATTTGGAAGACATTCAGTCGGTAATACAGATCCTCGCGGAAGGCGCCCTTGGCGATGGCCACCGGAAGATCGCGATTGGTGGCCGCGATCACCCGCACGTCGGCCTTGAGCATGCGCGTGCCGCCCACGCGCTGGAACTCGCGCTGCTCGAGGACGCGCAGTAACTTGGCCTGCACGAGCGGGCTCATCTCGGCGATCTCGTCCAGGAACAAGGTTCCGCCCGCGGCCTGCTCGATGCGGCCCGTCTTGGCCGCCACCGCACCGGTGAAGGCGCCCTTCTCGTGACCGAAGAGCTCCGACTCCAGGAGCTGCTCAGGAAGGGCCGCGCAATTGATGGCGACGAAAGGCTTGTCGGCGCGCGGCGATCCTTGGTGAATGAGGGTCGAGATCACTTCCTTGCCCGTGCCCGACTCGCCGGTGATGAGCACGGTGGTCTCGGAAGGCGCGACGCGTCCGACCTGCATGAGGACGTCGCGCCACGACGCGGAAACGCCTGCCACACGACCCCGTCCGCGCGTTTCCAGCTCGCGCGCCAGCCGTTCCACCGTCGCCTCCAGGCGCTCCGCCCGCTCGCGCTCCGCCGACGCGATTCGCGCTTCCTCCGCCAGGCGCTGGAACGAAAGGGAGAGCGCGATGCGATCCGCCAGACGGCGCGCCACCTCGGCGTCCTCGCTTCCGTATTGCGAGGGCTCGCGGTGGAAGAAGCTCAAACTGCCCTTCATCTCGCCCAAGATCATCACCGGAACGCGCAGCCACGAGCGCATGCCGCTCGAGAGAACCATGCGCTCGCGGTCGGTCTTCGGCTCCCCGAAAGCGACCTGCACGTCATCGATGATTTCGAAATCGAGACGATGGAGCATCTCTTGTTCCGTCAGTTGAACCGCCTGCATGGGAACGGGCCCGTCCACGTGCCCGGCATGGGCGCTGACCTGAATGGTTCGCGCGCGCACGTCGACGCGCGTCAGGACCATGAAATCGTGGTCGAGGATGGGACGCATCCCCTGAGACAGTCGCGCGAAGACGTCACGCACGTCGAGGGACTCGGCGAGCGTCGTAAACAGAGCTTCTGTCCGATCGAGCCGCTCGGTGCGCCGCTTCTCGGCGTCCCAGATACGCCAGTGCTCGACGGCCGAGCCCAGGAGTGCCGCGATCGGCTTCAGCGTCTCCTGATGCTCTTCGCTGAACGCATGTTTGCTCTGCGAGCCCAGCCAGACGCCGCCGGTGAACGGAACGCCACGCCGGAACGGCTCCCACAGCGCCGAGCCGACGTTGCCTTCCGCCAGAACCTTCGCGTCCATGGCAAAATTCCCGGGATCCAACTCCCGCGGGGCGTCGTCGATCCGGTGAAAACCACCCGGGCGAGGACGCCAGCGCGGCGACCAGGCGCTCAAGGGCATCGGACCCCAGCAGGTGCCCTTGTTCGGCACGGTCGAGGCATGGCAGACCGCGCGCTGCCCCTCGATGATGCGTACGACCCCCATGTTGTCGAAGGGGATGACCTGGCGGACAGCCGCCGCAATCCGGTCGAAGACTTCCTGGAGATCCAGGGTTTCCGAGGCGATGTCGGCGATCTCGGCGAGGACGCCGGCGACCGCCCGAGTTTCGATGTAGCTATCCGTCACGCTCATGTTCATCTCGTCCCGAGGGGTTGAGGGCTGGCTTTGAGATTCGGCCCAGCGGCGCCGGATTCCTAACAAGAAACGTTCCAGCAACAAAAACCCGGACACGGGCCGTTCTAGCTCCCATTCCGCGGCCGGGAGTCCCGAAATCAGCAGATCCACAGCCAGAGTGTCTACGGATCGACACTCCCCCTCCCCCGGCTCACGCCCTTCGTGACTCCGCTCCCGCACCTCGCAAACCTCGCGTGCTCCATCACGTCGCGGTCTTCGCGGGTCGTCCTTTTTCGCTTGGCACGAGCCTTGAGTAGTGCCGGCGGCGAAAGGAGAAGCACATGAGTCAGTCCAGTGTCGAACGAGTGATCGGGATGTTGGCGACGGATGAAGGTTTGCGCCGTCGATTCGCGGCGAACCCCGAGTCCGCGCTGCAAGAGGCGGTGCGGCGAGGCATGGATCTCACGACGACGGAGCTTCGATCCCTCGCCGCGTTGAGCGCGAAAGATCTGTCGGGGTTCGCGCGTTGCATCGATTCGAGGCTCCAGAAAGCGGAGCTGGGAGGGAGCACATCGTGAACAGCTTCATGCTGCGGAGGGGCCTGGCCTGGTCGGTGAGTGTGCTCGCCGCCATCGCCGGGCCCGCGGAGGCCGCCGAAAGATCGTTGAGCCTGCACGAAGCCATCGAGCGGGCGGTGGAAAGGAACGACCAGCTGGCGAGAGATCGCGAGACGATGGAGGCCGCCGGCGCTTCCGCCGGCGCGACACGAGGCAAGTACGACCCGGTGTTCGAGCTGAACAGCTCGTGGGGTCGCTCGTCGCAGCCGACGAACCAAGCGTTCGCCGTGACGCCCGCTCTCCCTCTGGCCTACGAAAACAAGGCGGCGGACGCGGGCATGACCCTGCGCCAGCTCCTGCCGGTGGGCGGGACGCTGTCGCTTCGCGCGCTGGGCTCGCGGCAATCGACGAACGCGACCTATGCGCCCTTTTCTCCGGCGTACGACACGCAGGTGGGGGTCGAGCTGCGCCAGCCCTTGTGGCGAGACCGCGCCATCGATTCGGCCCGCCTCGCCATGCGCGTCGCCGACGCGGACCACCAAGGGGCCGGTGCGGCACTGCGCCGCTCGCTGATCGAAACGGTGGCGGCGGTCGAGCGGTCCTACTGGTCCCTGGTGGCAGCGCGTCTGGACGTCGGTGTGGCGGAGGAAGCGGTGGGCCTCGCGGAAGATCAGCTGCGCGAGACGAAGATCCGCGTGCGCGCCGGCACCGCGCCCTCGACCGAGCTGGCGCAGCCGACGGCCGAGCTCGAGCGCCGGCGCGGCGAGCTATTGGCCGCCAATGAGAGCGCGTCGCGCGCCGGCAACGAGCTCAAGCTCAACATGCTGAGCGATCAGGACCAGGATCTGTGGACAGAGGACTTCGTTCCCAGCGATACGGCCTTCACCGAGGCCGGGCCGATCGATGTCTCCGCGGCTCTCGATCGCGCTCTCAAGCTCCGTCCGGAGCTCGAAGCGGTGGGTGCCGAGACGCGCAAGGCCCAGGCGCAGGTGGCCTACGCGCACGACGGCGAGCATCCGAGCCTGGACGCGGTGGTCTCCTACGACCGCTACGGGCTCGCGGGGAGCCGCAATCTCTCGTCGCCATTCGGCTCGCTGCCGGCGTCCATGGACGGAGATCTCGGCGACTCGTTCCACTCCTTGAGCAACGGCGCCTTCGACGGCGTCCGCTTCGCGCTCGTGCTCGGCTTGCCGGTCGGCAACCGCGAAGCGCGCGGCAACTCCGAGGCGGCCGAGCACACGGTGCGCGCGGCGGGCGCCGAGATGGCGCGGCTGCGCAACTCGATTCGCGTCGAGGTACTCGACGCGGCGGCGTCGCTCGAGACGGCGCGTCAACGCATCCAGGCCGCCCGGGCCAGCCGGGAGGCGGCCGAGGTGCAGCTCCGCTCGGAGAAAGACCGCTACGCGAGCGGTCTGTCCACCAACTTTCTCGTACTGACACGACAGAACCAATTGTCGCGCGCGCGGCTCGACGAGATCGCGGCGCTCACGGATTACCGCCTGGCTCGCACCGAGATCGGGCGGGCCACGGGATCGCTGCCGCAAGACCGCGGCGTGCAAACGGATCATTGAGGGGGCCATTCATGAAGAAGCAAATCGTCATTATGGGGACGGCGCTGGGCTTGCTCGTCGCCGTCATTGGAACGGTGAAGTTCCTGCAGGTCCGCGCCGCCATCGCCCAGGGCATGGCGTGGACGCCGCCGCCGGAGGCCGTGACCACGGTGAAAGCCGACTCGGAGTCGTGG
>DATFWU010000041.1:0-3347 GCA_035259005.1 Candidatus Eiseniibacteriota bacterium
AATCAGGATCGAGGGCACGCCGACGGCGGCGATCTCGGCCAGGGTCATGGCCCCGGCGCGACAGACGACGAGATCGGCGGCGGCGTACGCCTCGTGGATCTGGATGATGTAGGGCATGATCACGGCGCGCGCGCCCGCCGCTTCGGCCCCCACCTTGGCCGCGTTGAAGTCCTCCTTCCCCGTCTGGAGAATCCACTGCGCGTCGAGCGAGGTGCGCAGGTCGCGCATCGCCTGAAGCGCCGCTTCCGTGATGCGCTTGGCGCCGCGCGAGCCACCGAACACGAAGACGGTCGGCGCCTGCTCGTCGAGCCCGAAGCGCTGGCGCGCGCTGCGCCGGTCGCCGGAGAGGATCACGCGCCGCACCGGATTGCCCGAGAGCCGGAGCGTGTCCTTCTTCACCAGATAAGGACGCGCCTCGGTGAAGGCGACGTGCACCTCGCGCGCGAAGGCAGAGAGAATCCGGTTGGTGAGACCGGGAATCGAGTTCTGCTCCTGGAGGAGCAGCGGCTTGCCGCTCCACCAGGCCGCGAGACCGACCGGCATCGACACGTAGCCGCCGGTGCACAGAACGACGTCCGGATGGAACTTCTTCACCAGTCCGAGCGCGCGCACGAAGGCGACGAAGTTGCCCCAGGCCGCGGCCGGAAGCTTCCACCAGCGCGTGCGCACCACACCGCGCGCCGGCAAGGTCTCGAGCGCGAAGCCCGCCTCGGGCACCACGCGGCCCTCGAGCCCGCGGTCCGATCCCACGAAGAGAAATTGCGCGTCGGGGCGCAGGCGGCGAAGCTCCTCGGCCACCGCGATGCCGGGATAGATGTGTCCGCCCGTCCCTCCGCCCGCGATCAGGATTTTCACTTGAGCGCCTCCCAAGTCGGCTTGGGTCGGCGCGCGAGTCCCGTGGGCACGAGGATGCGCGAGCGCGGCGAGCGTCCGGCGGTGGCCTCGGCCTGGCGCGAGATGTTCACGAGAATGCCGGCGGCGGCCAGGTTCATGACCAGGGCCGAGCCGCCATAAGAGATGAAGGGAAGCGGCAGCCCGGTGGTGGGAAGCAACCCGGTGGCCACGCCCATGTTCACGAACGAGTAGAGCGCGAGCTGGGTGGCGAGCCCGGCCGCCACCAGTGTGCCGAAGAGATCGGGGGCGCGAAGCCCGGCGCGATAGGCGCGCCACACGAAGAAGAGGAGCGCGGCGAGGAGTCCTGCGGTGGCGATGAGCCCGCCTTCCTCGCCCGCGATGGCGAGGATGAAGTCGGTGTGCGGGTCGGGCAGGAAGAGGAACTTCTGCATGCCGCGACCGAAGCCGCGGCCGAAGAGCCCGCCCGAGCCGATGGCGATGAGCGACTGCTCGAGCTGCCAGCCCGCGCCCAGCGAATCGAGCTTGCCGGTGAACAGGAACTGGATGTGATGCAGCAGGCGCTCGCGCTGATAGTCGTAGTGCACGATCATGGCCACGAAGCCGAGCGCGCCCAGGCCCGCCGTTCCGCCCAGGTGCAGCCAGCGCGCGCCGGCGAAGAAAAGAAGCGTGGCCCCCACCGCGAACAGCACGGCCGCGCTCGAAAGGTTGGGCTGGATGGCAACCAGCGCCGCCGCGGCCCCGAGAATCGCGAGCGCCGGCAAGTAGGTTTGGGTCAGGCTCTCGATGCGGTCGGCGCGCCGCGCCAGAAACGCCGACAAGAAGATCACGGTGACGACGCGCGCCATCTCGGTGGGCTGGATGGCCATGCCGAGCACGCTCACCCAGCGCCGGGCGCCCCGCACCTCGTGGGTCACGCCGAGGGCGGCCATGGCCAGGAGCCCCAAGAGCATGAGTCCGAATAGCCACCACGAGGCACGGCCCAGCTTGTGGTAGTCCAAGCGCGCGAAAAAGACGAAGGCGAAGACGCCGATCACGGCCCGCACCGCCTGGCGAGACACGTAGAAGAATGCGTCGCCGTGCTGCGTGAGCCCCAGGATCGAAGAAGCCGAGTAGACGAGCACGAGGCCCACCGCCGTGAGACCGAGCGGCAGGATGAGAAGCCAGTGGTCGGGCCGGCTCATGGCCGGCGTCGGCTCGGCGCGCGCGTGCCGCTTGGCGAAGAGTCCACTCAGAAGCCCCCCGCGCTTCATGGCTTCTCACCCCTCGCCACGCGCTCGGCGAGCTTCTTCACCTCGTCCTTGAAGCGGCGGCCGCGGTCCTCGTAATCGCGGAACATGTCGAAGGAAGCGCAGCCCGGCGAGAGCACGATCACGCCGCCCTCGGGGGTCACGCGGTAGGCGCGGCGCACGGCGTCCGCGAGATCGAGGGCGCGCTCCTGCGCAATGCGCGGCCAGGCGGCGGCGATCACCGGGGCCGCCTCGCCGAAGAGCACCAGGTGGTCGATCCGCTCGGTGGCGAGAGCGGCGAGCCCGGGAAAGTCGCCGTGCTTGTCGCGTCCGCCGGCAAGCACGGTGAGCGGGTGCCCGAAGGACAACAGCGCCTGGCGCATCGAGTCCACGTTGGTGGCCTTGGAGTCGTTGAAGAAGCGGCGCCCGTTCACCGTGCCGGCGGGCTCGATGCGGTGCTCGAGGCCCTGGAACGCGACCAGGCCCCGCGCCACGGCCGCGCGTCCCTCGGCCGTGTCGAGCACGCCGAGCGCGCCCACGGCGGCCACCGCGGCCAGCGCGTTCTCCACGTTGTGCGGCCCGGGGATGCCGAGCTCGATCGTGGCGAGCAAGCGCTCGGCCCGGCCGCCCTTCGCCCACCACAGAGCGCCGTCTTCGACGAACGCCCCGGAGGACACACGGCCTCGGCGCGAGAAGGTGAGGGCGCGCGCTGGCGAGCCTTCGGCGAGACGGAGCGTCTCGGGATCGTCGGCGTTGAGAACCTCGAAGTCCTCGGCGGTTTGGAAGGCGAAGACGCGCGCCTTGGCGGCGGCGTAGGCGTCGACGTCCGGATAGCGGTCGAGGTGATCGGGCGTGAGGTTCAAGAGCACCGCCACGCGTGGCCGGAAGGTCACCGTGCGCTCGAGCTGGAACGAGGACACCTCGGCCACCACCACGCCGTCGGACGCCACGCTCTCGATTCCTTCCGAGAGCGCGTTGCCGATGTTGCCCGCCACCCACGCGCGCCGGCCGGCGGCGTCGAGCAGCGCACCCGTGAGCGCGGTGGTCGTGCTCTTGCCGTTGGTGCCGGTGATCGCGATCCAGGGTGCCTTCGACGCCTGGAAGGCGAGCTCGACCTCGCTCACGCTCGGCACTCCCAGACGATCGGCCTGGGCGACCAGGGGTGCGGTCGGCGGCACGCCGGGCGACACCACGAGCACTTCCGCGCGCGCCACGAGACGCGCGTCGCTCGTGCCGAGCACGAGCTCGACGCCGAGCCCCTCCAGC
>DATFWU010000042.1:0-16576 GCA_035259005.1 Candidatus Eiseniibacteriota bacterium
GACCAGGGGATCGATCGCCGGGTCGAAGGCGCCGTCCGTCTCCCGAGCCCAATCGAGCCCGCGGTCGACCACGCGAAAGAGATCGTCGCCGAGCCTTGTCTCGCGGCCACCGGCGGCGTTGAGCCGGCTCACCTCGGACTCGGGCTTCCAGTTGCTGAGCGAGCCCTCGATCCGCGCAACCTCTTCATAGGCGCGTGTGGCGGCGGTTTCCAGAGCGGCCGGATCGTCGCCCACCAGAGTCAGCGAGAGGCTCGTCCCCATGAGGTAGCGAGACCGCTCGATCGTGGCGGCGAAGCTCGGGCGAGCGAAGAGGAGCAGCAAGACCATGCTCGCGACGGCGCGAATCACTCGACTCATGCGTTGAATTCTCTCGCGGGTTTGGGAGGGCAAAGTTAGCTTCGACTAAATTAGCTTAGGCTAACTTATGGGGAACGGACGACGCCGTCAACATGAGAACCGCATGTTGGGGCTCGCGAATTCCTACCAGTTAGCGAGGAATGATTCCGCGCTCGCGCAAGGGCGGGGCGCCCGCTTGAGTGCGTAGAAATAGGGGTCAACCCGTCTTGAAACGGGTGCGCCTACTAACTAAGTAGGTATGAATTCAATCAGCTGCCCCACGCGAGAGTCGCGCAGGTGACCACCGATCCACCGGCCTCGACCGATTGGTCGTAGCGCAGGACCGTCCCCGCACTGGGCCGCGCCGCGGCCAGCAAAGCATAGGTCGCCGAGTAGCCGCACATGCGGGTCGAGTCGCCGTGGGAGGCGACGGCGTCGAACCAGGCTTCGGCGTCGCCGGTGAGCGCCGCGGACAGGGCGGCCTCGTCGATCTGGCGGATGGCGTCGAGGATCTCCTGGTCCAAGGGATCCGGATCGCCGAAGCGCGCCCCCACGTGCGAGAGGTCGACGGCCGCCAAGAAGAGCACGCGGCGGCCGGCGGCGCCCGCCCGCTCCACTTCGTCGCGAACCGCCAGCACGGTCGCCGCCAGCCCCGGGTCCTCGGTGGGACGCTTGCCCTCGAGCAGCAACCGGTGGAAGCCACCGCACAAGATGGGAAGGAGCTTCGGCGCCGACCCGAAGCGATACTGCAGATAGAGCACCGGGAATTCGATCGAGTGCTCGAAGCGGAACGCCGTTTCTTCCTGGAACGCCGCCGGCCCGACGCGCGCGGCTACGCGAGCCACCGCCTCGCGATCCGACTCGAGGTCGCCGAGTGGCGTTCGCATCGTCTTGTCGCTCAGGGCGACGACATGGCTGTAGAGCGAATGCCCGGTGCCAAAGAGGACGACGAGATCGGGCGGGGGGCTTTCGGCTACGGCCAAGAAGCCCAGAGCGATGGTGACGCCGGCGCGGTTCAAGTCGAGATGGGGGACGGCGAGCGCCCGCGGGTCAGCCGGAGGCGCCGTGCCGGCCGCCCCGAGAATGGCGCGTGCCTCGGCCATCTGGCCGCCCAGAAACCGCCGCAGCTCTTCCGCATCCTCGGGATAGGACACGCCCGCGAGCACCGGCTCGCGCACCGTCTCGGCGCGATACTTCTCGGCCAGCTCGCCGCGCCGCCGCTCGAAGCGCGGCGACTCGAGCAAATAGAGCCGGTCGAGATCCTCGATGAAGCGCCGGATGCTGTCGGCGTGGCGCATGTCGCCGGTCTCGCTCACGGCGCGCCCCGCCAGCTCCTCGGTCGTGGTTTGCCCATCCAAGAGCTGCAACAAGGGCAGCATCTCGAGCCGCAACACCACCGGGTTCTCGCATACGCCGAGGGGATCGCGCGCGATCAAGACCTCGCGATCGCGATCCTGTGCGGCGATCAGCTCCAAGGCCCGCAGGCGCGGGCGCTCCGGCGGCTTGTCCTCGGCCGCCGCATGCACCGAGCGTCCGAAGGCGTCGACCAGGAGCGGCTGGTCCTTGCGGACCTCCTTGCCGTCGGGACCGAAGAGCCGCGGGCCTTCACTCAATGCCGCTTGCCCCGCCGCTTCTCACCGCGCCCCGCCCAAGTAGGACATGAGCACGCGCGCGCCCACTTCGACGCCCAGGATGAGCGCGTCCTCGTCGACGTCGAACTTGCCCGAGTGGTGAGGATAGATCTTGCCCTTCTCCGCGTTGCGAGTCCCCAGGCTCCAGTAGCAGCCCGGCACGCGCTCCAGGAAGTAGGACATGTCCTCGGATCCCGTCGTCCAGTACTCGCTGATCTCGACCACGGGCGCGATCGCCTCGCGCACCAGCTCGGTCACCCTGCGGTCGTTGACCGTGGCCGGATAGCCGGGGTCGTAAACGAACTCGTAGCCCGCGCCGTGTGCCTTGGCGATCGCCTCCAAGAGCTCGTTCACCCGGGTCACGACCTGATGATTCAAACCGGTGTCGAAGTAGCGGATCGTGCCCGAGAACTCGCCGCGCGTGGGCAAGATGTTGGTCTTGGTGCCGATGTGCACCTGGCCCACAGTGACCACGATCGACTCGCGCGGATCGACGTTGCGACTGACCACGCTCTGGAGAGCGGTGATCATCTGCGACGCCACCATGATGAGATCGACCGTCTGATGCGGGGCCGCACCGTGGCCGCCCTTGGACGTCAAGGTGACGTAGAACTCACCCGAGCCGGCGAAGACCGGGCCGGGCCGTGCCGCCACCACGCCCGTGTCCTCGTCGTTGTTCAGGTGCATGGCGAAGCACACGTCGGGCTTCACCTTTTCGAGCACGCCGTCTTCGATCATCACCTCGGCGCCGCCGCCGCCTTCCTCGGCGGGCTGGAACAGGAACGCCACTCGGCCCGCGAAATCCTTCTTTCGCTGCGTCATGAGCTTGGCCAGCGTGAGGCCGACCGCGATGTGGCCGTCGTGCCCGCAGGCGTGCATCTGCCCCTTGTTCTCGGAGGCGTACGGCAGTCCGGTCTCCTCCATCAAAGGAAGACCGTCCATGTCGGCGCGATAGAGCGCCGTCTTGCCGGGGCGTGCGCCTTCCAAGATGGCGACCACGCCGCTCTTGCCGATGCCCGTCATCACGGGCAGCCCGAGCCCTTTCAGGTAGTCGGCGACACGTGCCGAGGTCCACGGCAGGTCGAAGTTCAGCTCGGGGTGACGGTGGAACTCGCGGCGCAGCGAGATGACCTCTTCGGTCAGGGCGCGCGTGTCCGCGCTCAGGCGCTCCGATGCGGGCGCTAGCGGCATGGCGATCTCCGGTCGGTGGGTGGGGAGGATAGGAACGACGCGATCGGCATGAGCCTAGCCGGGCCGGGCCTGGACGCCAAGGGGGACATGCCGCTTGGCCCCTTTGGGGCCCGAGTCGTATGGTGTGGCGCGGTGAAGCGACTGCTTCTCGTCTGTTACTACTTTCCTCCTGCGGCCGGGGGCGGCATCGCCCGCCCTCTCTCCTTTGCCCGCTATCTTCCCGCGCTCGGATGGCAGGTCACGGTGCTGTGCGCCGATCACGGCTCGGCCCCGCTCGCCGACACCTCGCGTCCGCTCGGCCTCCCGCAGGGCGTCGAGGTGATCCGCGTGCCCATGCCCGAGGGCGCGGCCAAGAGCCGCCGCGCGGTCATCGGCGGCAAGCAGGGAAGGCCGAGCGGCCTCTACCGCACGGCCCGCGGCGTGGCGAGCTGGATCTGGGTGCCCGACTCGTTCGCACCCTGGGCGCCGATCGCTACGATGTATGCCAAGGAGCGGCTCGAGCGAGGCGGCGTGCGCGCCATCCTCACCACCTCGCCGCCCGATACGGTGCACCTGGTGGGGCTCGGTCTCACCACGCGCCTTCCCTGGATCGTCGATTTTCGCGATCCGTGGATCGGTCTCACCTACAAGCGACCGCCCACGCCGCTCCACGCGTGGCGCCAGCGCAAGCTGCGCGACCAGGTGCTCCAGCGCGCCGATCTTCTCCTCGCCACGACCAAAGCTTCCGCGGCCCAGCTCAGTAAGCTCGCTCCGGCCGGCAAGCGCATCCGCGTGCTGCCCAACGGCTGGGATCCCGACTTCACCGCCACCGCGGCACCCGCACGCGGCGAAGGTCCCGGCCGCCGGTTGCGCGTCGTTTACACGGGCACGCTCTGGGACGTGCCGGCCGCGCGCCTGTTCTTCGCCGCGCTCGCGCACGTACTCACCTCCACCGCCGACAAGCGCGCCATCGAGGTCGACATCGTCGGTCCTTACGAATCGGAGGAGAAAAACTTCGTGCACAAGCTCGGGCTCGGCGAGGTGGTGCGCTTCGTGGGCCAGGTGGGCTACGAGGAGTCGCGCAAGCGTCAGAGCGAAGCCGACGTCCTCCTCGTGCTGCAGGTGCATGGCCCCGGCTTCGAGCTCGCCATTCCCGGCAAGCTCTATGAATACCTCGCGACCACGAGACCGATTCTGGCCCTGCTCCCGCCCGGCGAGGGCGCCGATCTGGTCACTCGCGCCGGCGGATGGGTGGTGGCCCCCGACGATGCACGTGGCGCCGAAGCGGTGCTCCAGAGGCTCCTCGCCGGTGAGCGCCCGGCGGGCGAATCCTCGGCGCGCCAGATGATCGCCTACGAGCACCGCCGCGACCGGATCGCCGAACAGCTCGCGCGCCTGCTCGACGAGATCGCGCGATGAGCGAGAGCCCTGCCACGCCGGCGGGCGCGTTCACCGCGCTCTGGCTCTCCTTGTTCTTGTTCGCCGCACTCCTCTTCGGCCTGCGCGGCTACGTCACCGACGACACGTTCATTCACTTGCAGTTCGCCAAGCACGTGCGCGACGGCGCCGGGCTCGTGTTCAACAAGGACGAGGCGGTTCCGGCCTCGACGGCGCCTCTGTGGCCGCTGCTGCTCGGCCTCCTGGGAAGGGGAGGCGCCGATCTTCTGCGCCTCGCCACCGCGCTCTCGGCGCTCGCCGGCTTCCTCGCGCTCGCCGGTTTCTTCCGCGCGGCACGCCGGCTCCTGCTGCGCGAGGAGCACGCGCAGGCGGCCACGATCGCCTGGGCGGCCAACGCCTGGATGGCGCGCTGGACCGTGTCGGGCATGGAGACGGCGCTCGCCGTCGCGCTGGTTCTCTGGGGATGGAATCTCGCTTGGGCGAACGGCCAGCCGGGCGGGCCCGGACGGAGGTTCCGCGTCGGCATCGTGTGGGGACTGGCCACGCTCGCGCGACCCGAAGTCGGCATTCTGGTCGTGCTCTTCGCCGTGACCTCGTTCCTTTGGCCGGACGGTGCGCCAACCAGCGCGCCCTTGGGCGCGCGGCTGCGCGCGCTCCTCGCGGTCACCGGTGGCGCCGCCGTGGTCCTCGCGCCTTACGCGCTCTACGCTTTTTCTCTCTACGGCCGGCTTCTCCCCAGCACGTTCGACGCCAAAGGCACGGGCGCGCATGGGGCGGCGGTGATCGTTCCGATTCTCGTCCTGGCGGCCAAGAACATCGGCGCCGTGTGCGCGATCGAGACCATCGCCTGCGTACTCTTCGCGGCCCGCTTCCGCCATCTCTTGCGCCATGGCGACGCGGCACTCCACATGGCCATCTGGAGCTGGATCGTTCTCTTGCCCGTGGGCTACGCGGTGCGCGCGCTGCCGGTCCTCTCGCGCTACCTGCTACCGACCCTGCCGTTTCTCGTCCTCTACGGCTGGTGGGCGCTCGAGCACTTCCGGTTGTCGAGCCAGAGCCCGTGGCGTCGGACGGCGCTGGCCATCGCACTCGGGCTTTCGGTCGCCATCAACGTCGCCGTGTACGAAGTGCGGGTCGTCCCGCACACGCACGAGTTCGCGGCCGGCATGGAGCGTACGCTCATCCCGTGGGGCAAACGCCTGGCACAAACGCCGCCCAGCACGCTCGTCGCCACCCCCGACATCGGCGCCATCGGCTACTATTCGGACCGCCGCGTGCTCGACCTCGGCGGCCTGGTGACGCCGCGCATCATCCCGCTCATGAACCAGATGGACTACGACTCGCTGGTGAGGAGCTTCGCGTTCCAAATCGCGGGCAAGCCCGACTACCTCGTGGACCGCGGCCAGGGCCCCAAGCGCCTGCTGCACGAGAGCCCGTTCTGGCCCGCGCTCGATCCCATCGCGACTGCCCGCACACAGTCTTTGGCCATCGCCAAACCCGGCCCGGTCGATTACACGCTCTACAAGATCGATTGGTCGATCGCGGATTCGGTCGCGGCGGCTATGGCGCGCACGTCGAGATGAACGCCGCCTCGGCCGGGTAGTCCCCCGGGCAGGGGAGGCCGGGCGAAGCAAGGCGGATGAAGCGTCCGATCACATTGCCGTCGTCATCGATGCCCTCGACGAAGAACGCCGCGAGCTTGCAAATGATGGAAGGCTTTCGACCCGACGGGACATCGATCCTCGGGTCCACAAAAGCCAGGAAGAAGACGCGAGGAGTGAGAGGATCCTGGCTCACGACCTGCCCCGTGGCGGGATCCCAGTAAGCATCCGGATCCATCGCGATGAGTCGACGCACTCCCTTGACCGTCGGGCCCTTCACATCTCCGGGACGGAACGGAAGCGCGTCCCCGAGCCCGAAAGCCGTCGCGTTGCAGTGCTCGATATCCCATTCGTAACGATTGCCGGTCGCATCCAGTCGCGACTCCTCGGTGAAATCGACGGCGTTGTAGTGGCCGGCCACCGTCGTGCCCGAGGGTGAGCCCGGCTTGAGCACGATCGGTAGCCCCGCGTCCTTCCACGCGACATAGCCAGTGTTCAGTGGGTGGTAGTACTCCTCGTCGTACTGGCGGTTTCCGTTCTGATCCGTGAACGGCTCGCCGGGATCGTAGAGGCCGTTCCCATTCTTGTCTTCGAAGGGCTCGTGATCGTGGACGCCGTTGTTCATCCAGTCCGGGTGACCGAGATCGGACGAGTCGTCCCAGCGATCGGGGATCGCCCACGGTTTCAGGCACGCATGTCGGCAGCAGGGACAGAAATCGACGCCCTCGGCTTGACGGATAGGAGCTTTGGGACCGGCCCAGGAGGGCCCGGCCAAACCGGCCAAGACGATGGCGATTCCAAGGAGCTTCATCGGGGGAGCCGCTCCGTGAGTTGTGGGCGGCTCTCATTATGGGGCGCTCTGGCCCACCCTCGCCACAGCGAAAATCAGCGTACGAGAAGCCGCTCCGCGAACCAGTAGCCGCCCGCGCACACGATGACCCATGAGCCGGCAAAGGCCACGCGCCAGGAAGCGCGGGCGCTCGCCGAGCGTACCCAGGCCAGAGCAGGCGCCAGCGAGAGCACGATGGCCGCCTGGCCCATCTCGACGCCCAGATTGAACGATGCGAGCGACCAGCCGAGCGCGCCCGACGGCAAACCGGTCTCGCGCAAGACCGAGGCGAAGCCGAATCCGTGCACCAGGCCGAAGCAGAAGGCAAGAAGCGCGCGGCGATCACGCATGCCCGGGCGATGGCGCAGGTTCTCGATCCCGATGCACACGATGCTGAGCGCGATGGCGGGCTCGACGAGGCGCGAAGGTGGCTGCAGCAAGCCGAGAGTGGCCGCGGCCAACGTAATGCTGTGCGCGGCGGTGAACGCGGTCACGATCTTGAGCAGGCGGCGGAGCCCGCCGCCCAGGAGCAAGAGGCCGACCACGAACGCGATGTGATCCGGCCCCTGGAAGATGTGCTTCACGCCCTCGACAAGGAAGCGCGATACGACCGCCGGAATGGAGACGCCCGCAGCTACGTCGCACACGCTCAATCGGTGATCCACGGTGAGCAGATCTTGCACGCGGATCTTTCCATCGACGAAGACGTTGAAATAGGTCTCGTGGGCCGGGTCGTACCCAAAGAGCGGCCCGCGCGCCACGATCGGGCCTGACCAAGCGGGCGCCGTGAAATCCAGGGCCACGAGCTTGCGGTCGGGGACAGGCTCGAGGCGCAAAGGCCGCGCCCTGATCCGCCGTCCGCCTGCCGTCACGTCCATGAGCCGCAAGAAAACGCCTTCGACGCGCCCATGCTCGCGCGCCAAATAGCCCGCGTCGCGCAACGAGTCGGCGTCGAGCCCGGACTCGTGCGCGAGATCGATCACGTGCGCCGCCACGCGCCCTTCGATCGCCGCGCCGCCAAGGCGCAAATCGAGATAGCTGTAGGGTTGGTCGTGCGCGGAAGCGGGACGGGCCAGCAACAACGCGAGCAAGACGAGCGCGCGCTTCATCGTTCTGCCACCCGCGCGAAGGTCAAAGACGCCCACCAGCTTTGCCAGTCGGCCGCCGCAGGATCCGTAGACGGCTCCATGTGCACCGCGCTCACCATCCACTCGCCTGCCCGGCCGACTGCCAAGCGTGCTTCGCCGTGCACATCGGTTCGCACCTGAACCAGCGGGCCCAAAGAGTCGCGGGCAGCCGGATCGACGGGTGACACACCGGCGAGCGGCCGATTCCACGCCCGCACGAGCGCCCCGACGAGCGGCTGCCCATGGAACAAGACACGTACTGGCAACGAAGCTCCGGCCGTCGGATCGGCAAGCGGCACGATCTCCATGGTGAGCCCGACGGGCGCCGTCGCGCGCTCCGCCTGCCCGGAGCCGATCCACGTCTTGGGACAGCGTGCGTAGCGCTCGCGCCCCGGTCCTTCGGCCGCCCCCGGCCGCGCCCGCGCCGCCAAGACCTCGTCGAGCCCCTCGAGCTTCAAGTACGCGTCGAAATCGTGCGCCTTAAGCTCGATCGACGCGAAGTTGGACTCATAGGCCAAGAGCTGTCCGTCGCCGCCGGCGACGCGAAACCGCGCCGACACCGGATCGCCGTTGGTCGAGAGCGCGCTCATGTCGCTCTCGCGCGCCCCACGCATGACGAAGCGCACGGTGCGCGGCGCGGCATAGGGCTTCACCTCGCCACGAAATCCGGTGCCCACGATCATGGACACGGAGACGACCTCGCCCGCGGCCGGCCTATAAGTAGAGGGTGAGAGCCAGAATTCGTGGGCTCGGGCCGAGCCAGGGACTACGCAAAGCATGACGATGGGGGCCAGAAGTCGGATCGGGCGCATGGGGTCCTCGGGTGGCTGCTCGAACCCTCTACGGAACGAAACGGGTCTCGGATGAGAGAAGGACCGCTATACTGCCGGCCACTCCCGATCTCCGACCCCCGAATCCGGAGGCCGCCGCATGGAATTCCTCTTCGACCTTCCCTGGATGATGGCCGCGCCGACCCTCATCGGGGCGATGTGCTTGCTGGCGATCGCCGGTCTCTGGTGGTTCCGACGCCATCTCCTGCCGCGGCTCGTCTTCGAGGATGTCGACTCGTATTTCAGCAGCGCCATGATCCCGTCGATCATGGTGTTCTATGGGCTCGTCATGGCCCTGATCTCGGTCCACGTCTGGGAGGGGAACTTGGCCGCCCAGAGCATCACGTCCCGGGAGGCGACCAGCATCGCCGCACTCTATCGCGACGTGAGCGGTTATCCCGAGCCGGCTCGGGACCAGCTCCATCAGGCGATTCGGGATTACGTGAATTACGTGATCCACGAGTCGTGGCCGCTCCAGCGAAAGGGCAAGGTTCCGAGTGGCGGCGTCGAGCTCGTCGACCGAATCCAGGAGATCCTGATGGGCTTCGAGCCGGCGACCGAGGGACAGAAGGTGCTTGCTGCCGAGACGCTGCGGGCCTACAACGTCATGGTCGAAGCGCGCCGCCTGAGGCTGGACGCCGTCGACACGCACCTTCCCGGCGTCATGTGGTGCGTCATCCTGTTCGGCGCGGTCATCAGCTTTCTCACCTCGTACTGCTTCCCGGTCACCGACCCGCGCGTCCATTTCACCCTGGTCACGCTGCTCGCGGCGTTCGTCGGGGTCATTCTCTTTCTCATCGTCGAGCTCGATCGCCCGTTCCGCGGCGACCTCGCCATCACGCCGCGCTCGTACCAGCTCGTGTACGACCACCTTATGAAGCCATGAAAGGAAGCGAGCGACCGGTGTTCCCGGCCGCTCGCGGATGGCGCCGATGGGGGGGCGAAGAGGGAGCTACGCGCGGGTCACGACTCCCGTCGTCAGGTTCACGTGGTAGTGGTAGGTGCCGTCGATCACGATCTCAGGATCGGCGGTGCCGTTGAAGGTGACCATGACCAGGGCCGTGAGATGGACCTCGACGTCTTCACGATTGTTGGAGCGCAGGCGATCCACGGTCCACGCCCAGCGCGCCTTGCCCGACAGCGGATAGGGATTGGCCTGGCGGTCCTTGAGCAGGCGCACGGCCTCGAGCGAGCGCCCGCCGAGCGCGTAGAAATAGCGCTCGCGCGTGCCGTCGTACGAGAGAAAGTGACACTGCGCCGTGTCGTTGCCCGCGCCGTCGAACTGGAGCGTATCCGCGCCCGACTCGATCCCGGACACGTCGAGGATGCCGGAGCGGCCCACGGTGGCATCCCAGCGCGCGGTCGAGATCGAGCCCGAAGCACTGGCCACGATGCGCAGGCGGGTCGCGGTCGGCCCGTAGCCGCCGAGCTCGTTTCCGCCCGCGTCGTAGAACGAGCGCATCACCGTGTAGGTGATCGATCCCACGCTGAACGTGGTCTCGGCAGAAGCCGGCGACGTGGCGACCATGGGATCGCCGGGATGCAATCGGCGTGCTTCCGAGTCGACGGGAAGCGAATGCTTCGTGCCTCCACCGGAGTTGCCCGGACGGCTTTGCAGCGCGGCGTTGGACGGAACCGAGCCACGGCCGGCGTCCAGCTCGAGCATGAGCCCGCCCGAGGAGCTGGTCAGGGAGCCGGCTGCCTGAAGGGCGATGTCGTCGGCATTCTGCTGGCTCAAGGAGTTGGGAGAAGTCGGCGTGCTGCCGCACGCGCCCAGGCCGAAGCCCAGCACCACCAGTGCCGCGGGCAAGATCAGACGCTTGCCTTGCATTTCGCAGTTCTCCTGTTCGGGTAACTGCGCCCAGCATCCCGGCCAGGCGCGCGGGAGGATGCGTAAGGCAAGGCGTGTGCCACGCTCGCATCAAGCGATCAGGACGAAGTCCTTTCCTTCCTTGCGCCCGAGGGCTCGTAAGGTTTCGCGCACGGATTCGCGGGCGCCGGGCCGCCCTACGGCCCCCAGGGCAAGCAGACGCGACGAGGCGGGATCGGCCATGGCCTCGCGCGGATGGCGAACCGGGACACCGGCCACGAGCCGCCCGATGCGGCGTGGATGGAGGTCGAGGAGGGCCGCCACCGCGATTCCCGCGTCCCGCAAGTCGGCCAGCCAGCGCTTGGCCACGCGCCCGCCGCCGACCACGACCACGGGCTCGCCTTGGCGCAGGAACTCGGCCCGCAGATGACGGAGCTTCAAGGCGCGAAACGCCTCGGGCCGGTACTTGGGCTCGCGGCGGATGGTGCGCCCGGCGTGATCGCGCACGCGCACGCCGATCAGAGGCAAGCGCGCCACGCGCCGGCCCGCGCCAAGAAAGCGAAGCCACAATTCGTAGTCTTCCGGGAAGTCGCCTTCGCGATAGCCGTCGAGCGCGCGCAAAGCCGAGAGCCGCATGGTCACCGAGGGATGCGCGAACGGAGACTCGACGAAGCGCTCACGCCACACGTCCTCGTGCGTGGCGAGCGCGTTGCTCCACTCGGCCCAGCGCGTCATGCCGAGCCCGGCGGGGCCGCCATCGCGAAACATCTCGAAGCGCGAAGCCACGAGATCGACGTCGGCATGCGCCGCCAGGCAATCGGCCGACTCGCGCAGTCGCGGCGGCACCGAGAGATCGTCGGCGTCGTGTCGCGCCAGAAACTCCCCGCGCGCCGCCGAGACGCCGGCGCCGAGCGCCGCCACGAGCCCGTGGCGCCCTTGCTCGATCACGCGCAGGCGCCGATCGCGCTCCGCCCACGCGCGCGCCAAAGCCAGAGAACCATCGCGCGATCCATCGTCGACCACGAGGAACTCGATGTCCTGGCCCGGCTCGGCCAGGACCGAGCCGAGCGCGGCGTCCAAGGTAGGCGAGGCGTCGCGCACCGGAATGAGCACCGACAGCATCACGCTCACGTCGCGCCCCGAAACGCCGCGAGCCCTCCCCAAGGAGGGCTCGCCGCGCCAAACGTCTGTGGACTCTTCGAAACTACTTCTTGCCGAGAGCCTGCACTTTGGCGGCCTTGGCGATGCGGAACTTGAGCACCGTCTTGGCCGGAATCTGGATCTCTTCGCCGGTTTGCGGATTGCGGCCCTTGCGTGCCTTGCGCTTCACGACCACGAGCTTGCCAATACCGGGAAGCGTGAAGCCCTTGCGCGCTTCCTTGTAGGCCAGCACCGCGATCTCCTCGAGCACGCCCGCGCCGGTCTTCTTGGTGAAGCCGAACTTGTTCGCCAGGTGCGCTGCGATCTGCGACTTCGACATCGCGCGCGCGTTCGTCTTGCCAGCCATTCGCGTTCTCCCTTTCCTTAGCCTGAGGATCCGCAGAGCGGAGCCGGTCCCTGATAGATGCCCTTTTCCGGCCAGAGTCCGGGTGGCCGGAGCAGAGCGCCCAGTGCCCCCGTTGCCGGGGTGCGGCGACCCGTGGAAGTCCCGGACGCCGCGAATATCGCGCCCCGCCCGAGGGCCACGCAAGAAAAAACCGCGTCATTCGCGGGTTTTTTCGCTGCCCCGAAATTTGCCCGCCCGGCGCCCCGGATCGGGCGTCATGCCTGGGATGGCTCGCGGCGGCCGAATCCGCGGGCGAGAAGTCCGAGGAAGGCCCCGGCGACGAAGCCGCCCACGTGAGCGAGGAAGGCCACGTTGGAAGTGTGAGCCACGCCGAGCTGCCACGCGCCCGAGAAGACTTGCATGACGAACCAGATGCCGAGGAAGAAGCTGGCGGGGAAGTACACCGTGGTGAAGAAGGGCAGGAGCGTGAGAACGCGCGCCCGGGGAAAGAGCACGAGGTAGGCGCCCAGGACGCCGGCGATAGCGCCGCTCGCGCCCACCGTCGGCACCGCCGAGCCGGCGTTGGTGAGGACGTGGGCGACGCCCGCCGCCACACCGCAAACGAGGTAGAAGAACAGGTAACCTACGTGCCCCATCCGGTCCTCGACGTTGTCTCCGAAGATCCACAAGTACAACATGTTGCCGAAGAGATGTCCCCAGCCTCCGTGCAGGAACATGGAGGTGAAGAGGGCCGACACCTCGAAGCGCGCCGGCACGAGCCCGTAGGTATTGATGAGCCCCTGGAGCTGCGGCCCGAGCGACATTTCGAAAAGGAACACGAGGACGTTGAGCACGATGAGGAGGATGTTGACGACCGGCGCGTGCTCGGACGGAATGTCATCCTTGAGGGGGAACACGTCGTGTCCTCCATCGTGGGGGCCGCGCCTGCCGAGAAAGGCGAGGGCCGCGGCCGGGCAAGGAACCCGGGCCGAGCGTCCGGCGGATTGTGGCGCAGGGCCCGGGAAACGAGCAACGAGATAGGCGTTTCGGTCACATCTGTGCGAATATCGGCGTTCCAAGGTCAGTGAGGCCGATTCTCCGGCCAGGACGCCGCGGCCGCCGCGGCAGGGAGGCTACCCGCGTGAAGCGCGAAGACTACCTCCGTCACCCCACACGACCCCTCGAGCTCTCGAAGGTCAAGACGGTCGCGGACTTGGTGGAGGCCTTCGGAGGCACTTCCTTCCAGAGCCGAAACCTGCACCGCGCCATGCAAATCTGGGGGCGGGCGCTGGCCG
The DNA here is from genome assembly GCA_035259005.1 of Candidatus Eiseniibacteriota bacterium. GTDB lineage: Bacteria > Eisenbacteria > RBG-16-71-46 > RBG-16-71-46 > DASYSL01 > DASYSL01. The sequence goes on from DATFWU010000042.1 coordinate 13,514, forward strand.
AAGAGGACTGCATCGTCTTCCTCGGGCTCTCGGGCGCCATGGTGCCGGCCGGTATGCGCAAGGTGGTCGTCGATCTCATGCGCTCGCGCTGCATCGACGTCCTGGTCTCGACGGGCGCCAACCTCTATCACGACCTCTACGAAGGGCGCGGTGGCTCGCACTTCCTGGGCCACGAGCTGGTCGACGACGTCGAGCTGGCCAAGTACGACATCGATCGCGTCTACGACACCTACGCCGACGACCTCGTGTTCCATCAGCTCGACATCACGATCGGCGAGCTGGCGGCGGGCCTCGAGGCGCGCCCGTGGTCGACGCGCGAGTTCCTGCGCGAGGCGGGCCGCACGTTCAAGCTCAAGGATTCGATCGTGGGCACGGGCTACGAGGAGGACGTGCCCATCTTCTGCCCGACCTTCCACGACTCGGGCTGGGGCATCGGCTGGACGCGCATGTACAAGGAGGCGGAGGCCGCCGGCAAGCCGCATGCCACGCTCGACCTCATCCGCGACAACCAGGAGATCGCAGCACTCCGTCTCGGTGCCAAGGAGTCATGCGGCATCTACATCGGCGGCGGCGTGCCCAAGAACTACACGCAGCAGATCGAGCCTATGATCGAGGTCATGACCGACGCCCACGCACCGGGTCACAAGTACGCCATCCAGATCACGACCGACGCCCCGCACTGGGGCGGCCTCTCGGGCTGCACGTTCGAGGAGGCGAAGTCGTGGGACAAGATGGTGGACGACTTCCAGGGCTCGCAGGTTTTCCTCGAGGCCTCGGTCGGCTTCCCTCTCCTGGCCAAGGCCGTGCTCGAGCGCTTCGGCGAGAAGGCGCGCGGCCGCAAGAAAGGATTCCTCGAGGCGCTGGCGGCCGGAGGCAGGCGGTAGGCTCGTTGCGCCGTCTCGGCCTTCTCACCCTCGCTGTCCTCCTCCTCTTGCCGGCGAGCGCGCCCAGCGCTTGGGCCTTCGAGCGCGTCGGCCCGTGGTCCTTCGGCTCGTGGTACGGCGTCGGCGTTCCCGACGCGGCCGACATCAACGAGCAGGTCGATCTCGCCAATCTCGCCTTCTCGAGCAACATTACCTCCTTCGAGACCGATCACGAGGCCTCGGGCGATCTGCGCCGCGACCTGTCCGAGAAGTGGGCAGCCGAGGCGCGCGCCGGCTACTGGTGGAAGCGGCGAGGCGAGGGCCTGTACACGCGAAGGATCTCAGCCATTCCCCTCGAGGCTGGTCTCATCTACACGACCTTTTCCTCGCGCCGTGCCCGGGCCGGGTTCACGGCCGCCGGGGGAGCGCTCTTGAGCGCCACCTTCGCCGGCGAGGATCCGCTGGGCGGCGTGGATCACAGCGGCACGGGCGTGATCGGCGAGCTGGGCGTGACCGGAGAGTTCTCCATCTCGCCCGCCTGGTCCGTGCAGGGGCGCTTCGTCGGCCGCTACGCGGTGGCCAAGGACGTGCTGCCCGACCACGGCGATCTCGACTTCAGCGGGATCTCCGGGCAGCTCGGCCTTCGTGTCTCCTTCGACACGCGCTCGCAGAGCGACTCCACGAGCACCGAGAAGAAGTGACGCGCGGTGTCCTGATTTCAGTCCTGGCGCTCGCGGGGGCTTTCGGCGCGGGGTGCGCGGCCGCCGATCCGGCCAGCTTCGGCAAGGGTGCCTGGAGCGTCGGGGTGAACGGCGGCATCGCCTTTCTCACCATGACCGACGTGAACGACCAGATCCGAATCGAGAACTTCTCCACCCAAAGCCAGTTTGAAGAGCTGCATCAAGGGGGCGAGTGGACGGCCGACGCTCGCTACGCCGTGGCCAAGAACTGGTTTCTCGGGGTGGAGAGCGGATCGATCTCGGGCGTCTCGCACGACAAGGCGGGGACCAGCGAGCTGCGCGTGCGCGGCACACCTGTCGTCGTCCAGGGCGGCGGCACCATCGACCAATCCGGCATGGTCGCCGTGCGCGGCTTCGCCGCCCTGGGGGCCCTGGTGAACGCGCGCTTCGAGGAGCCGGGCGTGGGCAAGGTGGAAGGGACCGCGTTCATGGGCTACGTGGGGGCCGAGCTGGAGGTGCGTTTCCTCGGGCCCGTGGCGCTCACCGCCCAGGGCCTGGCGCGCTCGGCCATGGTCTCGCATCCGGAGAACGCGCCCTACAACGTGGACTTCTCGGGCGGCTCGATCCGCGGCGGTGTACGCGCCACGTTCGGCGGCGCTCCGTGAGCGTGACGATGGAAATTCGCGGATCGGAGGAGTAATCTGAACTAGCTTCCGCTGTACCTAAAGTCTGGTCACGCACTCCGCACGGACCAATCCCCCCTCCTCGGAGAGGCTTTCGCCCGCTTCCTGGGCTGGTCGATTCCCCGATGAGGAGTGGATGGTTTTTCGCAGCCGAAATTCCTCAGCCATCCGTCTTTCGTTTCTCGCTGCCGCGCTCGTCGCGCTCGCCCTCGCCGCGATCGTCCCGTCCCCGGCGCGCGCCGCCGAGAAATCCTTGCCGTGGCCGTGGCCGGTCGACTCGAGCGCCTCGCCCACTCGCGGCCATCTCGCGCCCATGGATGTGCCCGACATCTCGGGCTTCGGCAAGATCACGCGCGCCGGCAACGTGTGGATGAAGACCACGAACATCGGCGTGATGGGGAATCCCTTTCCCTCGATCTCGAGCGATCCGTCGTGCCAGTGGCCCGGGCCCTCGGGCGTCGAATACCTCTTCTATGTCGGCTTGTGGGTGGGGGCAGTCGATCCGACGACGCTCGATCCCGCGCGACGCCATCGTGTGAGCACGGCGACCGAATGGCGGCCGCGCTCGCTCGATCCCGCCGATCGCATCTACGAGACGAGCGCCAATGACGCGAGCGGCAAGCCCTACGTCGATGACGACAACGACGGCCGGCTCGATGAGGATCCCAAGAACGGCTTCGACGACGACGGGGACGGACAAGTCGACGAAGACGGGGTGAACGCCGCCGACCAAGGCTTCAACTGTGTGATGCGCGACGACCAGCCGCTGGCCATCGAGCAGGCGAAGCAGGATCCGCACGTTCCGCTCGGCCTCCAGGTGCGCCAGAGCACGCTCGC
>DATFWU010000043.1:0-12854 GCA_035259005.1 Candidatus Eiseniibacteriota bacterium
GTCGGACGCGCCAAAGCCGTGGCGCGCAAGCTCGACGGCTCGCAGATCATCCGTCAACGCGCTCCCGTGGATTGGGACGTGACGGTCGTGGTGGGAAGAGACCAGGCGCGGGCCCTCGCGGACAAGCCGTAGAGGGACGGCGCCCATCGAAGGAGGAACGACATGCCCCAGCTCGGAATGGGCGAGCTGATCATCATTTTCTTGGTTGTGCTTCTGCTCTTCGGGGCGAATCAGATTCCGAAGGTGGCGAAGGGGCTGGGAGAAGGAATCCGCGAGTTCAAGAAAGCCGCGCGCGACCTTTCGCAGGACGACAAGCAGGCGCAGGCACCTCCGCCAGCCAAGACATCCTCGTCGACGGAGGAGCCGCCGAAGCCGACTACCTGATCGGCAAAGCGGCCGGCCGGATCACTGCGGCGCGAGAACCTCGCCCCGGTTGTCCTTCACCGTCGATTGATCGCGGAGCCCGTCGAGCCACGCCTGGAACGATCGGTTCTGGCGCAGCGAGAGCAGGTTCTGCGAGATCGCCGACTTGAGCGAGTCGTACTTCGCGACCGGCGCTTCCTCCATGGCGTTCTTGCGCAGGAGGATCACGGCAATCGGCGACTGGACCGGTCCGCCCAGCTGACCCACGGGTAGCCCGAACGCCATGCCGATGGCGCGCGGGCTGCCGGCCAGAGACCCCGGCGGACTCGAGCGCGTGAAGGGCGGAGGGGTTTCGACCATCGAGGCGCCCTCGGCCTTGGCCGCCTCTTCGAACGGCTTGCCGGCCTTGATCGCCGCCGCCGCGCGCTCTGCGGCTGCCATCGGGGGCGCGAGCCTGGCCTCCAGCTCCATTGCCCCCCGCACCAGCGGACGCACGCTCTCGAAGGGACGCGGCCCGGCGGGATGCTTGTCCTTCACCTGCACGAGAGCCCAGGCATCCTCCATGTCGTACACCGGGCTCACCGCGCCCGCCTCGGCGAGCAGGGCGAATTGCTGGGCCTGGGGCAGGGCCATGAGCGAGGGCACCATCATCTGCAGGCTGAACCACTCGGTGGTGGTGGCCGCGAGCCCCATGTCCGCCGCCGCCGCCGCCAAGCCCTTCCGCCCCGCCGCCACGCGCAGCTTGCGCAGCTTGTCCATGTCGGCCTGCTTGGACTCATCCGAAGGATGAATCATGAGGACGATCTGGGCTGCCCGGAAGGCGGCCTCGCCGTTCACGTCCGGCACGCGCTTTAGCTTGAGGATGTAGTAGCGGTTCCCCTGGAGCTCGGGCTCCAGGACGGTCGAATCGCGCACCGCGGCCGCCTTGGCCTTCATGGCTCCGCCGATGTTGGAGAGCTTGACGACCTGGCCGAAGTCGCCGCCCTGAGCCCCTGAAGGGTCGTCCGAGTTGTCGCGTGCGAGCTGGGCGAAGTCGGCGCCGCCTTTGAGCTGAGCCATCACTCCCTTGGCGCGGTCCAGGGTCGCCGCCTGATCCTCGGGCCGCACCGTCTTCACCATGCGGACGATCACCGCCTGCGCCTGGGCTTCGCCCGCGAAGCGGCCCTGGTGCGCGGCGTAATAGGAGCGCAGGGCGGCGTCGGTGAACTTGCTCGTATCGATCGCGCCCTGCACCGGCTGCCAGCGCGCCACGGAAACGCTCGCCTTCTCGTACTGGTCGAGGAAGGCTTCGCGCAGCTCGGGCTCGGAGAACTTGGCGGTGGAAAGAAGGTTCGACTCGAGCTTCTGCCCGGGCAGCATGCGCCGCATCTCGTCCTCGAGCGGCGCCCAGTTCGAGGTGGGATTCGAGAGAGCGGACTGGTACTTGCGCGGGTCGAACTGGCCGTTGGTCTGGAAGGCCTCCTGCGAGCGCACCCACGGCGGGGGCGTGTTGCGGACGGCGAAGAGCACCTCGTCGTCGGTGGCGCCGTAACCCATCTTGTCGGCCTGCTGGAGGATCGCCTGCTCGGTCACCAGCTGGGCCCAGGCCTGCTCCTTCATGATCTCGAGGTCCCGGCCCTGGGGATCGCGGTTGTACTGGGCCTTGAAGGTGGTCTGGATCTGGTTGAGCGTGCGATCGTAGTCGGCGACCGTGATCGGCTTGCCATTGACCGTGCCGATGGGCTCGGTCGCCGAGGCGGTCTGGCGGCCGCCCACGAGGTTGGGGGCCACCGAGAAGCCGATGACGAAGGTGACGGCGGTCCCGAAGATGATGAGCCACCAGATGACCGCCGTGCGGCGGCTCCCGCGCAGGAATTTCAGCATGAGCGCATGCTCCTGGGTCGTGCGAAGAGGAGGAGGTCTCGAATCGATTCCTTCTCGGAACTCTAGCATCCGATCTTTTGGGCAACAAGGCCGCCGGAATCCTTGACCGGGTCGTGAACTCTAGTAGATTGAGACGTTGCACGCCGCGCGCGAGCCACGCCGCGAGCCCAGTGGGTTGAGCCAGGAGCACTCTTCTCCCCATGCCCTCCAAGACCGCCGGCGAAGAGCAGGCCGCCTCCGATCTCGCGATCCCGGTTTCCGGCCACGTGCTGGACGCCCTCGAGCAGGGCGTTCTGGCGCTCGACCGCGAGCGCCGCATCACCTACGCCAACCGCCGCTCGCAGGAGCTGATCGGCATCGGTCCCGAGGATCTCCTCGGGCAACCGGCGACGCGCGTCTTTCCCGGGCTCGACGCCAAGTGGCTGCGCGGCGAGTCGCGCCAGGCGCGCGAGTTCCGCGTCGAGACCGAGGGCCGAGCCGCCACCCTCAAGGTCGAGGCCTTCCCGCTGCGCGGCAACGACGGCGCCGTCACCGGCCATGTGCTGGTGGCCGACTCGGTGGCCGAGACCGAGGGCGGCGAGTTCCAGAAGAAGATCGATCGCCTGGTCTCGCTGGGCGAGCTCTCCGCCTACGTCGCCCACGAGATCCGCAATCCGCTCACCGGGATCCGGACCACGGTCCAGTTCGTGTCCTCGAAGCTCAAGCCGTCGGACAGCCGGCGCGAGGACCTGGACGACGTGATCAAGGAGCTGGACCGGATCGAGCAGATCATCACCGGGCTTCTGCTCTTCGCGCGCCCGCAGTCGGGGCGGCCCGTGTTGTCCGACCTGCAGGCGATCGCCGACAAGACGCTCGACAACCTCGAGCTGCAGCTCGAGTCGGCCGGGGTGAAGGCGGTGAAGGACTACGTCGACGATCCCCCCAAGGTGTGGGTGGATCCCGATCTCGTGCAGCAGGTCTTCCTCAATCTTTGCCTGAACGCGCTCCAGGCCATGCCCGAAGGAGGCACGCTCACCGTGTCGACCGCGGTGCGCCGCCCGCGCACGCGCAAGCAGTACGTGGACGTCTCCTTCTCGGACACCGGGCAGGGGATCGCCAAGGAAAACATGGAGAAGATCTTCGATCCTTTCTTCACCACGCGCTCCATGGGCACGGGCTTGGGACTTCCCATCTCGCTCGAGATCGTGCGCGACCACGGCGGCATCATGACGGTGAAGAACAATTCCGCCGGCGGCGCCACCTTCCGCGTCTCCTTCCCGCTCCCGGTCGAGCCTCCGCAAGCCGAGCCGCCGGAGGAGAAGTAGGCGTGAAGCGGGCCACGGTCGTCGTCATCGACGACGAGCTGCTCATCCGCAAATCGCTCACCAAGGTGCTCAAGGCGCGCGGCTACAAAGTAGAATCAGCGCCCACCGGGGCGGCCGGGTTGACGCTCGCGCGCGAGCTCCGGCCCCAGGTCGCGATCCTCGACATGCGGCTTCCCGACACCGACGGGCTCTCGGTCCTGCGCCAGCTCCGCGAGGCGGCTCCCGATACGCAGGTCGTGGTCATCACCGCCTACGGCGACGTCGAGTCGGCGGTCGAGGCGATGAAGCTGGGCGCTTCGGACTTCGTCCGCAAGCCGTACGAGATGGAGGACATCGTGCTCGCCGTGCAGGCGGCCGAGCAGAGCTTCGCCCGCGAGACCGAGCTCGACGGCTTCCGTCGCGGCCAGCAGGACCACTTCCGAAGCGGCGAGATTCTGGGCGAGAGCACGGCCATGCGCGAGGTGCGGCAGGTGATCGCCAAGGTGGCCGCGTCGGAAGCCACCTCGGTGCTTATCGAGGGTGAGTCGGGCACCGGCAAAGAGCTGGTAGCGCGGGCCATCCACGACCAGAGCGACCGCCGCGATTTCCCACTGGTCGAGGTCAACTGCTCGCAGTTCCAGGAGTCGCTGCTCAACAACGAGCTCTTCGGCCACGAGCGCGGCGCCTTCACCGACGCCCGCGAGGTGAAGAAGGGCCTGGTCGAAGTGTGCGAGAACGGCACCCTGTTCCTGGACGAGGTAGGGGAGATGCCGCTCGGCACGCAGGCCATGCTCCTGCGCTTCATCGACTCGCGGCAATTCAAGCGGGTGGGCGGGACGCAGACGCTCCAGGCCAACCTGCGCATCGTGACCGCCACCAACAAGAAGCTCGAGGACGAGGTCGAGCGCGGCCGCTTCCGCGAGGACCTCTTCTACCGGCTCCAGGTGGTGAGCATCCACCTGCCGCCCCTGCGCGAGCGCGGGGACGACGTGCTGCTCCTGGCGCGCCAGTTCCTGCGCGAGATGAACATCCGCTTCAAGAAGAGCTTCCGCGGCATTTCCGAGGAGGCCGAGGCGCTGCTCATGAATTATTCGTGGCCTGGCAACGTGCGCCAGCTGCGCAACGTGCTCGAGCGGGCGGTGCTGCTCGAGGACGGCGATCTCTTGCTGGCCGAGCACCTGCCCCCGGAAGTCGCCGGCGACCGGCCGCGGGCGCTGCGCGCGCGCGAGCCGGCGGGTTATCAGACGCTGGCGCAGATCGAAGAGCAGCACATCAAGGACGTCCTGCGCATGACCGAGGGCAACAAGTCGCGCGCGGCGCGCATTCTCGGCATCGCGCGCCCCACGCTGATCGAGAAGATCAAGCGCATGGAAGCGCCGGATGTAAGAGAAGGCGACATGTCAAAGAATCGAACGACCTTCCTAAGTGATTGATATTCGGGTATTTCAATCGTAAACCTCACTTGACTGTCGCCTTTTCTTACATCTAATCCGCGCTGTGGTGGTGTCGGTCGCGTGGATTGGGACGCGGCGCCAGGTCCCTTCACGGCAGCGAAAATGCGTAACGAACCTTCCTGCAACTACTTGACTCTGTAAGATTTCCGACAGATCCGGCTAAGTCGCTGCTGGCACGGCGGCTGCATCGGCTTGCAGCGCGATGGAATGGAGGAGTTGTGCCCAAGCGAGTGCTGGTGATCGAGGACGAAGTCTTGCTGCGCCGGACGCTGACGGGCGCCTTCCGCGACGCGGGTTTCGACGCCCTCTTCGCGGGATCCGCCGAGGAGGCGGAAGCGCAGCTTTTTCCTGAAGTCACGGTCGATCTCGTCGTGCTCGACAACCGGCTGCCGAAGGGAAGCGGAGTCGCGTTACTGCGGAGACTCCGATCCGGAGGCTCGGGCTGCCCGGTGATCCTGATGACGGCCTTCGACCAGGCGGAGACCCGGAGGGCCGCCGAGGAGTGGGCGAGCGGTTACTTGGTCAAGCCGTTCGACCTGGCAAGGATGCTGAACGAAGTGCACCGGCTCCTGGGGCCTTCGGGCCCCGAGCCGGAGCTCGAAACCACGATTCCGCGGCCCTCTGGGGCCGTTGACCCGATCCACGAGAGCCCGAGGAGGTGATCGGAGAATGGCGATGAAGAAGAAGGGCGCCAAGAAGGCGGCCAAGAAGTCGACGAAGAAGAAGGCGGCGTCGAAGAAGAAGAAGTAACTTCGCGCAGCTGGACCTGGCACGTCCGCAGGGGATTGGCAGGCGGTACGATTCCGCTTGCCAGTCCCCGAATCTTCTGGCACAAACGCGGCTACGAAACGGCCGCAAGGAACCACCGGAATTGCCCCCGACAGCGGGGGGAGGTGACATCCGATCTCAAGTCCGCGCGAACTCCAGTTTAGCCGTCGCGATGAAGCCTGTGCCCAGGCGATCTAGGAAGGCTAGTGCGGGACGCCCGGAGGAGGACTGACCAATGTTGGGCTTCGGTCCCCATCTGGTGATGGACGCACGCGGTTGCGTGTCTCGACGGCTCGACGACATCTCGGGCCTGTACAAGCTTCTAGATAGCTTTCCGGCCAAGATCGGCATGACCAAGATCATGCCGCCGTACGTGTTCGCTCACGGCGAGCCGAACACTCCGGAGTACGGCCTCTCGGGGTTCGTTCTCATCGCGGAGAGCCACATCTCGATCCACACCTTTCCGGTGACGGGTCAGGTGAAGGTGGACATCTTCTCCTGCGAGCAGTTCGACGTGAAGCAGGCGGTCGGACTCTTGCGGGACCATTTCAAGCCCAAGAAGTGCTCGCACCGGGTGCTGCAGCGGGGCATGGAGTTCCCGCGCCGCATCGATCTTTCGCGCGAAGTGGTGGAGGCGGACCGTCGGCAGGTCCGGCGAGTGTCGGCGACGGCGGCGCGCAGGACGGGGGCGACCCCGGCGGGGACGGCGGTGGCCATGGCGCGACGCGCCGGCTAGCCTTCAGATCGCGGAAAACCAGGCCGAAACGGGCCGTCCGGGCCGCCGGGCGGCCCCAAGTATTTTCGTCCCACACGCGTGCTAGCGTCATCTCAAGAGGAAGAGTCCGCGAGCCTTTCGCGAGTCCCATTTTCAGGGTTCCATGCCCCCGACCGAAGCCCCGAGCGTTGCCCGGAAAGAAGACGTGATCGCCAAGCGGGACGTCATCGCCATCCGGGGTGCGCGCCAGCACAATCTGAAGAACCTCGACCTGACGCTGGCCCGTGGCGCGTTTAACGTGATCACGGGCGTGAGCGGCTCGGGCAAGTCTTCGCTGGCTTTCGACACGCTCTACGCCGAGGGCCAGCGGCGCTACGTGGAATCAGTCTCGAGCTATGCCAAGCAGTTCCTGGACCGCATGCCGCGCCCGGACGTGGACTCGGTCACCGGGCTCTCGCCCGCGGTGGCCATCCGCCAGGCCAATCAGGCCAAGAGCGCACGCTCCACCGTGGGCACGGCCACCGAGATCTACGACTACTTACGGCTCTTCTTCGCCCGCGTCGGCGTAACGGTCTGTCCCGACTGCGGCCTGCCAGTAGTGGCCGACTCGCCCAGCGCCCTGGCGCGCGAGGCCGAGCGCGAGTGGACCGAGGGCGAGGACGTCGCCGTGCTGGCGCCCGTCGCCGTGCCCAGCCGCCTGCCCTGGAAGGCCGTGGTCGAGGGCCTGGAGTCGAACGGCTTTCTGCGCGTGTGGGGCGAGGCGGGCCCGGTCGAGCTCGCTTCTTTGTCGGGGCCGCCCAACGGCGCCGAGGAGCTGCTCGTGGTCGCCGACCGCTTCCGCTGGTCGGGCGAGCGCACGAGCCGTCTCGAGGAGGCGGCCCGGCTCGCCTTCGGGCGCGGCGAGGGCCGGCTCCTCCTGGCGCGCGGCGGGGGGCTCGCGCCCCGGGCCGAGCGCTGGATCTGTCCGCGCGACGGCCGCGAGTTTCCGAGCCCCGAGCCGATTCTGTTCTCTTTCAACTCGCCCTACGGCGTGTGCCCGGAGTGCAAAGGCTTCGGCGACATCCTGGAGTTCGACGAGGCGCTGGTCGTGCCCGACCACGGGAAGACGCTGGCTCAGGGCGCGATCGATCCCTGGGCGGGCTCGTGGCGGCGCCACTTCGGCGGGCGCCTGCGCGAGCTGTCGAAACGCACGGGCATCCCGCTCGACGTACCGTGGAAAAAGCTCACGCGGGCCCAGCAGCGCGTCGTGCTCGACGGCACGGAGGGCTTCCGCGGCGCGCTGCCGTTCCTGCGGCGCTTGCAGCGCAAGTCGTACCGCGCCGGCAATCGCTTCCTGGTGAAGCGCTACCAGCGTCCCAGCCGCTGCCCTTCGTGCGCCGGCGCCCGGCTGCGTCCCGAGGCGCGCTGGGTCCAGGTGCTGGGTGCGAACATCGTCGAGGTGGCGCGCAGCACGGTGAGCGAGGCGCGCGCCTGGGTGGAGCGCGCGGGCGGGAGTCTCGAGGGGGAGAGGCGCGCGCTGGCGGCGCCGATTCTGAAAGAGCTTCTCTCGCGGCTCGCCTACCTGGAGCGCGTCGATCTCGGCTACCTGACTCTGGACCGCCTGGCGCGCACGCTGTCGGGCGGCGAGGCGCAGCGCATCGAGCTCTCGAACGCCTTGGGGGCGAACCTGGTCGACGCGCTCTATGTCCTGGACGAGCCGACCGTCGGCCTTCACCCGCGCGACGCCGAACGCCTGGTTCAGGTGCTCGAGGACCTGGCGCGTCGCGGCAACACGCTGGCCGTGGTCGAGCACGATCCGCTGGTCATTGGCCGCGCCGACTGGCTGGTCGATCTCGGCCCGGGCGCGGGCGAGCACGGCGGCCGCTTGCTGCATTGCGGCCGGCCTTCGGCTCTGGGCGACTCGCCGACCGGGCGCTACCTGCGCGGTGAGCTCTCGGTCGTGCGCCAGCGGCTGACGCGGCGGGCCTCACGCTGGATCGAGGTGCAGGGTGCACGCGAGCACAATCTGCGCGAGGTGACGGCACGCTTTCCGGTCGGGCGGCTCACCTGTGTGACGGGCGTGAGCGGCTCGGGCAAGTCGACCTTGGTCGAGGACACGCTCTATCGCGCGGCCGCCCGCGCCTTGGGGGATCGCGGCGAGGACGAGCCGGGCGCGCACGCGGGCTTGTCGGGCCTGGACGCGGTCGGGCGCGTCGTGCTCGTGGATCAGTCGCCCATCGGCAAGAGCCCGCGCTCGAATCCGGTGACGTATCTCAAGGCGTTCGATCTCTTGCGCAGTCTGTATGCGGGGCAGCCGCTGGCCGCCGAGCGTGGCTACAGGCCCGGCACCTTCTCGTTCAACGTGCCGGGCGGGCGCTGCGAGACCTGCGAGGGCGACGGGGTCGTCAAGGTCGAGATGTATTTCCTGGCCGACCTGTTCGTGCCCTGCGACGAGTGCGGCGGGCTGCGCTACAAGCGCGACGTGCTCGACGTGCGCGTGCACGGCCTGAACATCCGCGAGGCGCTCGACCTCACGGTCGACGAGGCGATCGCGCGCTTTCACGAACAGACAGCTTTGGTGGGCCGGCTGTCGGTGCTGTCGCGCGTCGGGCTTGGCTACTTGCGGCTGGGCCAGCCGGCGCCGACTTTGTCGGGTGGCGAATCGCAGCGTCTCAAGGTGGCGCGCGAGCTGGCCGACGTTTCCGCGGCGCCGACCTTGTTCATCCTCGACGAGCCCACCGTCGGCCTGCACGTCGCCGACGTGCAGGTGTTGCTCGACGTCTTGTCGCGGCTGGTCGAGCGCGGGCACACGGTGGTGCTGGTCGAGCACCATCTCGACGTGGTGAAGAACGCGGACTGGGTGATCGATCTCGGGCCGGAAGGTGGCGACGGCGGGGGATGGATCGTGGCCGAGGGGCCGCCGGAGGCGATCGCCGCCGAGCCACGCTCGCACACGGGAAGATTTCTGCGCGGCCTCTAGCTCTCGTCCTCTTTGCTCCACGGCCGGCGCAGCGCTTCCGCCAGCGTGGCTTCCGACGCGGCCGCGCCCGCTTCGCCGGGCGGCATGACTCCGTTCTCGGTGATCACGCCGCGCAGGAGGTCGAGCGGCGCTTCTTCGAAGGTGAGATTGCGCACCGAGATGCCGACCGGCGCGTCCTTCCAGACTTGCTCGGGATCGCGCTCGCCCAGCTCGAACAATCCTCCCGAGGTCGGGAGGAACTTCGCCCGCTGCGCCAGCGCGTAGGCCGGCACGTTGAGCTCCCGCGCGGCGAGCAGCAGCGTGTAGGTCCCCACCTTGTTGACGAACATCTTGGGCAGCACGGTGTCGGCGCCGACGAACAGCGCGGAAGCCCGTGGCAGCAACAACACCGCCGCACTGTCGATGGTCAGCCAGCACGGGATTTTGGCCTCGGCAAGGCTCTGGGCGAGCCGCCGTCCCTCGAGCAGTGGCCTGCCTTCCGAGAGCAGGACCTTCACCTGCGTGCCCGAGCGTGCCATCTCGCGGAACAGGGACTCGACCAGGCTCGAGCGGCTGTAGGTTGCCACCCAACCCGAAGCGGGGAAGACCGCCTGTGCCTGGCGCACGACCGCCTCGCCCGCTTCCTCGAAGTCGGTGACGAAAGCCTCGATCGCGCGCTCGATCTCCTCGTGTGCTTGGTCGGGCGCGTCGCCCCGGCGCTCGGCCGTGGTCGCCACCTCGAGGGCGCGCGAGGCGAGCCGAAACACCGCGCCCATGGCCGGCTGCGCGTGGCACACCTGGCGCAGGGCGCGCGCGAACTCGGCCGGCTTGGGTCCGGTCTCGGCGAGGGCGGCCCGGCAAGCGGCCGCCGCGAAAGCGAGCAGCTCGCTGGCCCCGGAGCGATGGTCCTGCCCAAGCGCCGCCCTGGCGTCCCGCTGGATCATGGGGGGACAGTAGCTCGCTCGGCACCGGGGTGACTAGTGGACTGCCGGGCCATGGTTTGCCAAGCTGCTTCAAGTACATACGATGTAGGTATGAAAGCGGCACGCTGGCACGAAGCGAAGAACGAGGTGAATCGCGGACCGTCTTCTTCGATGAAAACGCGAGGCTGTTCTTCGACCCGGACCGCTCGGAGATCGCGAGGACATGTTCCAGAACATGTGATTGGTCCACGTCACCTGCCGCCGACTCGAGTGGCTCACTCCCACGCCCGAGGGCGGAGGACTTGACCACTTGGGGATGACACCGCCCGTCCGGCCCGCGACCTGGGCCGTGACGATGTAACTCGTCTTGTAACCCCGTAAGTCCCTGTGGTAACGTCGGCAGGTGAACTCCGCCTTGGCGGAGTAAGGCTTTCCGGGCGCCACCCACCTTGGGAGGTGCTCGGACTTGAAACGCAGCCCTGCGCTGGCAGTTTGCTGGCAGTTTCGTGCCGGATCGGACCCGGCGCGCTTGGAGCATTCGTTTGACGAGAATTTCCGGGGTCGAGAACGTCGTCCTCCCCTTGGTCAGCCGTCCGAACCGCTATGTAGGCGCCGCCCTCAATCGGACGGTCAAGGACTTCGACCAGGCCAGCCTCAAAGTCGTGCTGTGTCTCGGTGACGCCTACGAGATTGGCATGAGCCATCTCGGGCTTCGCCTCCTCGACAACATCTTGAATCGCCGCCCCGGCACCCTCGCCGAGTACTGCTTCGCCCCCTGGGGCGACGCCGAGAAGCAGCTGCGCGAGCGTGGCCTGCCACTGCTCTCGCTCGAGAGCCAGCGGCCGCTCAAAGCCTTCGATCTCATCGGCTTCTCGCTCCAGTACGAGCTGCACTTCACCAACATCCTCAACATGCTCGACCTGGGCGGAGTGCCGCTTGCCGCCCGGGATCGCGGCGAGGACGATCCCCTGGTCATCGGCGGCGGCCACGCGGCCTACGACCCCGAGGTCATGGCCGACTACTTCGACGCCTTCGTGATCGGCGACGGCGAGGAGATCGTCCAGAGGGTCGCCGATCTCACCGAGCGGTGGGTGCGGGGCGAGTTCGACCGGCCCGAGCTGCTGCGGCGGCTCGCCCAGGAACCGGGCATCTACGTGCCCGCGGGCTACGACCTTCAGACCAACCAGCAGGGCTTCCTGATCCCGGTTCCCAAGCCGGGCTGGCCCGATCATGTGCAGTCGGTGTGGGTCGAGACGCTCAAGCCCGAGTACTATCCCGACAAGCCGCTCGTGCCGCTCACCGAGATCACGCACGATCGCCTCAGTGTCGAGGTCATGCGCGGCTGCACCCGCGGCTGCCGCTTCTGCCAGGCCGGCATGATCAACCGCCCGGTGCGCCAGAAGAGCGCCGCCCAAATCGTCGACGAGACCAAGCGCGGACTGAAAGAGAGCGGCTGGGACGAGGTTTCGCTGCTTTCGCTTTCCACCACCGACCACACCGAGATCGTGGAAGCGGTCGACAAGCTGGTCAAAGATCTCTGCGGCGCGCCGGTCGCGATCTCGCTTCCCTCGACGCGTCCGGGCACCTTGCCCGAGCATCTCGCCCGCACCCTCGGCGAGTCGAAGTCGAGCCACATCACGCTGGCGCCGGAAGCCGGCACGCAGCGCATGCGTGACGTGGTCAACAAGGGTGTTTGCGAGGAAGAGTTGCTCGAATCGGTGGCCATTGCCGCGCGCCAGGGCTACACGGGAGCCAAGCTCTATTTCATGATCGGGCTCCCCGGCGAGCGCCCCGAAGACCTCGTCGGCATCGTGGATCTGGCCAAGAAGGCCCTGCGCACCGGACGCGAGAATGCGGAATCCGGGCGCTTCACGGTGACGATCTCGATTTCCCCCCACGTTCCCAAGCCGCAGACGCCGTTCCAGTGGGAGGCGCAGGACGGGTCGCTCCTGATCGAGGAAAAGGTGCGTCTGTTGCGCTCGCAGGTGAAGGGAACGTCTCTGGTGCTCAAGTGGCGCGATTCCGAAACCGCGTTTCTCGAGGGCGTATTCTCGCGCGGCGATCGACGTCTCGGTCCCGCCGTCCTCGAGGCCTGGAAGCGCGGCTGCCGTTTCGACGGCTGGACCGATCAGCTGAAGTACGACGTCTGGATGCAGGTTTTCGCCGACCTGGGCATCGACGCCGAGCGTTATCTCGACGAGCGCCAGAGCGACATCCGGCAATCGTGGGAGCACGTGCGCTCGCCGGTCAGCCGCAAGTTCCTGCTCAGGGAGATGGACAAAGCCCGCCTGGCCGAGGTCACGGTGGACTGCCGTCTGGCCTTTTGCCACGCCTGCGGCATCGACGATTGCCCGGACCGTCTCTCGCCCACCGGGCGGCGGCCGGGAGAACCCGAGTTCGTTCCGCAACCGATCCCAGCGCCGCGTCCGTCAACCGACGGCCGGCGCGAGAGAAAGCGCCACCCGCTGGCCGCCGCGCTCGCGTTCGCGACGCGGTTCCGGCTGCGCTTCCTCAAAGGTGAAGCGCTGCGCTTCGTCTCCCACCTGG
>DATFWU010000044.1:0-4668 GCA_035259005.1 Candidatus Eiseniibacteriota bacterium
ACTCCTCGTTGCCGATGCGCATCATGGTCAGCTCGAGAAGCCGCACCACGACCGCGATCACCTTCTCGCGCGGCAGCCCGCGCCGCGCGAGATCCCGCCGCACGCGTCGGCGGATCGAGGGCAGCATGGCGGCGAAGGCGACGAGCTGGCCGAACTTGTCCTCGTCGCGCACGTCGCGCCAGCGCTCGTGATAGCGGTACTGCTTGCGCCCGCGCGCGTCGCGCCCGAGCGCCTGGATGTGGCCCACGGGCGAGGGGCTGATCCACACCTCGGTCCACGCCGGCGGGATCACGATGGCATGGATGCGTGCGATCTCATTCTTCGAGTCGATGGTCGAGCCGTCCGGCGCCAGGTAGCGAAATCCCTTTCCCTTCTTCACGCGACGGATGCCGGGCGGAAGCGGAGACGTGGAGACGTAGTGCAGACCGGCCGAGCGCGCGGCTTCTTCCGGCTGCACGGGAACGAGCGACATGCGCGCGCGGCGCTTGCGCGCCACGGCGAGCGCCACGCCGCCTGGCGACGTCGTGCGCTTGGAATCGCGTTCCCTTGTCGTCTGCTCGCGCGGATTCGCTTCCATGAGCGGCTCCGTTCCTCCAGGGCGGGTTACACCCTCGCAAAGAGCAAGCTCCGTACCGACCGTCTGCCGCCTGTCTCTGATTGACTTAGATGACGAGGGTGGCTCGGGCAGATCTCCCGTGAGCGCGTCCGATTCTGGAATTTTCCTCGTCTTTCCCTGCGACGGACATCGATGTCGCTGTCAGGAAAACGTCCGCCCTACGTACTGATCTTGGGTTATCGGCGGATGCCGCTCCGGCCTGCACCCCGGGGGTGGATGCGCGGCATCGAGTCGTCTTCGGTGGGATTCGTGGAGTCGGGATAGAGCTCCGGATTCTCCGCTGGGGGCGGAGCTTGCGCGGACTCGGGCTCCCCGCTTTGGTAGGACACCGAGTCGGGCGCGTACAGGGAATCGGGAGGGTAGGCCTCTTCGCCGAAGCGGCTCGCCTCGCTGCAGTAGATCTGCGGCGCGGTGCCGGGAAGGAAGGGGACCGACATGGACTGACAGAAAGCCGAGTCGGGCAGCATGCCCGACCACGGATCGATGGCGACGTATTGCACCTCGGCGTCGCTCGCGAAAGCGAGGGCGGGCGCGTCGCGCAGAAGGGCGCTCATGATGCCGGCCCACACCGGCAGCGCCGTGGCCGCCGCGGCCCGCCCCAGACTCTTCGGACGATCGAAGCCGACCCACACGCCGCCCACGAGCTGCGGCGTGAAGCCCACGAACCAGGCGTCGTTGAAATCGTTGGTCGTCCCGGTCTTGCCCGCGACCGGGCGCTCGAAGCCGTAGCTCGCGCGCAACGGATAGGCGACGCCGTAGCGCACGACGTCTTGCAGGAGCCCCGTCATGAGGGCCGCGAGAGCCGGAGAGATGACCGACTCGGCTTCTTTGGGCGGGCGCAGCAGCTCTTTTCCCTCGCCGTCGACCACGACGCGAATCGGACTCGGCTCGCGCAGCGTGCCGCCATTGGCGAAGACCGCGTAAGCGTTGGTGAGCGCCAGGAGGCTCGTCTCGTTGGAGCCCAGGCCGATCGAGGGCACGGCCTGGAAACGCCCGAGCCCGAAGCGGTCGGCGAAGCTCGCCACCGTGCCGGCCCCGATCTCGTCCACGAGATTGGCCGTGGCCACGTTGAGGGAGCGGCAGAGCGCCAAGGCGAGCGTGACCTGGTCGTGATACGTGTCGTCGTAGTTGCGCGGCGTCCACGCGTTCTTGCCCGAGCCGAACGTGCGCTGCGAGTCGGAGACGACGGTGGCCGGCGTGAGCGCCCTCTCGCCGAGACCAAAGGCCGCGGCGTAGACGATGGGCTTGATCGCCGAGCCCGTCTGCCGCCGCGCTTGCGTGGCGCGATTGAAGTCGCCGGTGCGCAAGCCGAGCCCGCCGACCATGGCGACGACCGCGTTGGTCCGGGGATCGAGCGCCACGAAAGCGCCTTGCAGCCCGCGGCCGAGCGCCGCCACGCGGCGGGAAAGCTCGTACTCGGCGTAGGGCTGTCCCACCGCGTCCATGGTGGTGAAGATGTCGAGGCCCCAGCCTCGCGACGCATCCTTCGAGAGCTTCTGGTCGAGGACGTCGCGCACGTAGCCGGTGTAGGAAGGGTAGCGCTCCGCGGGGCCCGGTCCCTGATGCACGCCGAGCGGCTCCGCCTTCGCGCTCGCCGCCAGCGCCGGACTGATCTTTCCGGCCACGACCAGATCGTCGAGCACGCGATTGCGATGCTCGAGTGCCTCGTCGGGATGCGCGAACGGATCGTAGAGGTTGGGCGCAGGGAGAATGGCGGCGAGCGTGGCGGCCTGCGTGAGCCGCAGCGAGTCGACGGGCAGGTCGAAATACCAGCGCGCCGCCTCGGCCACGCCGCCTAAGCCCACCGTGCCCGCCTGTCCCCAGTACACGCCGTTCAGGTACATCTCGAGAATCTGTCGCTTGCTGAGCAGGAGCTCGAGCCCCACGGCGAGCGGGATCTCGGCCAGCTTGCGGGCCAGCGTGCGCTGGTTTCCGAGGAAGAGCGAGCGCGCGAGCTGCTGGGTGATCGTGCTCGCGCCCTCGCGCAGGCCGCCCGCCCTCACGTCGCGCGCCAGAGCCCGCGCGTTGGCGCGCAGGTCGAATCCGATGTGCTGGTAGAAGCGGCGGTCCTCCGAGGCCACGACCGCTTCCTGCACGACCATCGGCACGCGCTCGATCGAGACCCAGCTTCGGCGCACGCGGTTCTTGTCGAAGAGGAGCGCCACCAGCACCGGCTCGAGCCTCGGCGGATGCTCGAGATCCGGCGGCGAAGCGCCCGCGAGTCCGCTCCCCCGGTCGACCGCGACCACCTGCAGGCCCTGGAAGCGCACGCGCACCCGCTCCGGCCCGCCAAAGCCATCCGGGTCGTGACCGTCGAGGAAGCCACGCAAGAAGACTTCGGTGGCGCCGTTCGTGGAGGCGTAGGTTCCGGGGATGCCGAGCGGTGAGCGCGCCGCGTGGTATCCACGCGCGCGCAGCTGTGCTTCGAGCTGTCCCGCGGAAAGCAGCTGCCCGGCGGTCAGAGGAAAGTCGCTGGCATAGACGCGGGACGGAAAGAACCAAGAAGGTCCGACCGCACGCAGGGCGCGCAGCTCGCGCACGCGCTCGGCGAAGACGGCGCAGGCCGTGGCCACGACCAGCAGACAGAGAATGAGAAGAAGAAGGAAGCTCGAGCTTCGGCGGGGCTTTCTGGCCTTGGGAACGTCTCGGGGAGGACGAGCCATGTCGCGCGTTCATCCGGGTCCGCGGGGCGTTCGAGTGCATGGTACACGAGCGAGCCGAGTTGCACTACGGTGAAGGGGGAGGGGAATGCGATGAAGACTGTCTCGCGCTCCATCACGATCGCGCTCGGGCTCGCCAGCTTCGTCGCGTGCTCGGCGCCCGGCTCCAAGACCTCGTTCGCGAAAGAGACCCCGGCACCCGCGAGCCAGGAGAAATCCATGAGCCTCGAAATCTCATCCAAGGCGTTCGCCCCGAACGGCGACATTCCGTCGTCGCACACCTGCCAGGGCAAGGACGTGTCGCCGGCCCTCACTTGGACAGGCGCGCCCAGCGGAACCAAGAGCTGGGCCCTGATCGTGGACGACCCCGACGCGCCCGATCCGGCAGCCCCCAAGATGACCTGGGTGCACTGGGTGCTCTACGACCTTCCGTCGGAAGCGCATTCGCTTCCCGAAGGCGCGAGTGCCAAGACCTTGCCCAAGGGTTCTCTCGAAGGCCTCAACGATTGGAAGCAGCCGGGCTGGCGCGGACCGTGTCCGCCGGTGGGCAAGCATCGCTATTTCTTCAAACTGTACGCGCTCGACACCGTGCTGCCGGACCTGAAGAAGCCGACCAAGGCTGCGCTCGAGGAAGCGATGAAGGGCCACGTGCTCGCGCACGCCGAATTGGTGGGTCGCTACCAGAAGCACTAAGCGTCTAGCCGAGTCGATCGACTCGACGGCGAATCGAGACGTGCAGGGCGCGCTCGCCCGCGACGTGCTTCACGACTTGGTAGCCGAGAGCGCGCGCGTCGATCCCCTCCAGAAGATGCTCTCCCGCTCCGAGCAGGATGGGGCGCACGGCGAGGTGCATCTCGTCGATCAGGCCTTCGCGCAGATACTGGCGGATGGTCGAAACGCCGCCGCCCAGGCGGACGTCCTTGCCGTTCGCCGCGCGCTTCGCCTGATCGAGCGCGGAGCGGATGCCGTCGCTGACGAAGTAGAACGTCGTCCCGCCGGCCATCTCGAGCGGTCGTCGGGCGTGGTGGGTGAGCACGAAGACGGGGACATGGTAGGGCGGCTCCTCGCCCCACCAGCCGCGCCAGCTCTCGTCCGGCCACGGGCCGCGCACCGGACCGAACATGTTGCGCCCCAGGATCCACGCCCCGATGCCCTCGAAGCCGCGCTCCGCCATGGCGTGATCCACGCCCTCCTCCCCGCCCTCGAGGCCCTGCATGTGCCGGAAGGCCCGCGTCGGGAAGAACCACTCCATCAGCCGCAGTCCCTGCACGCCGAGGGGGTTTTGCAGGTCCTGCCTGGGGCCGGCCCCGAAGCCGTCGGCCGAGATGGCGAAGCAGCGCACGCACAGCCTGGACATGGATTTCTCTCGGATCTAGCGTGCGAGCGGAGTGT
>DATFWU010000045.1:0-22030 GCA_035259005.1 Candidatus Eiseniibacteriota bacterium
GGAGCGCAGACCGCACCAAGCCGAGCCGGAGCCCGTGATGTTGGTCGCGAAGCCCGGGGCCACACGTCCCGTGTCCGGCACCGTGGTCAGGTTGTCCTGGTGCCACACGCCCGCCAGACCGCGCGGACGCGTCACACGACCACTGGTGACACGGTTCACGTACAGGTTGTGGTCGCCGTTGTCGATGTCGTTACCGAAGTCGTAATACCAGAACGGCCGGCTAATCGCGGTCAGGTACACAGAGGCGCCATCCGACGCCTGCGGGGACTGGACGAACTCCCAGAACTGGCTCGAGTCCGTACCCGCGATGGAACCGGCGTAGTAGGGCGTATCGAAATCCCACTTGCCGCCCACACCGACTTTGTTCGGATCGGTGCTCGACGCCAAGAAACCGTACCAGACGGTCTGCGCGGCGGCGGTCGAGAATCCCGACCGATAGCGCGCATAAGCGCCCGGAATGGGCTTCTGCACGACCAAGTCCGGGTCAGTGCGTCCCTGGGCCGAGGCCAAACTCGGACCCATGACCACCGCCCCCAGCCCGAGGCCGAGAAGCAGAGCAAGGAAACGACGCATGTTGTCAGCCTCCAACGGGGCGGCTTGCCGCCGCCCCCGAGAGTAGAGAGAACGACTCCCCGAAGGCTCGCCTGGAAGAACCATCCCGCATCGCTTCCGCCCGCCCGAGTACGAGCTTCCCTGGCGCGGATCCGGCGACGACCCTGGCCGGCGCGAAAGAAGAAGCTTGGGCAAAAGGATTGTTTGGATGTCTCAAGAGGCTGCCTCCACAAGCAGCTGCGTACGAGCGAGGTGTCGCTTCTTTTCCACGCGTCCGGGGGATCGGGAAAATCGAGCCTTTCCCGACAGGGACACGTTGCGTCCGGAATCTTTCGTGAGTTGGCTTCGCATCACTCCCTTCACCAACGTGCCGGTCCATCGATGGACACGAAATCACCCTGCGCAATGCGCGGGCGCCTGACGTGGGGGATGCCATGCGCGACGAAGGAAGTACGAAACGAGGCTAGTTCAGCGGATCGAAAGGTTCGTGCGGAATGGGACGAGTGGAAGAACCAAGCTTCTCATCCGCCGCTTGGCGGGGGCGAAGAGCCGACCCGTGCGCGGCAAGGATTCGATGCGTGCGAAATGTCTCGTTTGTGCAAAGGCGCAGATGACTCCATTCGCCCCGCGACACGGTCGTTCGCCCCAACGGCATGGCACGAGGGCCCCGACCGCGCGATCGTGGACGCACCGTCTCGCAGAATGGAGACCTTGAGATGAAGCTCGTTCTCGCCCTCTCGATCGTCTTGGCGTGCCTGCCCACCGCGGCGGGGGCCGCCCCCGACGCCTCTGCCATGGCGCGAGCCGATACGCTGTTCGCGCACCACCAGTGGTCGGACGCCGCCGCGGCGTACCGTTCGCTCGCGCGCGCCGAGCCTTCGAACGTGCACGCCTGGATTCGCCTGGGGGCGTGCGCCACCAGCCTCTCCTCCTGGGACGAGGCGGCCGACGCTTACCAGAAAGCCGAGGCCCTGGGCGGCCTCCCGGTACTCGTCGAATACAACCTGGCCTGCGCTTACGCGCGCGGCGGCGCGCCTGACTCCGCCTTCGCGGCGCTGGACCGCTTGATGAATCACGGCTACGGGCAGCTTCACGCCCTGCAGAGCGACACCGACTTCGCGAGCCTCAAGCCCGATCCGCGCTGGGCCAAAGTCGTCGCGCGCTGCGACCACAACGCGCGGCCGTGCTCGTTCACCCCCGAATCACGCCAGTTCGACTTCTGGGTCGGAGACTGGAACGTGCGCAGCCATGCCGGCGGCCAATTCGTGGGATCGAGCCATGTCGATCTCATCCTCGGCGATTGCGTGATCTTCGAGAACTGGACCGGGGCCCTGGGCGGGACGGGGAAGAGCTTGAACGCGTGGAATCCCGAGTGCTCCTGCTGGCAGCAGAGCTGGATGGACAACACGGGCCACGTCACCCTCTACAGCGACGGCCACCTCGTGAACGACGCCATGGTGCTGGTGGCGCAGAAAGGCGGCTCCGGCTCCCCTCCCGGACTGCGCCGACTGAGCTTCTTCCATTTGGGCTCGGACCAGGTGAGGCAGCTCGCCGAATCGTCGATGGACGGGGGCAAGACGTGGCAAACGGTCTACGACTTCGATTACTTCCGTAAGCCGGCGGTGGACAAAGCGTCGGCGAGCGGCACCAACTGAAGGAGCGTCAGCCCTTTTCCCACTTGGTCGTGACTCGCTCCCGGTAGGTGCGGCTGACCGGCAGGGCCGTGCCGTCCCGGAGCACGGCTTCGAGGTCACCGCTCGCCTGCGGGCGCAGGGAGCGCACCTTGCGGTCGTTGACGATGGCGCCGCGGTGGATGCGCGTGAAGCGCTTGGGATCGAGGCGCGCCTCCATGGCGGCGAGCGTTTCTCTCACCATATAAACGCGCCGCCCCGAGTGGAGTTGGACGTAATTGTCCGCCGCCTCCATCCAATCGATGTCCTCGAGATCGACGAAGAGAATCTCCTGCCCTTCCCGCACGGGGATGCGATGCGGATAGGCGTCCCCCAGGAGACGGCCCTCGAGCTGCTGCTGGCGCGAGCGCATCTCGGCGAGCACGCCGAGCAACGGCTCGATCGAAACCGAGCCCTCGCGCCGCTCGCGCGCGCGCTGCAGCGCGGCGCGCAGGCGGTGTTCCTCGAACGGCTTGAGCAGGTAGTCGACGGCATGCACTTCGAAGGCCTGCACGGCGTGCTGGTCGAACGCGGTCACGAAGACCACGAGTGGCGGCGGCGGGGACGAGCCGATCGCGTCCAGGACCTCGAAGCCGTTCTTTTGCGGCATGTCGATGTCGAGAAAGACGACATCCGGCCTCTCCTTCTCGAGCAGATCGACAGCCTCGTCGCCGTCCTTGGCCTCCCCGACGACGTGCACATCCTCGTGCTCGGCGAGCAGACGCCGCAGCTTGTCGCGCGCCAGCTCCTCGTCGTCGACGATCAGAGCGCGGATCATCGAGCCCCTTCCGTGGCGGTCCGCAGCGCAGCGCGAGCGGGCTCCCGCGCCGTCCCGGCGGCGGGGCCGCCGGGTTCGGCGTCTTCGAGCACGTGCGCGGGGAGCGTGATCTCGACCCTCATGCCGCGCGAGCCGCCGGCGGCGAGCTCGAGCCGGCCCTCGCTCCCATAGAGACTCTCGAGCCGCTGGCGGGTGTTGCGCAGCCCGAGCCCTTCGCTGATCGGGGCGGGTCCCGGACCGCGGCCGTCGTCGGCGATGCGGATCGAGAGCATCCCGTCGGTGACCTTGGCCGTGACCTCGATCCGGCTTCCTCCCCCGCCCCGCAGGCCATGGCGGAACGCGTTCTCCACCAAAGGCTGCAGGATGAGTACGGGCACCGCGAGCTTGCGCGCCTCGTCGGGGATCTCCCAATCGAGCTGAAGGCCACCACCCGAGCGCAGGCGCTCGATGTCGGCGTAGGCCTCGAGAAAGCGCTGCTCCTCCTCGAGCGTCCCCTCGATCTGGCCCGAGCTCGCGAGCGCCATGCGCAAGAGCTCGGCCAACCGGGTGAGCGCGCGATCAGCGAGCTTGGGGTCGCGATAGACCAATTCCGAGATCGCGTTCAACGAGTTGAAGAGGAAGTGGGGTTGGAGCTGGAGCGTCAGCGCCTCGAAGCGCGACTGCGCGAGCTCACCGCGCAGCCACAGAGATTCTTCTTTTCGCCGACGGGCGTCCTGGCGGAGCCAGATGGCGTGCGCCACGGCGACGATCATGGTGTAGAAGATCAGGTCCCAAAGCGTGCCGCTGATGAGCTTGGCGAGAAGCGGCGAGTGCATATCGGAGGTCGTCGTCCTCAGATACATGAGCCCGAGGTTGAGCACGAGGTGCGCGCCAAGCGCCACCACGAGGTGGAGCATCGCGTGCCACCACGCGGCCCGTCCGACCACCGGAAAGCGACGGGCGAAGGCGACGATCAGGGGCGAGATGAGCACCCACGCCGCCATGCCGATCATCGAGTAGTTGACGTAGGTGAGGAGTGGGGAAACCGGGTCGCCCCCGGCCAGGCGCAGGAAGTAGATCACGTTGGCCTGGAACAGGCCGACCAGGCCAAAGCCACCGATGGTCAGGAGCGCGATCCGGACGCGCGACTTCCAGCTGCGCGGCCCGGTGGGATACGGGAACGGGTCTTCCTGGTCCGGGGTGTGGCTCTCGATCATTCCGCGTCGAGTCGGAGAGCGAAGGAGCATGAGGTCTCCATTATAGAGTGCACGCCGCTCGGCGGACACCGGGCTCTCGACTCGGGCCGGATGAAGCACGATCCGTCGTCCAGGCGCATCGGGCCCGTCGGGACGAAGCCGGACGAACTGGAGCTCCGCGTGCGGGCACGGGCGCCCCGCCGCTTCGGGCTCGCATCGGTGGCGATTCGGCGGGGAGCCTGGAAAAGGCACAAAGTCTCCTTCGCGTCGTTGGGAGTTTTCTCGCGCGCGACGAAGGGGATTTGTTCTGCAAGAGAATTGCTTGGTTTGGCCAGAGTGGCAAAATGCGATGGGGCGAGAGGCGAGCCCAGGGGGCGAGTCGTCCGGAGGGTCGGGCGAGTGGTGAGGCCCAGGTGCAGGGTCCGGGCGCCCAGTTCCCGCGCCGGACAGCATGGTGGGGCCTCGGTAAGTGCTCTTTGTAACTCCGCCACTTGCTTTCGACATTGTGGCAACCTGACACGGGCCCGGGTCGTAGGCCCAAGGAAAGGAGCCGCGTATGCGCCGTGTCCTCGCTTGGCTCTTCACTCTCCTTTTTTTCACCGCGAGCGCCGGGGCCGGGTCCTTGGAGGGCAACTGGGAGACGGTCATCGCCTCGCCCCGCCGTCCCTGGATCTTCGACACGCGCTTCGAGCGGACGGGCGCCGGGTGGAGCGGGACTCTCACCATGCGCGGCTTCGGGACGCTGCCGATCTCGGCGGTCTGGACCGACCTGGAACGAGTGCGCTTCGTATTTCCGCCCGAGCTGGACTCGGTGGTCTTCGAGGGCGTATTCACCGATTCGGGGATCGTGGGACACGTCGAGGAAGAGGGCGAGACGACGAGCACACGCCTCTTCCGGGTCGAGCCCCTGCCCGAGCCGCTGAACCGAGTCGAAGCCTGGCGGCAGGATCTCGACTACGCCGCGCGCCACATGAGCGCGTACGACCGGAGCTTCTCGCCCCCGGCGCGGGCGGAATTCCAGCGCGCGGTGGCCAAGCTGGAATCCGACCTGGCCACCGAGAACGACGCCCAGATCCTGACCGGGCTCGCGCGCGCGGTCGCCCTCGCCGGCAACGCGCATACGCGACTTCGACTCGATCCGACGACGCACGGCACCTTCTCGACCGAATTCCCGCTGGCTCTCTGGTGGTTCCACGACGGCCCCTATGTCGTGCGCGCCGCCGCACCCTACGAGCGCGCCCTGCGCTGCCGTCTCGTGGCCATCGACGGCCGCGCGATCGGCGAGGCGAGGCGCACCGTGTCGCAGCTCTTCGCCGGCAACGCGTCGTGGAGCGACTACCTGAGCCCGATCTACCTCATGAACCCCGACGTGCTGTTCGGGCTCGGGATCGCACACGAGCCACGCCAAGCCAAGTTGACGCTCGAAGACCAGGGCGGGAGGCGCTTCGATCTCCTGGTGCGCGCCGTAGCGCGGGACAAGGCGCGCCACGAGTCGTGGCAGAAGCTCACCCCGGCGATTCCCATGGGCTCGCCGCGGTGGGCCTCGGCTCTCCCCGACAGCGCCGGCCTGCCGCTCTACTTGCGCCATCCAGACCGGTCGTACTGGTTCGATTACGCGCCCGAGACCGGGCTGCTCTACTTCCAGTTC
This sequence comes from Candidatus Eiseniibacteriota bacterium, assembly GCA_035259005.1. GTDB lineage: Bacteria > Eisenbacteria > RBG-16-71-46 > RBG-16-71-46 > DASYSL01 > DASYSL01. The sequence continues at coordinate 5,824 of DATFWU010000045.1, forward strand.
AATCACTCGGACGACGACTCGCAGGGTCCGCCGTTTCAGAAGTTCGCGGATTCGCTGGTCGCCTTTGTGCGCGCGCACGACGTGAAGGACGTGGTGATCGACCTGCGCCTGAATGGCGGTGGCAATCTCGACGTGGCCAAGCCGTTCATGAAGAGCCTGGCAGAGGAGTCGAGCATCAATCGCGCCGGGCATCTTTTCGTCATCACCGGCACATGCACTTTCTCGGCCGCGATCTATCATTCGGCCCAGCTTCGCCAATACACACGCGCCACCTTCGTCGGCGAGCCGGTGGGCGATCGTCTCGATTTTTGGGCGGAGGGCGGCGAGATCGTCCTGCCCCGCTCGGCGGCGGCGATCAACTACTCGAACGGGTTCCACCGCTACTCGGGGCGTGACTATCCGGAAAACAAGCCCTACTACGAGGCGCTGAAGGTGGCGAGCCTCGATCCCGACATCCCGGCTCCGCTCACCTCGACGGATTACTTCGCGCGGCGCGATCCGGCCCTCGCCGCGATCGCCGCCCGGCTCGCCGGCTCGGCTAGCGCGACTTCGCCTCGATCGTCACCGTGAGCTTATGGAAGCCGCCGATGCCGCCGCGCACGCCGGAGACGTCCTTGAGCTTCCATTCGATCATGGCGTCCGAGACATTCTTGCGTGACTCCATGGCCGATTGGATCGCGACGTCGAGCGCCTGCTCGAAGTCTCCCTTGTCGGAGGTGCCCGAGTAGGTCTTCGTGGCCTGGCTCGTGCTCCGGGTCGCGGGATGAACCGTCTTCGTGGTGGTGGTTCCGGTGGCGCCGGCCACGGCGGCGACAACGAACAGGGCAACGAGGACGATGCGCGCCACCTCGAATCGACGCTCGGTCGAGTGCATGACGGCCTCCTTGGAATGGTGGAACAGGCGGGGCGTCCCCCACAGAATGCCCCCCGCGACCCGCCGAAGGTCAAGCCGGGCGGCGAAGCTCCGTCTCGAGCACGATCCGCCTTCGGCAGTGCGGGCAATCGAGGCGAAGCAGCGGCTTCCAGGCTTCGCGCCCGCCGTGGTCGACCGCTTGTCCGCAAGCCGGGCATGCGCCGCGGATGGTGAGGACGGTCGCCTCTTCGCGCAGCCTCTGGTAGGCGAGGAACGGGCCCAGGAGAAAAAACGCCGGCACCAGGATGAGATGAAGGACGGGGATGAGAATCGTGACCGCCGCGAGCCCCCAGCACGCGGCGAGGGCGAGCAGCGCACGCACCAGGCGCTGGTGGCGGTCGTAGCGGATCACCCGGACGGTGGCGGTTTGCGCCGGCTGATCGAAATAGGTCAGCCTTCCTTGCAGCTCCTCGGGCGTGACCGACGCGCTCGACATGTCAGGACATCACTCTCCGTGCCAGGGCTTCAGCTCGTCTCTCTCTGTATCCTCGGGTCGAGAGCGAAATAGAGCAAGTCCACGATCAGGTTGGCCACCACGATGAAGAGGGCGGCGAAGAGAACGGTCCCCATGACCATGGGGAGGTCGCGCATGCGGATGGCGCGCCAGGCGAGCCCGCCAATGCCCGGAATCCCGAACACCGACTCGGTCAGCACCGCGCCGCCGAACAGGTAGGCGACGTCCATCCCCAGCATGGTGACGAGCGGCAGGAGGGCGTTGCGGAAGATGTGGCGCCCGACCACGACGCGCTTGTCGAGACCTTTGGCGTAAGCCGTACGCACGTAATCGAGGCGCGCGATGTCGAGCATCTGGGCCCGCGTCATGCGCGCGTACCAGCCGGCGTAGAGGAGCGCGAGCGTGATCCAGGGGAGCACCAAGTGGTGCGCCCAGGCGAGCAAGCCCTGCCCCATCTCCGTGTAATCGCCGAGCGGGAACCAGCCCATGCGGTCGGCGAACACGCGCAGGAAGACGAGGCCGATCCAGTAGGCGGGTGCCGAGATGCCGACGAGGGTGAAGACCATCGTGCTGCGATCCCAGATCGACCCCGGCTTGAGCGCGCTCAGGATGCCCGCCGGAATGCCGAGCAGAAGCCAGATGACCACGGCGCCGAAGGTGAGCGACAGCGTCTTGGGAAACGCGGTCAGGATCGTGGCCAGCACCGGCTGCTGGCTGACGTACGAAAAGCCCCAGTCGCCATACGCGGCGTGCACGAGGAAGCGCCCGAACTGGATGGGCAGCGGCTGATCGAGACCCAGGCGCTTCTCGACCAAGGCGATGGTTTCGGGCGTCGCGTACTTACCGGCGATGAGCTGCGCCGGATTGCCGGGCACGGCAAAGAAGATGACGAAGGTGATCGCGCACACCATGACCAGAACGACCACGCACCAGGCGAGGCGGCGGGCCACGTAAGAGGTCACAGGCCGATCCTCTCCTGGGAGCCCGGCACGAGCGCGTCGCGAAGACCATCCCCCACCAGGTTCAGGCTCACCACGGTGAGCAGGATGGCGATGCCCGGGAACAACACCACCCACCAGGCCACGCTGTAGAACGCCATGCCCTCCTGGATCATGTTGCCCCAAGAGGGCGTCGGCGCCTGAATCCCCACGCCCAGGAACGAGAGCGCACTCTCGAGCAGGATGTTGCCGGCCATGGAGAGAGTGCCGAAGACGAGCAGCGGACCGACGAGGTTGGGCACGAGGTGGCGCGCCAGGATCACGGAGTCGTTGGCGCCCAGGGCGCGTGCCGCCTCCACGAACTCCTTCTCGCGCAGGGACAGCACTTCGCCGCGCACGATGCGCGCCAGGTAAGTCCAGTTCACGAGGCCCAGGATGAGCACCACGGTCCACACGTTGCCCTGCGGCAGGACGGAGGCGAGCGCGATGGCGAGAAGCAGGATCGGGATCGCCATCATGGCGTCGACGAAGCGCGAGAGAATCGTGTCCACGGTGCCGCGATAGAAGCCGGCCAAGAGTCCCACCAAGAGCCCGAGCAAGACGGCGAGCAAGGTGCCCATGGTCGAGACGAGGAGCGAGACCCGAGCCCCGTAGATCAGACGCGACAGCACGTCGCGCCCGATGAGATCGGCGCCCAGCGGATAGCTCGCGCTAGGGCCGATCGGAATGCCGCCGTCGGAGACCACGTCCACGAGCCGCCCGCCCTCCTTCACCTTGTCCATCATGCCGAGCCGGTAGGGCGAGGCGTGCAGCACGCGGCCGACCACGAGCGGCGCGGCCACGGCGACGACCACGAGAAGGGCGAGGAAAACGAACCCGGCCAGGGCCCAGCGGTCGCGCGCGAAGCGGCGCGCCGCCGTCATCGCGCGGCCACGGCGGCCGGCCGCGGCGCCGATTTCAGGTAGAGGTCCTCGATCTTGAGGATGCGCGTGATGTGCCGGTACCAGCCGGCCAGGCGCAGGCTGTAGAGACGGCTCTCGAAGGTGTGCAGTAGAGGAAGGACCGGGGCGTCGTCCATCACGCGCTCGTCGATCTCGCGCCACAGCTTGGCGCGCGTCGAGTCGTCGGCCACCGTCATGGCGTGCTCGATGTGGTGATTCACCCAGGGATCGTCGAACAGGCTCAGGTTTTGGTTGTTGATGGCCGTGATCCGATGCCCGTTCACGAGCGTGTCGAAGAAGTTCGAAGGATCGACGTAGTCGGCGGTCCAGGCATAGAAGCCGAACGGAACGTGACGCGACGTGTCGCTGGCCATCGACGTGTAGCCGATGGCCTCGCCGATGTCGAGCTCGGCCTGAATGCCGACGTCGGCGAGCTGCTGCTGCACGATGGTGAGGAGGCGCGGCACGGGCTCGGTGGCGTAGCCATAGAGCTTGGTGCGAAACCCGTTGGGGTAGCCGGCTTCGGCGAGGAGCGCCTTGGCGCGCGCGAGATCGGGCGTCACGTAGCGGCCGAGCGGACGCGCGCCCGGCATGCCGACCGGGCAGAACTCCCCCGCCACGATCCCCTTTCCGGAGTAAACCTTGAGCAGCGCGCGACGATCGATCGCCCACTCCATGGCCTGGCGCACGCGCACGTCGTCGAACGGCTTCTGGCGTACGTTGAGGAAGAGATAGTCGGTCTCGAGCCCGTCACTGACGTCGATCTGGTACGCCCACGACGAGTCGGCGCGCAGACGCGCGAACTCGGCTGGCGGCACCTCGAAAAAGCCGCCGTCGACCTGGCCGCGGCGGATCATGGCCACCGCGTTGGCCTGGGTCACGCCCAGGCGCAGCTCGAAGGTGTCGAGCCAGGCCGGCTTGCCGCAGTAATCGGGATTGCGCACCAGGATCACGCGACGGCGTGGCGTGAACTCCGCCACCTGGAAGGGACCGGTGGCGACCGTGTGCTGCGAGAGAGTCCGCGGATATTTCTCCGCCACCTCGCGCGGCACGGGAGCCGTGAAGCTCATGCTCAGGATGTGGAGGAACGTAGGATCGGGCGCGGTGATGCGGATGTAGAGCGAATCGCCGCGCGCGATCACGCCGGGCAGCGTTTTCGCCGAGCCCGCGATGACCCGATCGGCGCCCACGATGTGGCGGTAGAACGGCACGCCGGGCGACTCGACCTCGAACAGCCGCTCGATCGAGTACTTGAAATCCGCGGCCGTGATGTGGCGATGGAGCGGGGCGCCGAAGCGCGCGTCCGGCCGGAGCCGGAAGCAGTAGAGCGTGCCATTTTCGCGGATCTCGGGAAGCGATTGCGCGAGATCGGGCTCGAGCGTGGCGCCCGCCGGGCCGGGCTCGTGCGCGTAGTCGAGGAGGGTGTGGAAGATCGCTTCGGTGACGGCCGCCGAGTAGGTGCCGTAGGAGAGCCCGGGGTCGAGATAGTCGGGATCTTCCTCGCGCACGAAGACGGCGTGGCCGCCACGGCGGGGCGTCCCACCGTCGGGCCCCGGAACGTAGGCCACGGGGCGCGGCTCGTGCACGCAGCCGCCGGCGCTCAGGAGGAGCGCGACGAACAAGCTCAGGAGAAGGTGAGGCCGAAGCGTCACGTGGAGATCCCTGGGTCGGTCCCGCGGCCGCGCGAAGGCTCAGTCTATCAGAGTCGGTCTGGAGTTAGCGCGAGGTCTGCGCTAGTCTCGGGCCGTTTTCCCCCCACCGCCAAGGAGCCTTCGATGATCCGCCGCTTCCTCGTCGTGGCATCGCTCACCGCGCTCGTCCTCGTCTCCCCCGCCCTGGCCCAGACGCAACGCTTCTCGCTCGACCTCGTGAAGAAAGCGGTGGGCGTCAGCGGCCCGCGCTTCTCGCCCGACGGCAAGTCGATCGCGTTCACCGTGACGCGGCCGAATTACGACGACGCGCGAAACGAGACCGAGCTGTGGGTGGCCGACGTGGCCACGGGCAGCGCGCGCCAGCTCACCTTCGAGCGCCGCTCCGTGTCCGAGCCCCGCTTCTCGCCGGACGGCAAGTCGCTCGCCTTCCTGGCCCCCGATTCGTCGGGCAAGGCGCAGATCTGGCTCATGCCCATGGGCGGCGGCGACGCGCGGCGCATCACCCGCTCCAAGACCGAGGTCCAGCACTACGCCTGGCGCCCCGACGGCGCCGCCCTCGCCTACGCCGCCGAGGACGAGGAGCCCAAGAAGGAAGGCGAAGCGAAGCACATCGCCACGCTCGACATCGGCGACCAGGACATCTTCCTGCGCAACGAGATCCGCCCGCAGCACATCTGGATCCAGGCACTCAAAGACTCGAGCGCCAAGCGCCTGACGAGCGGCGCCTGGAGCCTCGAGCTGGTGCTGCCACCGGGCAGTCCGCCCTCGCACCTGAGCTGGTCGCCCGACGGCAAGCAGATCGCCTTCGCGCGCGTGCCCGTGGTGCAGACGGGACGGTTCGATTCGGTCTCGGTCAACGTGGTGGACGTGGCCACGGGGGTGATTCGCTCGCTCACCGGCGCGCACACCTTCCAGAACAACGCCGTGTGGTCGCCGGACGGCAAGTCGATCGCCTACGTCCAGCCGCGCGACCGCCGCGCCGATCTGGGCTGGGAGAACGAGATCTACGTCTCGCCGGCCGTGGGTGGCGAAGGCAAGAGTGTGACGCGCGCGCTCGACCGCGACGTCTTCGGCGCCGAATGGATGGGCGACGGACGCTCGCTCCTGGTGGCGGCCAACGATCGCACCTCGGTGGGGCTCTGGATCCAGCCCCTCACGGGCCCCGCACGCAAGCTCGAGCTGGGCGAGCTCGTGATCAACGGCGCCTTCGGCTATGACGTGACCGCATCCTCCAAGGGCGCCATCGCGTTCACGGCCACGACGCCGAGCCGCCCGGCCGAGCTGTACGTGATGGACAGCCACACCGCCAGGCCGCGCCGCCTGACCGACTTCAACGCCTGGGCCAAGGACGTGAACTGGGGGCGCATGGAGCGGGTGACTTGGAAGAACGACGGCTTCGACGAGGACGGGGTCCTCGCCTATCCGCCCAACTTCAACCCCGCCGCCACCTATCCGCTCGTGCTCGTGATCCACGGCGGTCCGACCGCGGCCTCGCACATGAGCTACAGCGCGCTGGCCCAGCTCATGGCGGCGGAGGGATGGATCGTGTTCCAGCCCAACTACCGCGGCAGCGACAACCTCGGGAACACCTATCAGGCGGCGATCACCAAGGACGCGGGCGCCGGACCCGGGCGCGACGTGATGGCGGGCGTGGCCGAGCTGCGCAAACGCGCCTACGTGCAGAAGAAGAATGCCTCGGTCACCGGTTGGTCCTATGGCGGCTACATGACCACCTGGCTCATCGGCAACTATCCCGACGAGTGGGCCTCCGCGGTGGCCGGTGCTCCGGTCACCAACCTGATCGACGAGTACAACCTCTCCGACGGCAACGTGACCGTGCGCTACTCCATGGGCGGCTCGCCGTGGACCGACAACCGCGATTCCTTGTACCGCGCGCAGTCCCCGGTGACCTACGTGAAGAACGTGAAGTGCCCGACCCTCATCATGTCGCTCATGGAGGACTTCCGCGTGCCACCCTCGCAGGCGCTCGCCTACTTCCACGCGCTCAAGGACATGGGCGTGGAGACGCAGTACATCGGCTTCCCGGGACGCGGGCACAACCCCCGCGATCCGGTGCATAGCATGGAGCGCACGCGTCTGTGGGTGGATTGGGTGCGCAAGCACACGACGGCGTTGCCCTAGCTCAGAACGGCTTCATCTCCATGAGATAGGTGAGGACGGCAATCATCACCCACTCGTAGGCGCGCGCCGCGCGCACCCAGGGGTCGTTGAGCGCTCGAGTCAGCTGAGGCGTGACCTGGTTACGGGCGATCGCGTCCTCGTAGGCCCCATGGAAAAGGCGGCCGCGCGGCAGGAAGACGAAGACGATCAGCGGGATGAGCGTGAGATAGATGAGGAGAGCGACCAGCACCCAGTTGGCCCTCCCCCCCTGCAGGAAGCCGAGGATCGGCCAGCCGCGAAGCCAGGCCGCGACCAGCCCTGCCAGAAGCACGTAGCCGGTGAACGGACGAACCAGCCTCATCTCGAACACGTGGCCGAGCCCGAGCAGGGCGCGGATCTCCGCCAGATCGCGCGAGCGCGCCGCGCGTGCGTAGACCAAGTCACGGCCCACGATGCCGGACACCAGGGCGAACACCAGAAGCACGTGCAAGACGACGCTCAGGGTAGGAATCAAGAGCCCTCTATCGGAATTGCACGAACTTGGTCTGCCACACGAGATCGGCCTGGTGCAGGCGCGCGAAGTAGACCCCGGGCGCGAGTCTTTGGCCTGCGAGATCGCGGCCGATGACGAGCGAGAAGCTTTGGCCGTCGTGGCCGTGCCAGGGCACCGCCACGCGACGCCCGCGCAGGTCGAACACTTCGAGCACGCCGTCCTCTTGGAGCTGGGCTACGCGCCCCTCGAGGCGCGCGCCGCTCGCGTCGTAGCTCACGCGCAGAAGGCCTCCCAGACGCGAAGGATCGACGCCGGTCGACGCGCCGATGGCAAACGAATTCGACGTGGCGCAGCCCCAGGCGCCCGAGTGCGCGTAGGCCACCATGCGCAGCCGCGCCGTGTAGAGCAGCGTGTCGGGCGTGGTCCAGAGGATGTTCGTGCTGCCCACGCTGGGCTTGATCTGACGCAAGAGCACCGAGCTTTGCGGATCGGTGAGATAGACGACGAGCGAATCGACGGGGCCGCCGCCAATGCTCACGTTGTAGCGGATGCGAAAGGTATGGGCGCGCTGGAGATTCTCCCCGCCCGCGGGCGCCACCCAAGCCACCGTCGGCGTCACGGGAGGATCGGCGAGCCCGGCGGACGCGCGCTCGCCGAGATTGTCGATGCCGATCCAGCCGCCGGGACGCGTCAGGAGATCGGCGATGCGCCACGAGACGGTGCGCCCGCGCGCGTTTCCCACGGACGTGTGCATCGGGGTCAAGGTCTCGCTCGAGCCGGTGAAGCGCGTGATCGTCGTCTGCGTGCACTCGTCGTACAGGAGCACGTAGGCCGAATCCGGCGAATTCGCCCCCTGGATCTCCACCGCCACGCTGTCGCCGTTCAGGACGAACGGATCGGAGGCGACGAGACCCGTCTGATCGGCGCCGTGCTCCTCGCCGCAGGTGTAGCTCGGGCTCGGCTCGGGAAGGTATTCGCGGCTCGAAAGCCAGTACAGACCGGCCGGGTCGGCCGGGATCTCGCCGCGATCCGCCTGGCCGTCACCGAACGACGGCTGACTCAGGAAGGCCGTGCCGCTGAGCACCGTGAAGCCGGCCAGGGGATGGGGCGGAAGGATCTGGAAGGGATAGGTGTTGGTGTCGAGCGTGTCGAACCAGATGTAGGTCTGGAACGTGTTGCAGGGCGAGAGGCGCCGCCGGCTGTAGAGAAGCGTGTTGCCGATCGGAGTCAGCTCGGGAGCGGAGAAGCCGGCCGGCAGGATGGTGACCGGCTTCGCCGCCCAGTCGTCCAGGAGCGAATCGCCCTGGGCCACGACGTTGTTGAACTGCGTCCAATACAGATACGTCTTGCCGCCGAAGAAGGTCACCGCCGGAGATTCCATGTCCGGGGAGGACCAGCCGCCGCCCTGGACGAGAAGCGGATCGTCGTGCGTCCAGCTCACCAGGTCGGCGGACTCGGCGTGGCCGATGGCCGGGGCGCCGTCGACGCGGCGCGCGCAATAGAGCATGTGCCACACGCCGTTCTGCAAGACGAGGTGCGGATCGCGCGCGTTCGAATAGGCGGTCGCGGTCCAGGCGTAGCGGATCGAATCCGGCTCGAAGGGCAGCGAGTCGTTGAACGGCGTCCACGTCTCGAGGTCGTTGCTGGTGAGAAAGCCGATGCGTTGCGCGCTCGTGCTGCTCACCCCGGTGTAGGCCATGACCCATCCGCCGCCCGGCTTGGCGAGGACCATGGGCGCCCACACTCCCCGGCTTCGCCAATCCGGCGAGCCCGGGGAAGCGACGATCGCGGGCGCGTGCTCGGTCCAGTTGATGAGATCCGTGCTCACCGCGTGTCCGATGTACACCGCGGGGTCGAGGGGCATGGACAGATTCGTATAGAAGAGATGCCAGACGCCGTTCTGATTGACCAGGAAGTGGTCGGCAATATTTCGGTCTAGCGCGCCGTAGCTCGGGCGCTCGAACGTCCATTGTCTGAGGGGAGGCAGCGCGCTCGCGGGGGGGGCGTGAAGAGTCGCGACACCCACCGCCAGACACCACGCCAAGAGAGAATGTCGTGCGTAGAACGGCCTCAAATCCGCGCTCCGGGGGGATGTCGCTCGGCCATCGATTATGAGTCGTGGGGGCGACTCGCGACAAGTGGGGGAATGGGGTTCCCCGCCGGGCTCGCCTCGTTGCCAGCAGCCACCCCTGCCCCCTAGTCTAGCCCTCCGATCGTCTCTCCCTCGGAGGCTTTTTCATGATCGGCCAGGTGGTCGGGCGATATCGCATACTCGAGCAGCGGGGCGCGGGAGGAATGGGCGTGGTCTATCGCGCCCACGACACCCAGCTCGAGCGCGACGTGGCGCTCAAGTTCCTGTCCCCCACCTCCGACGACACGGCCCGCCTGCGCCTCCTGCGCGAAGCCCGCGCCATCTCGGCCCTGAATCACCCGCACATCTGTCAGGTGTTCGAGGTCGGCCGCGAGGACGGCCGCGATTTCATCGTCATGGAATGGGTCGCCGGCCAGACGCTCAAGGAGCTCGTTCCAGCTCATGGACTGCCGCCGGCGACCGCCATCCGCTACGGACAGGAGATCGCCTCGGCCCTGGCCCACGCGCACGAGCGGGGCATCATCCATCGCGACCTGAAAACCGCCAACGTGATGGTCACGCCCGAGGGCCGGGTCAAGGTTCTCGATTTCGGACTGGCGCGGCAGGCGGCCGCGAGCGCGCGCGACGAGAGCGCCGAGCTGACCCTCACCTCCGAAGGGATGATCGTGGGCACGCCGGCCTACTTCGCGCCGGAGGTGCTGCGCGGCGCCAAGGCGAGCCCGGCGAGCGATCTGTGGGCCCTCGGCGTCGTCCTCTACGAGATGGTGACCGGGCGCCTCCCCTTCCACGGAAAGACCCTGATCGAGACGGCCAACTCCATCATGAACGACGAGCCGCCCGCGCTTCCCGCGCGCGTGCCGGCGGGGCTCGCCGGGATCATCCAGCGCTGTCTGGCCAAGGACCCGAAGCATCGCTATCGCGCCGGGGGAGAAGTGGCGGCCGCGCTCGAGGCCGTGGACTCGGACAGCGGGCCCAAGCGCGCGGCCCTCCTGGGCCAAGGCGACCAGCGCAAGCAACAGGTCCTAGCTTGGATCGGCGCTCTCGCTCTCGTGGTCGCGGTGGGCGTGGGCCTCTTCGCGCTTCGCGACCGGCTCTTCCCCAGCGCGGCCTCGCGCGCCGGCACCATCCGCTCGCTGGCGGTCTTGCCGCTCGCCAACTTGTCCGGCGACCCCAGCCAGGAGTATTTCGCCGACGGCATGACCGAGGAGCTGATCACGAGCCTCGCGCCGCTTCCCGATCTCAAAGTGATCTCGCGCACCTCGGTCATGCGCTACAAGGGAACCAACAAGCCGGTGCCGCAGATCGCGCGCGAGCTGGGCGTGGACGGCATCATCGAGGGCTCGGTGACGCGCTCCGGAAACCGGGTGCGTGTGACCGCGCAGCTCTTGGACGCCGCGCAGGACAAGCATCTGTGGGCGCACAGCTACGAGAGGACGATGGACGAGGTGCTGACCTTGCAGAGCGATCTGGCGCGCGACATCGCGCAAGAGATCCAGATTCAGCTCGCGCCCGGCATGGCCGACCTGCGGCGCGAGAACCATCCGCTCAACACCCAGGCCTACGAGCTCTATCTCAAGGGTCGCTACGAGCTGGCCAAGCTGACCCCGGAGTCCTTGAAGAACGCCAAGGACGATTTCCAGCAGGCGATCGTGCTCGATCCGGACGACGCGCGCTTCCACTCCGGCATGGCCGACGCGTACGTGATCGAGGGACAGGTTCTCTCGAGCCTGCCGCTCGACGTCGCCATGCCGCGCGCCAAGGAGGCGGCGAGCAAGGCACTCGCGCTCGATCCCAATCTCGCGCAGCCGCACGCCTCTTATGCGATTGCGCTCTTCTTCGTGGATTGGGACTGGAAGGGCGCCGGGGAGCACGCCAGAAAGAGCATCGAGCTCGATCCCGGCTACTCGCTCGGCCATCTCATCTACTCCGTGATCTTGGGCGCCGAGGGACGTTTCGACGAAGCGATCCGCGAGAACCGCCGTGCCCTCGAGCTCGATCCTTTGTCCATCATGAACAACTGGAATCTCGCCAACACCCTGAGCGGGGCGCGTCACTACGACGAGGCGCGCGCCCAGGGACGCCGCGCCCTCGAGCTCTTTCCCGACGCCGACGTCCTGCGCCAGCTGATTCCAGTGATCTGCGACCGGCAGGGCGACTACCAGGGGGCGATCGACGCCGCCCGCCAGTGGTGGCCCGAGTCCGAAGGCGGCCAGCGCTTCGTGAACGAGCTGGCGACGGCGACCGCGGCCTCGGGGATGCGTGGCTACTACGGCGTGTGGGTGAAGTGGCTCAAGACGTCCACCAACGTGAATGCCTCCTACCGGCTCGCGCAGGCCTATGCGCGCCTGGGAGAGACCGACAAGGCGTTCACCCAGCTCCAACGTGCGCTCACCAACCGAGTGAGCGACCTCCTGTGGATCACCATCGATCCCTGCTTCGACGCCATGCACGGCGATCCACGCTACACGGAGATCGTGCGGCGAGTCGGAGTCCCGCCCGCGAGCTGATCTCGGGTCGCACGGGCAGCGGCCTCTCTGGTACAAATGGTGCGTCTTCGAGCCACGGCGCCAGCCCCGAGGTTTCCCCCGATGGACGAGCCCAAGCCCAACTGGTTCCAGCGTCAGCGCCAGAAGGTGCAGGATTTCTGGCGGCGCGTGAGCGAAGGGCTGACCCTGCAGGAGCTGTGGACGCAGTTCCGCAAGGAGACGACGGCCGGCTATCGGAGCTACACCAAGGGCATTCGGCCGGCCGACCCGGAGGAGAAGGAAACGAAGCGCGCCGGCCGCGTGCTCCGTGATCTCTTCTGGGCCACGCTCTCCAAGCTCTCGCCCGTGCGCCGCATCCTGCTCCTGGTCGCCCTCGTCTTCTGGATCTCGCCGCTGCTCGGCGCGCCACTCGTGTTCGCGTTCTACGCGGCGGCCATCCTGCTCGCCATCCTCGGGCTCGAGCTGGCCGATCGCGTCGCCATGAAGCGCGACATGCAGATCGCGCGCGACATCCAGAAGTGGCTTCTCCCCCACGAGCCGCCGGCGTGCCCCGAGGCCGACGTGGCGTTCGCGGCCTTGCCCGCGAATACCGTCGCCGGCGACTACCTCGACATCTTCTTCCGCCAGACCAACGGCTCGACGCCGCCACGCCCGCCTCTGTTCTTCGCCGTCGCCGACGTGGCCGGAAAGAGCGTGCCTGCCGCCCTGCTCTCGGCCACGCTGCAGGCGAGCCTGCGCACCGCGGCCTACGAGACGGCCTCACTCGCCGATCTGGTGGCGCGCATCAACTCCTACGCTTGCGACCACAGCCTGGACGGCCGGCGCTTCACCACCGGCGTGTTCGCCGAGCTCGATCCCCAGAGCGGCTCGCTCACCTACGTGAACGCCGGACACAACCCTCCCCTCCTGCGAAGAGGGAACGGAGAGCTGCTCACGCTGGAGGCGGGCGGGTTGCCGCTCGGCATCGAGCGCGACCGCGGTTACGAGTGCCGCACGGTGGCGATGCAGCCCGGCGATCTCCTGGTGCTCTACACGGACGGCGTGGTCGAGGCGGAAAACGAGAAGCGTGAGGAGTTCGGCGAGCAGCGGCTGCGCGAGGTGGTCGGAGCTTCGGGCGACGCGGAGGCGCCCTTGGTGCTGGAGAGCATTCTCAAGTCGGTCGAGAGATTCCTCGGGGTGGCTCCCCAGAACGACGACATCACGTGCTTCGTGATGCGCTACCGGGGTGTCTCGTGAGGGCGATCGCCCTGGTCGCTCTCGCCGCGCTCGTGTCCGCCGCCGCCTCCCCGGACGCCCGCGTCAAGGCCGAGCTCGAAGCGCGCTACGAAACCATGGCCAGGGCCTTCGCGGCGCGCGACTCGGCGGCCATCCTGGCCCTTCGCACGCCCGATTTCTGCATCCACTATCCGGGCGGCGAGCGCGACTCGGCCTACCGGGCGCGGCAAGTGCTCAATTATTTCTTCTCCCAGAATCTCCCGCCCATCCAGGTCCGCTATCGGATCGAGACCCTCACCGTGCTGGGACCCGACGTGGCCGTCGTCGATGTCTTCCAGAAGGGTTCGCGCTATCAGCTTCTTTCCGGCAAGGCGCGGCTCGTCGAGCACGACGTGAAGCAGCGCGAGACCTGGCGGCGGTCGAAAGGCACGTGGCTCCTTGCCTCGGTGGACGACATCCACGACCGCCATCGTTGGGTGGACGGCGTGCCCGTGGATCCGTCCAAGCCGTTCGATCCCGAGGCCAGGCCCTTCAAGGCGGCCGAGAAGCCCTGAGCGCGCCTCACCAAACCGAGGCGCGCCGCGTCCACTCGCTCTCCGGATAGCGCCTCGTCAAGTCGAGCGCCGTCTTCTTGAGATGGCTCGCGTCCTGGCTCAACTTGTAGGCTGCGACGCCTTCCCAGTAGCGCGCCTCGGGCGCGGCGCCGGCGGCGGGATGGCGCTCTTCGACTTCGTGAAACCAGCGCTCGGCCTCGGGATAGCGCTTGCTCTCGAAGTCGATTCGCGCGAGCCCCAGCTCGAGCTGAGCGATGAGATCGTCGGCAGGCAAGAAGCCTTCGATGCGAAATTGCTCACGGCCGTTGGCATCGAGAAGGAGCTGGGTCGGTGTCCAGGTCGCGCCGAAGCGCTGGAACTGCTGGGGCTGCTCCTTGATGTGGATCTTGAGCGGCACGAAGTGATCGTCGATCACGCGGATCACCTCGGGTTTGGGATAGACCTCGGCTTCCAGCCGAGCGCATCCGCTTCAGGTGGGTGCGGCCGAGAAGTCGGCGAGCACCAGCTTGCCGCTCTCCCGGGCGCGGCGCAGCGCTTCGTCCACGTCGCGCACCCATTCGATTCCTGCCATGGCGGGCCTCCGCTTTTCGGGCGAAGGGGCAGACCTCACGCTACTCCGATTTCGGGCCGCGACAAGAGGCGTGCTCTGGCTCAGTCGCCGAGCAGCGTGAAGTGGAAGCGGAAGTCGGCGTAGACCGGCTGGGCCTCGCCGTTCACGCGATAGGGCAGGAAGCGGCAGCGCCGGACCGCCTGAGCCGACGCGCCGTCGAGCAAGCCGCCCGCGCTGTGCACGATCTCCACGTCGTCGACCGTGCCGTGCACGTTGACCAGCGCCAGCAGCTCGACGCGCCCGGTGTCTCCGTGGGCCACGGCGTCGCGCGGATACTCGGGCCGCACCAGCTCGACGATGATCAGATCCTCGGATTGGACGAGCGGGAAGTTGAGATGGCGAAGGTGGCGCGCGTCGCTGCCGCTCTCCATGAGGCCGGCGAGCCCGGGGAAGTCGCTTCGCTTGCCCTTCTTGTGCGCGTTCGCTTCGGGCACCGGCGTCCCCGCCTTTTCGTCCGCGGAGCGCGGGATCGCACCCACCAGGCGATTCTGGCCCAGGATCAGGGGCGCCTGATCCGAAAGGCGCACCTCGATCTCGCGCTCGTAGCGCGTCGGGCCCTCGTAGCCGAAGCGCTTCATCCCCTCTTCCACGGTCTCGGAGCGGCGCGAGGGCGGGAAGAAGAGGAAGGTCAGGAGGCAGCTCAGCAGGCAGGAGAGAAACACCGAGAAACCCGTGATGACCGGATCGTGGTCCAGCCGGCTCTGGTATCTCTCGGTTCGTTTGGCCATGGCAGACGCCGCCCTCGCACCCGGCCGTGCCACTACGAGCGTATCACGGACGAGCCCGGTGGCGGGACGGTGCCCGCTCTTTCGCCCTCAGGGCAGCTCCTGTTTCTCCACGCAGCGCACCGTGTCGCGCGCGATCAAGAGCTCTTCGTTGGTGGGAATGACCCAGACGCGGACCCGGCTTCCGGGGGCGGCGATGTCGCCCTCGGCGCCGTTCACCGTGCGGGCGTTCTTCTCCGGGTCGAGCGCGATGCCGCAAAAGTCCAAGTTGGCACAGATGCGCTCGCGCACGAGGGCGGCGTTCTCGCCGATCCCGCCCGCGAAGACGACGGCCTCGGCCCCGTTCAGGCGCGCCAGATAGGCGCCGACGTATTTGCGCACGCGCAAGCAGAAGAGATCGATGGCCAGGCGGGCGCGGCGGTCGCCGTTCTCCGCCTCCTCCGCGAGCAGGTCGCGCATGTCGCCGGTGAGCCCCGAGATCCCGAGGAGTCCGGACTGCTTGTTGAGCATCGCGTCGATCTCTTGGAACCCCATCCCCTCCTTCTGCGCGAGGAAGTCGAGAATCGACGGGTCGAGATCGCCCGAGCGCGTGCCCATGATCAGGCCCTCGACCGGCGTGAACCCCATCGACGTGTCGATCGAGACGCCGGCGCGGATCGCGCAGGCGGAGCACCCGTTCCCGAGGTGGAGCGTGATCAGGTTCACGCGCTCGCGCGGAATGCCGAGGATCGTCCGGTACCGGTAGGCGATGTAGCGGTGCGACGTCCCGTGGAACCCGTAGCGGCGGATGCGATGGCGGCGATAGAGGGAGTAAGGCAGCCCGTAGAGGTAGGAGGTCTCCGGCATCTCCGAATGGAACGCCGTGTCGAAGACCGCGACCTGCGGGACACCGGGGCCGAGGAGCTCGCCGGCGGCGCGGATGCCCTTGAGGTTCGCCGGGTTGTGGAGCGGGGCCAGCTCGATGCAGGCCTCGATCCCTTCGAGGACCGCTCCGTCGATGCGCTCGGAGCGGC
>DATFWU010000046.1:0-10888 GCA_035259005.1 Candidatus Eiseniibacteriota bacterium
CGGCCGGCGCCAGCGCGACCGCTGCCGCCAAGCCCGCCGCTCGGGCAGCCGCGAACCCGACGCCAACCTCACCGGCACCCAAGTCGGCTCCTGCCGTGGCGCCCGCGCGAGCCGCCGTCGCCCTGCCACCTCCACCGCCCACGCCAGCGCCGCGCGGCGGCAATGGCGATGCCCGACCCGGATTCCTCTCGCCCATCGTGAGGCGGCTGGCGCGCGAGCACGGCGTCGATCCGAGCCGCGTGCGGGGCACGGGACGCGGCGGACGCGTGACGCGCGAGGACATGCTGGCCTTCATCGAAGGCGGCGGAGCGGGCGCGGCCGCGGGACCCGCGATGCCGCGGCTGGGCTTCGGGCGTGCGCCCTCGGGTCCGCCCGAAGAGCGCGTCGTTCTCTCCGGCGTGCGCAAGGTGATCGCCGAGCGCATGGTGAAGAGCAAGTTCACCGCCGTGCACACGACGTGCATGGAGGAGGTCGACGTCTCGGCGATCGTGCGCCTGCGCGAGCAGGTGAAAGACGCGATCCGGCGCGATCACGGGGTGCGGCTCACCTACACGCCGTTCTTCGTCAAGGCGGCGGTGTTCGCGCTCCAGGACTTCCCGCGCATGAACGCGACCTGGCAGGGAGACGACGCGGTGGTCGTCAAGCGCTACTACAACATGGGTGTGGCCGTGGGACGGGACGAAGGTCTCGTGGTGCCGGTGGTGAAGGACGCGGGCTCCCTCGATCTCGTGTCGCTGGCGCGGGCGGTCAATGATCTCTCCGAGCGCGCCCACGCCAATCGGCTCGCGCCCGAGGATCTCACCGGCGGCACCTTCAGCATCACCAACGCCGGGCTCTTTGGCTCGCTCACCTCGACGCCCATCATCAATTATCCCGAGGTGGCGATCCTCGGAGTGCACAAGATCGCGCCCCGACCCACGGTCGTGGACGGCCAGATCGCGATCCGGCCCATGACCATTCTGGCCTGCACCTTCGACCATCGCTGGATCGACGGCCA
This sequence comes from Candidatus Eiseniibacteriota bacterium, assembly GCA_035259005.1. GTDB lineage: Bacteria > Eisenbacteria > RBG-16-71-46 > RBG-16-71-46 > DASYSL01 > DASYSL01. Next base: position 998 of record DATFWU010000046.1, read on the forward strand.
CACGGCCGTCCAGTTCCTGACCCGGGTCAAGGAAGTGCTCGAGAAGCCGGAGCTGTTCTGGCTCGCGGTCTGACGCGGAAACCCTAGCCAAGTCCCGATCCTGCAACGGTCTTGCCGCTTCTGGCCCCGGCCGCTATTCTGGGGCCGAATGGAGATCACGCTGTTCACGGCCGAGCAGGCCACCGCCCTCATCCCGTACCTCGAGTCCAGAGTGAGACGCATCCGCTCGACCAAGCGCGAGCTGGACGCCACGCTGCGACGCCTCGAGGTGCTGGCGTTGATCGTGGGCACGGGTGCCGTGCCGGACAATCCGGACGTCAAGGCTCGTGAGCGCACGCAGGCCCGGGCCCGTCACCTGGCGCGCGAGATCGAAGAAGAGATCGAGGCGATCCACGCGCGCGGCGTGGTCATGAAGGATCTCGACGAGGGGTTGGTGGACTTCTACGGCCTCGTCGGCGACCGTCTCGTCTTCCTGTGCTGGAAGTCGGGAGAGGACGTGGTCGCCCATTGGCATCCCCTGGACCGGGGCTACGCCGCCCGCCAGCCGCTTTCGACGCACGAAGCCTGATCCGGGAAGAGGGAAAATCATGGTGGATGTGAAGCGGGTCACGGGCCCGACACCCGGGATGGAGAACGCCGCCAATCCGGGTCCCAAGAGCGAGATGCCTCGCGAGGCCGAGCCCTTCCGCCAGAACTTCATCACCACGAAGCTCGACTACTTCATCAACTGGGGACGCAAGAACGCGCTGTGGCCGATGCCCTTCGGCACCGCGTGCTGCGCGATCGAGTTCATGAGCGTGGTCTCGTCCCATTACGATCTCTCGCGCTTCGGCGCCGAGGTCGTGCGCTTCTCGCCGCGCCAGTCGGATCTCATGATCGTGGCCGGCACGGTGGTCGATAAGATGGGACCGATCTTGAAAACGATCTACGACCAGATGCCCGAGCCCAAGTGGGTGATCGCGATGGGCGTGTGCGCCTCCTCGGGCGGCTTCTATCGCGCCTATCACGTGATGCAGGGCATCGACGAGATCGTGCCGGTCGACGTCTACGTGCCCGGCTGCCCGCCGACGCCGGAGGGACTCATGCACGGCATCCTCCGGCTCCAGGACGCGATCCAGAAGGGCGAGACCCGCGTGCAGCGCGAGCAAGCGCTGCGCGCCCGCCACCTGCCCGACGATCTGCCCCAGGCGGTGATCACGGCCGCCGATCTGGCCAAGCGCAAGGGGGCGGCGTGACCCCGAGAGCCACGCCGGAAGCGCCCGAAACTCCCGTCGAGCACACCGATGCGCGCTGGAATTCGCGCTTCTGGGGTCACACGCAGGGGGCCGAGGCGTTGCGCGCCAAGCCCACGGTGCGCGTGCTCGAGGAGGCCTGCCCGGGCGCGGTGACGGGAGCCGAAGATCGCTGCGGCGATCTCTCGCTCACGGTGCGCGCGCAGGATCTGGTCAGGGTCGCCACCACGCTGCGCGATCATCCCGAGCTGCGCTACAACATGCTGCTCGACGTGTGCGGGCTTGACCGCATGCTGCTCCCCGAAGGAGACGGCGGCGAGCGCTTCCACGCGGTGTATCACTTCTATTCCATGACCCAGGGCAAGCGCGTGCGCCTGCACGTGCCACTCGACAGCGAAAAGCCCGAAGTCGACTCGCTGGTTCCGCTCTACGCCTCGGCCAACTGGGGGGAGCGCGAAGTCTTCGACATGTATGGGTTCAAGTTCCGCGGTCATCCCGATCTCCGTCGCATCCTGTGTCACGAAGAGTTCGTGGGGCACCCGCTGCGCAAGGATTATCCGCCGGATCGCCGCCACATGCTGTCGCGCACCTATTCGTCCTTCCCCGGCTTGCCCGCCGATACGCCGGAAGGCCAGCGCGTGAGCGTGATGGAAGGCGACGTCGAGAAGATCTACATCAATCTCGGCCCCTCGCACCCGGCGACCCACGGCACGTTCCGCATCCAGGCGCGTTTGGACGGCGAGATCATCGACGAATCGCGCACCGAGATCGGCTACCTGCACCGCTGCTTCGAGAAGATGTGCGAGGCGCACACCTTCGTGCAGATCTTCCCCTTCACCGACCGCCTCAACTACCTCTCGGCGTTCAACAACAACGTCGGCTACGCCATGGCGGTGGAGAAGCTCCTGGGGCTCGAGATCCCCGAGCGCGCGGTGGCCATCCGCGTCATCCTCATGGAATTCGGCCGCATCATGGATCACATGGTGACCATCGGGACCAACCTGGTGGACATGGGCGCGCTCACCAACTTCTGGTACGCCTATCTGCCGCGCGAGGAGATCTACACGCTGATCGAGGCGTGCTGCGGGGCCAGGCTCACGGTGAGCTACGGGCGCATCGGAGGCGTGTCGCAGGACGTACCCGAGAACTTCGTCGCGCTGGCCCACGGCGTGCTCGACCGGCTGCCCGAGTTCGTCGACTATATCGACCAGCTCATCACCAAGAACGTGATCTTCCAGAAGCGGACGCGCGGCGTGGGAGTGCTGCCGCGCGATCGCGCGCTCTCGTATGCCTGGAGCGGTCCCGTGCTGCGCGCCACCGGCGTGCAGTTCGATCTGCGCCGCGCGCACCCGTACTACGGCTACGAGACGTACGACTTCGAGATCCCGGTGCGCACGGGCGGCGACGTCTACGATCGCTACGTGATCCGCATGCAGGAGATCCGCGAGAGTATGAAGATCATCCGCCAGGCGCTCGAGCGCTTCCCGGGCGGACCGCACATCGTCGACGACTGGACGGTGGCGCTGCCGCCGAAGAACGAGGTGTACACGAACATCGAAGCGCTCATGGCCCACTTCAAGCTCGTGATGCACGGCGCCAAGGTGCCGGCGGGCGAGGTGTACTCGTACACCGAGAGCCCGGTCGGCGAGCTGGGCTTCTATCTCGTCGCCGACGGCGGGCCGAAGCCGTACCGGCTGCACTGCCGGGCACCCGGCTACTACATCTTCAGCGCCATCGACGAGAATCTGAAGGGTGCGATGATCTCGGATTTCGCCGCCAACCTGGGCAGCCTCGCCATCGTCGCCGGCGAGCTGGATCGCTGAGGGGTCCCGCGTGAGCGAAACGCCCGCCAAGCCCATGGTCGAGCTGACCATCGACGGCCGCAAAGCCACGGTGCCCGACGGCACGAACGTGCTCGAGGCCGCGAAGACGGTCGGCCTGCGCATTCCCAATTTCTGCTATCACCCCGACCTCACGTGGGAAGGCTCGTGCCGAATGTGCCTGGTCACGATCGAGGGCCGGCCCAAGCTCGCTCCCTCGTGCTGCGAGCCGGTGAAGGCGGGCATGGTCGTGCACGTCGCCTCGAAAGAGGCGGAGGCGGCGCGCCGCGCGCAGCTCGAGTTCATCCTCCTGAACCACCCGCTCGATTGTCCGATCTGCGATCAGGCCGGCGAGTGCAAGCTGCAGGATTACTACGTGGAGCACGGCCACTACGAGTCGCGCATGCCGCGCGGGCTCAAGGTCCACAAGAAGAAGGTGGTGGATCTGGGCGAGCGCATCGTGCTCGACAAAGAGCGCTGCGTTCTGTGCTCGCGCTGCGTGCGCTTTTGCCGCGAGGTCAGTGGGTCGCACGCGCTTCAGTTCTTCACTCGCGGCGTCACCACCGAGATCGGCACCGAGAACGACGGGCCGATCACCGGTGATGACTACATCGGCAACGTGGTCGACATCTGCCCGGTAGGCGCGCTCACCGCCAAGGATTTCCGTTTTCGCCAGCGCGTGTGGTTCTTGAAGAGCGCGGAGTCGGTATGCGGCCACTGCTCGACCGGCTGCAACATCCGCGTCGACTCCAAGGACGGCGTCGTCTACCGCTTCGTGCCGCGCCGCAATCCCGAGGTCAACAAGTCGTGGGTGTGCGACCCCGGCCGCGACTCCTACAAGCTCCTACAAGGCCCCGGCCGCCTGCTTGGCCCGCGCCTGCGCCGCGCGGGCGTGCTCGGACCGGCGAGCTGGGAGGAAGCACTCGACGCGGCCCAGGCCGCGATCGCCCATGGCAAGGGCGCCGGGCAGATCGCCGCGCTCGCCTCGGCCGACGCCTCGAACGAAGCGCTCTACGTGTTCCGCGCCTTCGCCAAGGACGCTCTCGGCGCCCAGCACCTCGATTATCGCGTGGACGGCTCGCACGAGAGAACGCAAGTCATGGCGGACAAGATCCTGCGCCACGCCGATCCCCACGCCAACAACACCGGGTGCGCCTGGCTCGGCCTCGGCAAGTCGTCCATGAACGCGGTGCTCGAGGCGTGCGAGAAGGATCAGGTGAAGACGCTCTACGTGATGCGCGCTGAGAATCTCAAGCACCATCCCGATCCGGACCGTGTGAAGCGCGCGCTGTCCCGGGTCGAGCACGTGATCGCGCACGCCACACACGACTTTCCGGAGCTGTCGCTCGCGTCGGTGGTGTTTCCCGATGCCACGTATCTCGAGCAGGACGGCACTTTCGTCAACTATCAGGGACGCGTACAGCGCTTCCGCCGCGCTTATCCGCCCATCGGGGAAGCCTGGCCGGCCGCGGCGGTCTTCTTGCAGCTGGCGCGGCGGCTCGGCGGCTCGGTGCCGAGTGGCTCGGCCGAGAAGCTATTCGACGAGATGAGCGCGACCGAGGCGGTGTTCGGCGGCTTGCGCTGGAAGGACCTCGGCCTCATGGGCGCGGCACCCAGGGCGGCTCAGACGGTGGCAGCGGGGGAGCGATGAGCGGGCGAGTGACCGAAAAGGAGCAGGAGACCGAAGCCGGGCAGGGCTCGAGCCCCACGGTTCAGGAGCGCTACCGCATCGTCGAAGGCGGGCCCGCCGTGGCGCCGCACGGCACGCACACGGGGCGCGTCCCGGACGAAGTGCCCGACTGGGAGCGCCCGTCGGTGATCGCCACCGTCAAGGGTCTCGTGGTCACGACCACCAACTTCGTGAAGAACCTGTTTCCGAGCCACCGCTGGCAGAAGCCGACAATCTCCTATCCGGAGGAGCGCCGCGCCTACTCGCCGCGCTTCCGCGGCATCCACCAGCTCACCAAGCGCCCGGACGGCAGTCTCAAGTGCGTCGCCTGCTTCATGTGCGCGACCATCTGCCCGGCCGAGTGCATCGTGATCGAGGCCGGAGAGTTTCCCGACAAGCGCGTCGAAAAGTACCCCGTGCGCTTCGACATCGACATGCTGCGCTGCGTGATGTGCGGCCTGTGCGTGGACGCCTGCCCGGAGGAGGCGATCATCATGACCGGCGACTACGAGATGGCCGCCTTCAGCCGCGCCGAGACGGTGTACCCCATCAGTCTCCTGGCCGATCGTCCCCAGCTCGCCTCGACGCCGCCCGGATACCGCCCGCGCTACCAGCCGGGTCCCGACCTCGTCCGCTGACGTGAGCCCGGCCGTCGCCGATCCGCCCGAGAAGAAGGGGAGATCGCGCGCCGGCGCGAAGAAGAAGGCGGCGAAGGCGCCGACGCCGAAGGCACCCAGGACGTTGCGGCGCGCGGCGCGCGTCGACGTCGCCGCCCAGATCCGCGTCTTGAAGCGCCTCTATCCCGGCGCGCGCACGGCGCTCGACTACCAGACGCCTTTTCAGCTCTTGGTCGCGACCATCCTGTCCGCACAGTGCACGGACGAGCGCGTGAACATGGTCACGCCCGGGCTCTTCCGCCGCTACCGCGGCCCCAAGGATTTCGCCGAGGCCGAAACGCCGGAGCTCGAGGAAGCCATCCGCTCGACCGGATTCTTCCGCTCCAAGACCAAGTCGATCCAGGCCATGTCGAGGGACATCGTGGAGAAACATGGCGGCGAAGTGCCGCGCACGATGAGCGAGCTCGTGACCCTGCGTGGTGTCGGGCGCAAGACCGCGAACGTGGTGCTGGGCGACGCCTTCGGCCTGTCCGAGGGCATCGTGGTCGACACGCACGTGACCCGCCTCTCGCGCCGTCTCGGCCTCACCAAGCAGAGCGATCCCGTGAAGATCGAGCGCGATCTCATGGACAAGGTTCCGCGTCCCGACTGGACGCTGTTCGCGCACCTGCTCATCCTGCACGGCCGCGCCGTGTGCCAGGCGCGTAAGCCGCGCTGCCGCGAGTGCCCGCTGGCGCGCCTTTGTCCCAAGCTCGGTGTGGCGGCGCCCCTCCGGAGTGCGGCACCGGCTTTCGAGCCGCCTGCCTGAGATGAGCGAGGCCACTCCCCTGGTCGCGCCGCGCCAAGGCCCCGACGGTTTCGAGCGCGGCCCGGTGATCGAGCGCTTGCGCTCGCGCGCCCACGAACCGCGGTTGCCGCCCGGCCAGTTCGAGACGGAGAAGTGGCCTGTGCTTTCGTACGGCACGGTGCCGCGCTTCGATCCCAAGCGCTGGACGTTCCGTGTCTACGGCGAGGTGGAGCGCCCGCTCACGCTCGACTATGCGAGCTGCCTCCTGCGCCCGCGCGTCGAGGTCACGGCCGACATCCACTGCGTCACGCGCTGGTCGCGCTTCGATACCGTCTTCGAGGGATTCCAGGTGGCGGGCCTCTTGCGCGAAGCGGGGATCCGGGCGTCGGCGCGCTTCGCCGTCATTCATGCCGACCAGGGCTACACCACGAATCTGCCTCTCGGGGCACTCCTCGAAGACGATGTGATCCTCGCCGATTGGGCCGATGGCCACCCGCTCGAGCCCGACCACGGTGGCCCGATGCGTCTCGTGGTGCCGAGCCGCTACTTCTGGAAGAGCGCCAAATGGGCGCGCGCGATCGAGCTCGTGCCCGAAGACCGCCCTGGCTTCTGGGAGCAGGGCGGTTACCACAACGATGCCGACCCGTGGCGCGAGGAGAGGTTCGGGTGACGCTCGCCGCCGTTCTGCTCGCCGTCCTGATGACCTCCGGTCCACTTCCGGATCACTGGGAGGCGGACTACGCGGGCACGATCGGCAGCTCCAGGGTGCGCATGAACCTGTGGCGCAACGGCACGCGTGTCGAGGGGTACTATCTCTACGAGAGCCGCTACGTGACCATCGATCTCGCGGGAACGATCGACAAGGACCGCAAGCTTCGCCTCACCGAGAAGGGCCGCCAGGGCCGATCGAAGGAAGTGTTCTCGGGGCAGCTCGAGGAGGATCGCTTCGAGGGCAACTGGTCGCCGCGCGGTCAGGGCAAGAAGCGGAAGTTCAGCCTGCTTCACCAGGAGAGTGCCTGGACGGCGCCCGCTTCGTGGCGGCGCTTCGAGCGCGAAGGTTGCCCGGTCACCTTTCTCTTCCCGGGGAAGTGGCGGCCGCACGACCGCGAGGGTGCTACGGTGCTCGACGAGATTACCAACGTGTACGACGACGGGCTTTCCATCACCTGGGGAAGGAGCCCGGCCGTGCCCGAGCCGTATGAGCTACGTGGCGACCGCTGGTATCTGAACGGCGAGAATGGCCCCGCGCCCGCCACCGACTCCCTGCACGTGAGCGGACTTCGCGTTTCGCGCGACGACCGCCCGTGCCGCATGTACTCCGCCCGCGGATACCAGGGTTTGGGAGACTGCGCCTGCGCCCTGGTCCGCATCGGCGATTCGTGGGTCGTCCTCGACTCCCAGGGACAGCGCTACGCCCCGGCGCTCGACTTGATTCTTTCGACGCTCCAACCGGCCGCGGGGAGATGAGTCATGGCAACCTCCAAGCGGAAGAAGTGGTCCGGGCGCGTCACCCGGACGAGCAACGCGCTCGATCTCGAACGCGGCGTGTTCAAGAAGTCGACACCGAGAAGAATCGCGCTCTCTTTGAAGCGTTCCGCGATGCGAAGCCGCCGGCGCAAGAGCGATCCCTATCGCTCGGCCATGTCGATGCTGAATTTCTACATCAATCGCGCGGGTAAGAAGCTGCCTCGGGCGAGCCGAGCGCGCCTGGAGCGCGCGAAGGCCGAGCTGCGATCGCTGTTTCACAAGACGCCCAGCCAGCCGGCGAGGGACAAGAGGAAGAAATCGAGGTGAAGGGTTGAGCTATTCCATTCGCCCAGCCGTACCCGAAGATGCCCAGGCCATCACCGACATGCGCTGGAAGCTGTTCGAGGAGACTCACTCCACGACCACGCCCGAGCCGCCGCCCGAGTTTCTCGACGCTTGCCGCAGCGCGGTCACCGACTCTTTGGCCGGCGGACACGCCTTCGCCTGGCTCGCGGTCGCCGACCGTGGGGCGGTCGTGGGGAACCTCGTTCTCTTGCTCCATTTCCGGCTTCCCTCGCCGAGAAACATGGTGCCGACCGAGGGCTACGTGATGAACGTGTACGTCGAGCCCGCCTGGCGAAGGAGGGGGATCGCGTCGGCTCTCATGGGCGCCGCGCTCGACCACGCGCGCGCTCTCGGGCTCGGGCGCGTGCGGCTGCACGCCACCGACGATGGACGGCAGACCTATGCGCGCGCCGGCTTCCTGCCCCGGGAAGATGGAATGGAGCTGAACCTGGCGCCCGTGCGTTCCTAGAGCCGGAGCCGCTCCGGCTCGAGCGACTTGTTGTCGATGGTGCGGAAATTCTCGCGCTTGGCGCGCGTGGTGTCGGGGCGCTGGGCCGCGGCCGGCGTCACGCCGCCGGGCTCGCCGGGCTGGAGCGGCATGCCGACGTGCAGGGTGCACACTTCCTGCGGCTCCGAGCCGATCGTGAACACCTCGGTCGTGACCTCGGGACACGCGTCGGTCGCGAGCATTCCGGTCTCGGCGCACACTTCGCGAGTCACGGTCCCCGCGGGCAAGTCGAAGTACTCCGTGGGACGATTGGCGGTCCACGACTTCATCGTCTCCGTCCAGATGGGAAGCGCGGCGACCGCGCCCGTCATGGCGTGCCCGAGCGGGCGTTTGACGTCGAATCCCACCCACACGCCACAGGTCAGGCTGGGCACGAAGCCCACGAACCAGGCGTCCGAGTAGTCGTCGGTGGTCCCGGTCTTGCCGGCGGCGGGCGCCGTGAAGCCCATGGCGCGAGCCGGATACGCCGTGCCGTGGTCGACCACGCTCTGCAGCATGTTGGTCATCACCGCCGAGGTTTCCGACGACAGCACGTCCGTCGGGCGCGGCGGATTGGTCTCGAGCACGTTGCCCTGCGAGTCTTCGACTTTGAGGATGTAGAGCGGCTCGGTGCGAATTCCCTCGTCGGCGAACACACAGTAGGAGGACGTCAGCTCCATCAGGTTGACCTCGCTCGTGCCCAGCGCGAGCGAAAGGTTCTGCCCGATGGGGCTCTTGATGCCCATGCGCCGCGCGTAAGCCGAAACGACCGTGGTGCCCACCTTGGCCAGGAGCTTGATGGCCGGGATGTTGATCGACTTCTGCAGCGCGTAGCGCAGCGTGACCGGGCCGGAGTAGGTGCCGTCATAGTTCGTGGGCGCCCACACGCCGCCGCCGCCGGCCGCGTAGGACACCGGCGCGTCCACGATGACGTCCGTCGGCTTGAAGCCGAGGTTGTCGATCGCCGCCGTATAGATGAATGGCTTGAACGCCGAGCCCGGCTGGCGCTCGGCCTGCACCGCGCGGTTGAACGGCGAGTCGTTGAAGTCGCGGCCGCCGATCAGCGCGCGCACGTAGCCGGTCTTGGGATCGATGGCGACCAGCGCACCCTGGAGGTACGGCGTGCGCGGCTGGGCCGCGTCGGCGCCAGTGGCCGCGGGGCGCACCCAATTGGCCCGGGTCACCTTGTACTTGTTGCGCTGCTCGAGCGATAGCAAGCCTTTCTCCATCGCGTGCTCGGCCGCCACCTGCAGATCGAGGTCGAGCGACGTGTAGATCTTGAGGCCGCCCTCGTAGAGCAGGTTCGAGCCATACTTGTCGTCCATGGTCTGGCGGACCATCTCGATGAAGTAGGGCGCGTTGTCGGCGGTGAACTTGTCCGGCGTCACGCCCAAGGGCTGGGCGTCGGCGCGCTTGAATTGCTCGGCGTTGATGATGTGCTCCTCGTACATGCGCCGGAGCACGTGC
>DATFWU010000047.1:0-8493 GCA_035259005.1 Candidatus Eiseniibacteriota bacterium
GCACTCATGTAGACATTCGCATCCTTGGTGAATGGCGATGTCAGGTTCACCATCTCCACCCAGGCGCCGAGCGCGGTGTTGATCTCCTTCTCCTCCCACGCCGCTCGCTTCATGAAGGCGGGGGCCTTGTCCGGCGTTCGAAAGAGCGTGGCGCTCGCGTCGAGCGAGGCCTCGGGCAGATCCCAGGGGCCTGCCGGGCCGGGCTCGGGCACGAGAGCGCCCCATCTTTGAGAGGCCTGCTTGGCCTTGGGAGGGAGTAGCGCCTGCGCTCGGGCCGAGCCGAGTAGAACGGCCGGGATGGTGACGCCGGTTGGTGGCCAGATGCCGGAGTCCAGCTGGAGCTGTATCAGATGGACGGATCTGGTGTAGCGCTGGCCCAGCACCGACACCGCGAGGTCGGCTCGGGCATCGGTCGCCGTCGGGACCCGCGTGCGAATGCGCGGTGGCGAGAATCGCGCGAGCGCGCCGCGAATGCGGGCCAGCGTCGCGGCATTCATCGGCGCGTCGGCGGACGCGGGGATCTCCAGCTGGTCGAGAACGCGGGCCAGATCGCCGAGCCGGATGTCGTCGGGCGGGCCGTAAAGCGAGCGAAGCAGGCGATCGATCTCCTGCCAATGCGCGGCGAGTGCCGGGCGGCGACGGAGCTCCCCCGCCATCACCAGGGCGCGGCGCAAACTCTCATCTTTCTTGACCGGCTCGAGAATCCTTCCCAGCCAGACAATCGCCTGGAAGTAGCCTTCGCTCGACGGGTCGCCGGAAAAACGGTCGCGGGGAGTGTACTTGGTGAAATCCTCTGTTCCGTCCGGCATCAGAGACGGTCCCGCGCTCGTATGGGCCCGAATCTGGAGAAGCTCGGCCTGCACGATCCCCTTGCTCATCACGGGAAGCCCGTCGAGCCCCTGGTTGTTCCCCTCGAGGAGCGCTTGCGCCACCGCGAAGTACAGCACGTCATGCGCCGCCGCGCCCCGCGTGGCGGAGTCGCGGGATTTGCGGGAGGTCTCGAGGCAGGCATCGCGCATCTGGCCGCAAAAGCTCGCCAGTTTGGGCGCGATGACCAGAGAGTCCAGCTCGCCCAAGGCGGCCTTGGCCACGAGATGGAAGGCGTGCAGACAAAGATCCGTGGTCACGCATGGATAAGCGGGATCGAGGAACTCATACATCTCGTTGTGGGTCTCGGCCCCCACCGCGAACCCGTTGCGGCGCAGCTGCGCCCAGGTGGAGTCGCTCAGGTCGAATGGGCTGAAGGTGCGATCGGCGAGAAAGCGCCGAAGATCGCGCTCAGCGCGCGACGCCTGGCTCCGAATCCTGGCCGCTTGGTCGGCGCAGTAGCGTGCAGGATCCGCGACGCCACGGCTTCTTGGGGATGAGGCGCAACTGTCCTCCAGATGGGGATTGGTGGCGAGGTGGTGGAGCGGCGCCAGACCCCGCGGGTCGCCCAGCTGGGCCATCAGTTGAATGGCTGCCTCGCCCATCTGGTTGTTGGGCATGCCCTCGAGCTCCTTCAAGAGGTAGGGAAACGCCCGAGGCTCGTGCAGCGAAACCAGCGCTTCCATGGCCGACGAACGGGCCAAGAACTCGCGGGGCTCTTCTCGGCCCAAGAATTCCAGGAGGGCGCTGGTCGCGGCGGGATGAGGGTACTTCGCGAGCACCCTGCCGGCAGCCCAGCTGGTTACAGGATCGGGGTCCGACAGCATGACCTGAGATACGACGCGGGCCATCCGGTCGGCCTCCGTTGCGGAGGCGGGCGAAAGGTTTCCGCGAAACTCCATTCCTTCCGACAGCTGATAGACGAGACGCGTGCGGGTTTTGCCAGGAGGCGCGGCGGCGATCGAGTCCACGAGGGCAGCGAAGACCGAGCGCGCGGGAGCGGGATCGGCTGGAGAAGCCGCGGCCGGGAAACACGTCGCAAGCGAGAGCAGGAGCCCAAGAACGAGTCGCACCGGTTCCCCCTTCGGGCGCGCGGTACGACGATCTTAGTCCATCTGGCCCCGCGCCGGCCTCATTTCGAAGTGAACATGGCGGCGAAGGGGCGCCCGTCGAAGGCCGACTGCACGCGGCGGATCTTGCCGCCGGTGACCTGGTGCCACTCGGCGACGAAGGTCGTGGCGTCGATGGGCGCCTTGGTCACCAGATCGAAGAAAATGGCGGCCTCATCGCCCTGGGCCACGATGGTCTTCACGTCGATGCGCACCGTGATGCTCAGAAGGCCGGTCAGGGCTTGGAGGTAGGCGGCCGGCCCCCGGTAGGTCTCGAACAGCCCAACGAAGACGAGATCGTCGCCGAGGAACGTGCGGGCCGTCTTGAGATCGTTGGCTCGAACCGCATCGTAGAAGAGCTTCACCACATCGCCGGCGTTCGACATGCTTCCTCCTCTTCGCCAAGGAAGCCGCCCCGCCGCGCGAGGCGGCGGGACGGATCCGCGGCGGAATGCTACGCGCTCGCCTTGGCCTTGGACCAGGTGGGCAGGGGCTTGCCGGTCTCGAGGAACGTCTTGAGGCTCGAGAGCACGCGCGGCCAACCCTGCTTGATCCCCTTCTCCATGTTCGAGCCCGGCACCAGCTCGTCGTGCGTGACCGTGAGTCGCACCATCGAGTCGATGGGCTCGAGCTCGAAGGTCACGCGCGAGGTTTCGCCGGCGTTGCCCTCGTCCTTCGGATAGGCCCAGGTGAGGACCAGGCGCTTGGGTGGGATCGCTTCGAGGATCTTGCCCGCGATCTTGATCTCGCCCGACTCCGGGTCCCGATGCTTCCAGCCAGAGCCCGGCTTCCACTCCGAGATGTTCTCGTGCTGCCAGTATTGGCGAGCGAACTCGGGCTGCACGATGGCGTCCCAGATGCGCTGCGGCGTGGCGGAAATGTAGGTCACGTACACGTACTCCGTCCTAGTCATGGCTCTCTCCCTCCAGCCTCTTCTTGAGTTGGTTGAGTGTGCGGAGACTCGTCCGCTCGAACTTCTTCACCCAGCGGTCGTAGATCTCGTGGATCGGCACCGGATTCAGGTAGTGATGCTTCTCCCTCCCCCGCCACACGACGCTGACGAGGTTGGCCTCTTCCAGGACGGCGAGATGCTGGGTCACGGCCTGGCGCGTCATGTCCATCTGCTCGCACAGCTCGGTGAGCGTGAGCCCGCTCTTGCCATGCAGCCGGTCGAGCAGCTTGCGCCGGGTGGGATCCGCCAGTGCTTTGAAAACCAGGTCCATCGCGGTGCCGTCCTCCTGCCTCCATTATGCAAGTAATCACTTGCATGTCAACCGGGAAAAATCGCGACTCTATTTCGAGGCCAAACCAAGCTCCTGGACGAAGCTTTGGAGCTCAGAAGCCTGGAGGTCCGAGACCGCCCAGTACTCCATGCCGTTCCGGGCGCCGTGGAGCGCGTGGTAGCCCTGGAGCGTGATTTGGTGCGGGTCGCGATCGCCCGATCGGGGCCAGACGAAGAGGTTGATGACGTGCTTGCGACGTCCGTAGACGAGGGCGGCGACGGGATGGCCGTCGAGGTAATCCAGGCGGCCGCCGAGGAGCGGGAACCCCTGAGGCGCCAGGTCCTGGACCGGCGGTGCGAAGTCGATCTTCCCGTCGAACCACGGCTTGACCGTGTGCTGATCGGTCGAGGTGACGTCGGTGAGATGCGAGGCCATGAGCGAGCGCACGTGGCTCGAGACGACCTCTTGGGCCAGTGCTTGCTCGGCATCGATCGGAGCGCGCGCGAGGAGGAAGCCCACGATGGTCGCGAAGGCGACCGCCCCCGCCCAGGCGGCGGGCTTCCAGGAGAAGCTTCGCCGGTGTTCGGGGCGGTGCGTCGGCCCGAGCAGAACTTCGATTCGGGCCCGCAGCGGATCGGGCGCGGCATGAGCTTCGAGGTGGCCTCGAAGCGTGGTGCGCAGGGAACCCAGGCGAGCCGCCTCGCCGGCACACTCGGCGCAGGCTCGCAGGTGCGCAGCGACCTCGGCGCTCGCGACGGGATCGAGCTCCTCGTCGAGATGGGCGGAGAGCCTTTCTCTCACCTCGCGATGCGAAAGCTCGGTCATGCCACGCATCCTTTCGCTTGCAGGACCTCGGCCAGGTGCGCACGCGCCCGCGCCAGGCGCGACATCACGGTGCCGGCCGGGACGCCCGTCACCTCGGCGATTTCCCGATAGGACAGATCCTCCAGCTCGCGTAGCACGAGCACCTCGCGAAACACGAGCGGAAGCTCATCGAGCGATCGGCGCACGACGTCGGCTGCCATGGCCCGGTCGAGATCCGCTTCGGGCGACGGCGTTGCCGGCTCGGGGGTGTGCAGCGTCTCGTCGAACTCGGTCTGGGCCAGGCGCGCGCGGCGCTTCTCGAGCTGGTTCCAGCACGTGTTGCGGGTGATGGCCAGGAGCCAGGCGCGGCCGCTCTCACCCCGAAAGCCGCCGAAGTGGCGAAGTGCGCGCACGAAAGCCTCCTGCACCGCGTCCTCGGCGTCATCCGGGTCGCGCACCAGGTGGCGCGCCAGGTTGTACGCCGAGTCGAGATGGACGAGAACGAGCCGCTCGAAGCGCTCGCGCTCGCGCGGGGCGAGCGCCTTGGTCGTGGATTCGGCCACCGGTCCCTCTTCTCCTAGACCGGGGCAGCCCGGCGTTTATTCCCTGCCGCCGAGCCGGGAATAAAGCCGCGGGGACGCGGATCGAACGGTTGGAGCCGCGAGCCACTCACCGTGATCGAAGGAGGAATGACCATGCGCACAAGAGACACCCTCGTCCCCGGCCCGGTCAACAATGGCGCCTTCGGGGCGCTCATCGCCCTGCTGCTTGCCTCGCCCGTTCTGGCTGCCCCGGCGGCCGTCGTCAAAGTCGAGCTCTACGAATGGAAGGTCGAGCTCGAGCCCGCCGTGGTCCGGCCCGGGCCGGTGCGCTTCGAGATCGTGAACAAGGGCGCGATCCCGCACGGCTTCGAGGTCGAGGGGCACGGCGTCGAAAAAGAGATCGCGCAGGTGGCGGCCGGCAAGACGGCCACGCTCGCCGCTTCGCTTCCCGCCGGAACGTTCGAGACCTACTGCCCGATCGGCAACGGGTCGCACAAGATGCTGGGGATGCGCGCCAAGCTGGAGGTCGTGGCGGCCAAGCCGGCGGCGGCAACCGAAATGGACCACGAGATGGCCATGGGCGGCGACGCGGACGCGGGCTCCTCCCCCAAGACCATGCGTGTCACCGGGGGTGGCGCTGTCATTCAGATCCTGCCCGGGCCGTTTCCGTTCGCCGATAGCGCGGCCGCGGTGATCGCCGAGCGCCCGGCGGACCAGAAAGCCGATCTGGAGAAGAAGGCGCACCTCGGCCCTTATTCGAACAACGTGGCGCCGGTCACGGGAACGATCGCGATCACGGCCACGGACCGCGGCGCGACCGGCGACTCGGTGGACGGCACGGCCACCTTCATGACCCAGGATGGGGCGCGCTGGAAGCTGGTCATGGACCGCGTGCAGACGCGCGACATCCCGTTCAATCCACGGTTCGGCGGCGTCATCATGGGCCTCTACTATCACGGCGCCTCCCACGTGCACACGCCGCTCGTGCCCACCATCCAGTCGTCGCTCGCGCTGTGGGCCTACGGGCATCTCTATCGCGACAATGCGCCGGTGACGGACAGCGCGCTGGTCCACGTCATGCTGCTCTCGCGCACCCGACGGGAAGGCGACTGGGCGCTCTCGTGCTGGGATTGTTCGCGAAATCCGGTCGAGGAGCTGCAGCTCCAGGTCACGCCCCCGCCCGGCAGTGCGCCCTTTCCGGCGCCCGGAGGCTTTCTGTTCTTGAACTGGGAGAAGTCGAGCGGCGAGACCGTGGCGGCGAAGGACTAGCCGTCGAACTCGGTCGTGAACACGCGCGTGGCGGGGCCCTGCAGGCTCACGTTCCGCAGGGCTCCGTCCGCGTTCTCGAAGGTGACGGAGAGGAGATCGCCGCCGCGCGTGCGCAGGCGAACCGGCGAGCCGCCCCAGCGCCAATGGGCGGCCGCCGAAGCGGTGGCGGTGGCCCCGGTGCCGCAGGCCAGGGTCTCGCCCTCGACGCCGCGCTCGTAGGTGCGCACGCCGATGACGCCGCCCGCCCCGCGCTCCACGAAGTCGATGTTGGCGCCCGGGACGCCGAGGCGGGTGTGGCTGCGCAGGGCATGGCCCCAGCCCACGATGTCGACCGCGTCGAGGCCGGCGGCCGGCGTTTGCGCGCGATCGACGACCAGGTGGGGCACGCCGGCGCGTACCAAGACGGCGCCGAGCCTTCGCCCCCACGGCGCGTCGAGCTCCAGCTCTTCGGGCTCGGGCACGTCGGGCAGAGACAAGGTCACGTCGTAGCGTCCGGCGTCGACCTCGCGCACGCTCGCCTCGTGCTCGCCCCAGCGCGACAAGAAACGCACCACGCCACCCCGGCCCAGCCCCCGCGCGCTGGCGAAGGCGGCGAGCACGCGGCCGCCGTTTCCGCACATGTCGGCTTCGCCGCCGTCGGCGTTGCGGTAATGCATCCGAAAATCGAGAGACGGATGCTTCTCGAGCACCAGCACGCCGTCGGCGCCAATGCCGCGGCGGCGGTCGCAAGCGGCGCGTGTCCAGCTCTCCCAGTCGGGCGGGCCCGCCCCCTGGCGGCCGTCGACCACGACGAAGTCGTTCCCCGCCCCGTGCCACTTCTCGACCTGTCTCATCGTCGTTCCGGTGCCCTCAAGCGGATATTCGAGAGGAGCGCGGCGGGATCGGCCGTCACGTCGACCGGGGGGCCCGCCGGCTCACGGCGCGCGTCGTAGATCCCGTTGGCATCCTGATCGAGGAAGGCGCGCAGGCGATAGTGCCCCGGCGGCAGCGAAAAGCGGAATGCCCCGGCCGCAACGCTGGTCGCGCTGGTCACGCCCTTCTTCGTCACCACCGAATCGAGCGGCTCGACCCACACCTTGAGATGGGGATCGGAGCGGCCGGCGGAATCGACGGCCGCCGCGCCGAGGGAGTCCACGACCAGGCCCTGCGCGGTCGCCGGCGCGGTCGGATCCACGCTCACGAGCCGGATGCTGTCCGCCCGGGGGGCGTCCGCGGTGAGCGTGATCGTGCTGTCGAGCACGTTCAGGAGATCGATGCCCGGCTCGAAGCTCTGCGTGTGGTTGGCGTCATAGAAGGCGTACAAGCGCCATTTCGATGGCACCGGAAGACCGAGCAGCGCGAAGCGTCCCGCCTCACCCCCCACGGTCAGGGCGTCGAAGTCGCGCGAGGTGCTGTCAGGCGCGTGGCCCAGGTCGGCGCGATAGCCCCACACGAAGACACCTTCGCCGAAGTGCCCGCCCCTGCCCTCGATGTGCCCCGCGATCACCCCCGGAGCAAACGCCGTGCCGGTGGTGAAGATCAGGGAGCGCGCCGGACGCAGCCGGTTGCCGCGCGCGTCGGTGGCCGCGTTCGAGATCACGAGCGTGTACGTCTGGTCGGCGCGCAGCGAGTCGGTGAGGTCGACCGTGATGGCGTGCTCCTTCCAGTGCGCGCCGCCCAGGCGCGCATAGGGCCCGAGCACCAGCCAGGTGGCCGGATCGCGATGCGCCATGCTCTCGCTGAAGCCGATCACCAGCGGCCCGCGCCGGGACACGGCGACGGCGCCCGAGTCCGGGCTCACGCTCAGGATGTGCGGCGGCTCGGTGTCGAGCTTGCCGCCGGGAGGCGGCAGCTTCTTGGCGCAGCCGGCGGTGAGCCAGGCGGCGAGCGCGAGCACGGCGGCCGCCAGCGCGCCGGCCCGGAGGCTCACGGGCAAATCACAGAATGTAGCGAGTGAGGTCGGGACTCTTGAGCACCGGCTCGAGCTTCTCGCGCACGTACTGCCTGGTCATGCGGATCTTCTTCTTGCCGCTCTCGGGCACGTCGAACAGCACGTCTTCGAGCAAGGTCGAGATCACTGTGTGCAGGCGCCGCGCGCCGATGTTCTCCATCTCCTCGTTCACCCGCATGGCGATCTGCGCGACTTCGTCGATGGCCTCGTCGTCGAACGTGAGCTTGACGCCGTCGGAGGCGAGCAGCGCCTGGTACTGCTTGACCAGCGCGTTCTCGGGCTCGGTCAGGATGCGCACGAAATCCTTCTGCGTGAGCGAGGACATCTCGACGCGGATCGGGAAGCGCCCCTGCAGCTCGGGAATGAGGTCCGAAGGCTTGGAGTGATGGAAGGCTCCCGAAGCCAGGAACAGGATGTGGTCCGTCTTCACCATGCCGTACTTGGTGGGCACGTTGGAGCCCTCGACCACGGGCAGGAGATCGCGCTGCACCCCCTCACGCGAGATGTCCGGGCCCGCCCCCCCGCCCGAGGACGGAGCCACGATCTTGTCGATCTCGTCGATGAACACGATGCCCGTGTTCTCGGCGCGATCGAGCGCTTCCGAGATCACCTTGTCCATGTCGAGGAGCTTGTTTACTTCCTCCTGGAACAAGAGCTCGCGCGCCTCGCTCACCGCCACCTTGCGGCGCTTGCGCCGCGGCGGCATGAAGCCCGAGAGGAACTCCTGGAGGTTCGACTCGGTCTCGTCC
>DATFWU010000048.1:0-4267 GCA_035259005.1 Candidatus Eiseniibacteriota bacterium
GCCTTCTTGAAGTCGATCTTCTTGAGATCCTCGGGCGAGCGCGTCACGACCGCCTGGATGGGCACGGCGAGCACGCTGTCCTTGGCCGCGGTCTCGATCGCCACGTCGGCGGTCATGCCCGGACGCATGCGCGGCACGCGGTTGTCGAACAGCACCTTGACCTCGAAGTCGGTCTCGCCCGAGGAGCTCGTGGTGCCGGTCTTGGCCGAGTGTGCGATCTCGCTCACGTGGGCCGGGAACGTGGAATCGGGGAAGGCGTCGACGGTGATGGTCGCCTTCTGCCCCACCTTGAGATCGATGACGTCGGTCTCGTCGACGTCGGCCTTGGCCAGCATGCGGTTCATGTCGCCGACCGAGAGAATGCGGGTGCCGGGGTTGTTCATGGTGCCGGTGATCACGATCTCGCCCTGCTCGACGTTGAGCCCGGTCACCGTGCCGTCGATGGGCGCGGTGAACACCGTCTTGGCGTAGCGGTCACGCGCCGCGTTGAGGGCCGCCTTGCTGCGCGACACTTCTTCTTGCGCGGCCGCATATTCGTTCTGCGCGTTCAGGAAGTCGCGCTCGGCGGCTTCCATCTCGCCGTTGGAGAGGAGCTTCTGCTCGAAGAGCGCCTTCTGGCGCTTGTACAAGGGCTGCGCGGCGTCCCAAGTGGCTTTGGCCGAGCGCAGGCGCGCTTGGGCCGAGGACAGCATGGCTTCCGACTGGCGCACGTCTTCCTCGTAGCCCGCCGGATCGAGCTTGAGCAGAAGCTGGCCACGCTTCACCGACTGTCCCTCGACCACGGAGAGAAGCACGATCTTGCCCGGCACTTCGGCCGAGATGTTGACGATCGTCTTGGGCTCGAGCGTGGCCGGCGCCTTGACCAGCGCCACGAGATTCTCGCGCGCCGCGGCCGTCACCTGCACGCTCTTCCCCGGCTTGGGGCGGAACATGATGGCGACAATGAAGAGGAGGAGCAGGGCTCCTCCCCCGATGAACCACCACTTCTTTCCGATCTTCACGGGACCTCGCTGATCAGAACTTCTCGCCGCGGGCACGGCGCAGCTGCATCTGCGCCACCTGCGCGTCGGCCAGAGCGGAAATGTAGTCGCTGCGCGCCCGCGTGAGGGCGACCTGCGCGTCGATCAGATCCAGGACGGTGGCGGATCCGACGTTGTACTTCTCCTGCGAGAGCTTCATGTCTTCCTCGGCCGAGGCGAGACCGTCGCGCGTGACGTTGATGCGCTCGCGCGCCTGATAGGCCGCCTGCAGCGCCGTGTTCACGTCCACGGCGATGAGCAGCTCTTGCGTACGCATCGCGTACTCGGCCTGGAGCTTGCGCGCCTTGGCCTCGTTGATCTGGCCCTTGGTGAAGCGGCCGTCGAAGATCGGCAGGTTGAAGCTCAAGCTCAGATTCCGGCTCGAGTTCCCGTCGATCTCGTCGAACGACCCCGGGAATTTGTTGTTGAGCGAATAGCTGTAGGTCGCCGCGCCGCCGAGCGTCGGATAGCGCCGGCCCTGCGCCCCGCCGAGCTGGGCGCCGGCGCTCGCCAGGTCGGCGCGCGCGGCCGCCAGCTCGGGCCGGTTGGCGAACGCGTCCTTCCACACCGAGGCCGAGTCGAACTGCACTGCGGCCTCGGTGAGCGTGGTGTCGATCTCGAGCTTGGTCGTCGGCTCGAGACCCAGGAAGCTGACCAGGCGCGCGCGCTCGACCTCGATCGCGGTGCGCGCGTTGATCTCGTCGAGCTGCGATTGCGACACCTGCACCTGCTGCTTGAGCACGTCTCCCTTGGCCACCGAGCCCAGCTCGAAGAGCGCCTGCGTGCGCTTGAGCTGATCCTGCGCGAGCTGCACGCTCTGGCGCGCCACCGTGGTGAGCTTGATCGCCTTGAGCACCGTGTAGAACTGCGTGTAGGCCTGCAAGGCCACGGTCGCGCGCGTCGCCGAGGTGCTCCCCGTAGCGGACTCCAAGCCGGCCTTGGCCGAGCGGATGCCCGCCCAGCCCGAGAAATCGATGAACGACTGCGTGAGCCGCAAGCCGCCGTTGTAGTTCTCGAGGTTGAACGAGCCGGCGGTGATCGCCCCGGTATTGGGATCGATCTTGGCCCGCTCCGATCGCGAGTTGGTGTGCGCGTAGTTCTGGGTCAAGGAAAGGTTGGGCAGGATCACCGAGCGCGCCGAAGTGAGCGCTCCCCCCGCCAGCTTGATGTTCTGCTCGGCGCTCAGGACGGTCGGATTCTTCTGGAGCGCCATCTGGACCACCTGGTCCGCGGTCACGGGTGTCTGCGCCCGGGCCGGCCCGGCCAGGATCAAAACCAGGCCGCCGAGCCCGGACGCCCACCTCGCCGGCTGTCCGGTCACGAAACTCCTCCCCACGGTCAACGGTCGAACCCACAACGACATGCCGCGCTCCTTGGTGACGGTGGACTGCCCGGGCACGATCGTGCTCCCTACGGACGCGGCCCTCTCGAAGTTGCTGCGATCACTTCTGGAACAGGGCGAAAAGCAGCGGAGACAGCACGGTCCAGGCCAGGAAAGCCCCGACGATCGCCACCGCCACCTGCTTGGCAGGCAGCCGGGAAACCACGGACATCCCTAAGATGCACAAGGCCAGGGCCCAGAGATTGAAAAGATCCAGATTGGCGAGAATCATCGCCAACACCTTCTGCCCGTAACCCGTCGCCTCGGACACCGGCAGGAGCGCGCCTGGTCCGAGAGTGACGGTGGGGTCCTGCTTTTGTATGGCCAGCGGCACGACGATGATCGCCTTGGGAATGTGGACGAGCATGGCGTGCGAGGCGACGGCGATCGATTGCTTCACGGTCGCCTTGCCGCCCATGAGAAAGCTCGTCAGCGCGAACAGACAAAGCCCTTCGATCACGATGGCGAGGAAGTTCACGGCGCCCGGGGCCACCGAGCCGATGATGCGCGTGGCGGGTTTGGCGAACACCTCCTCCATCTTCGCGATCGATTCGGCCGGCGCGCCGCCACTCTGAGCGCGCTCGAGCGAATACGGAGCGATCACCGAGTCCCACATCGCAAAACCGATCACGATGGTGATGATGCTCAACCACATGGTCGGCCAGAACCATGACGGACGATCGATGAACTCCTCGAACACGGAGCGCGGCGAAGTGATGAGTGCGAGCGCGCGCGCCCACAGAGGGCGGTGCGGCCGAACGGCAGCCGGGGATGCATAGGGCGGCGACGGGGTCGATGACATGTGTTCTCTCCCATCGAGTCTCGAGACCGGGGTCCGCGGGAAGTCTTCCCGCACGGCCTGGCACCCTCGGGATCCAAGACGCTTCCCGGCCCTGGCCCGGGGCAGCGGGCCGAAATCGTTACCACGAGGCGAGTCGCGAATGCGGAGCCGGAACGGGGTACCGCCTTGCCTTCGCTTGCAGGCGCTACCGATGCCGGATCGTGATGGCGAGGGTACGGATCAAAGCTCGGCGAAGCCTAGTGACGCGCCCAATCGACGTCAAGATAAGGCAGAGCTCCACCCGTAACTTGATAGAAACGTGTCAAATCGCCGCTTTTGCGCATGACCTGCGGCGGCACGAAACCGACCAGTGGCTGCAAGTGCGCGCCAAATCGTCTGGCCCGGGCAGGCAAATGGGCAGATCGAAGTGGTCGACTCACATGCCCTGGGGCATGTAAGTGCGCCACTTTCTGTCCCACCCCGGAGCTAGTACTAAGAGCGAAGAGTGGTCAACTCACATGCCCTGGGGCATGTAAGTGCGCCACTCCCCAATGGTCGCGGATCGACTGGATGAAGGTGGACCAATCCCATGCTCCAGAACATGTAAGTTGGTCCACCTGCCCAGGCCCACACGCCAGCTCACGAGATCCAAAGTGGCCAGCCGTGGGGACGTCATTCGTTCAGCACGAAACGCACCGGGATCGTGACCCAGGCGGCTACCGGCACGTGGTCCAAAATCCCCGGCCGGAATCGCCACTGGCGGATGGCTTTCTCCGCTGCCTCGTCGAACACGGGGCTCGAGCGCTCCAGGATCACTTCCTGAACGTTCCCTTCCCGATTCACGAGGACTCGCAGGATCACCGTGCCCTCCATCTGAGCCTGACGCGCCAGCTCGGGATATTCCGGCTTGGGCGAGTACACCTCGCGCGGCAGATCATCGAGGACCACGACCTGTTTGGGGTCTGGCCGCTCGGGAGCCATGGTGACTGCCCGATTCGCGTCGAGACCAGTGCCCCCACCGCCCAGCGATCCAAACGGATCCGTCTTGCCGGGATCCGGCTCCTGCGTCGGCGCCGGATCGGCGGT
>DATFWU010000049.1:0-7934 GCA_035259005.1 Candidatus Eiseniibacteriota bacterium
CAAGAGCCCGCCGATGTATCTGTCGACGGGCTCTTGTGTTGTGCTGCTAGTGCATTGCTCGGACGTGAGTTGTGGGGACAGCGACTTTAGCCCAGGTTCTTTTTCTCAGCCATCAAACCGGGGTTCGAATCCCCGCAGCGCTACCATGATTTTCGATCGGGCGGCCGGCGCCGCCCGATTTGCTTTTTCAGGGCTCCTCCGCGGGTCGAGGAATCCGGCCGTACGTCAGGTCGTTCACGATCTCCATGAGCGCGAAAGGCGTCGGGTGCTCGAGTGCCCGCTCTTTGATTCGTTGCACTTGGTCCGGACCGGTCACGATCGTCCAGCTCACCCACATGCCATCGACAAAGGTCCCGTGGACGCCGAGCACGTCCCAGGCTGCCTTCACACCCCGCTGGGCCTGGCCGACGTCGACAAAGCCGGGAGCGGGGACGACGTCGAATTGGAAGCCGACTCCCCACTCGGAAATGTCGACATCGGTCATGCGAACCAAACAGATGATGATCTTTTCCTTGTAGACGCACTCCCGCCCGACGAGTGACTGGAGGGCGAGTCGATCCTCGGGCGTGTCCTTTACGTGGGCCATGGAAGCCCCTCCGGCTCAGGTGGCGCACCGAGGATACGCCTCGTTGGGGCCGCATCCCACCTTCAGAACGCGCCTCTTTCCGCCGAAAACAATCCGGGGTCCTCCGGGGAGGGGAGCGCGTGAAGGCGAGGCCGGTCAAAGGACGTACCGAGAAGGAGTTGCGCCGTCTCGAGCGGCGGAACGCGTGGATGTGGTCCTTGACCAGCGTCCTCATGTTCGTGCTCGGGATGTCGGTCGTCGTCCTCTACTTGGGACAGCTCCAGGGCGACCTGCAGCCGCTGCTCCCGGCCGCGCAGACGCGCGGTCTGCTGGTGGGCGGGCTGGGCTCGCTCATTCTCCTCTTCTGCCTCTACACGTTCCTCAAGCAATCCGAGATGCACGCGCTGCGCATGGAGCTGTTCCAGGCGCGCCTGGGTGAGGAATCGCTGCGCTCGCGACTGGCCGGGCTGTCGTCGCTCTTCGACGGCATGGTCGAGGTCGGCGGGCGGCTCGATCTCGAGAGCGCGCTCGAGACCTTGGCCGAGCACGTGCGTGCCGCTCTCATGGCCGAGCAGTCCTCGGTCTTCCTGTTCGACGAATCGGCGAGCGAGCTGCATTGCCGCGCCGTCAGCGGCCGCGACGCCGAGTTCGTGCGCGGCTCCGTGGTACGCACAGGAGAGGGCATCTCGGGCTGGGTGGCGGCGCACAACGAGGCCTTGGTCCTCGACGACGAGAACATGCGCTCGAAGTTCCCCGAGCACATCAAGCGCGCGCGCCAGATCACGACCGGTGTCTGCGTCCCGCTCGCCGTCAAGGACCGCGTGATCGGGGTGCTCAACGTGACCCGCATCGAGGCGGGCCCGCCCTTCACCGCCGAGGACGCGCGCATCCTCACCGTGTTCGCGGCCCACGTCGCGGTCGCCATCGAGCGCATCGAGAAAAGCGAGCGCGCCGAGCAGGTGCACCAGTCGCAGAAGATGGAGGCGCTGGGGCGGCTCGCGGGCGGCGTGGCCCACGATTACAACAATCTGCTCACCGTGATCCTGACCTACGCCGGCACGTTGGTGCGCGGGCTTCCCGAGCCGGGGCCCCTGGCCACCGCGGCCGAGCGGCTCAAGGACGCCGCCGAGCGCTGTGCCGCGCTCACCCGCCAGCTCCTCGCCTTCAGTCGCAAGCAGGTGCTCGAGCTGACCATCGTCGATCTCAACCAGGCGGTGCGCGCCGCGGGCGAGATCCTGCACCGCCTGATGGCCGAGAACATCGAGCTCGTCGTCGAGAGCGCGCCCGACGCCTGCCTGGTCGAGGGCGATCGCGGCCAGGTCGAGCAGGTGATCTTGAATCTCGCACTCAACGCGCGCGACGCCATGCCCGAGGGCGGCGTGCTCCGGGTGCGCACGGCGCGCGTGTCGGAGAGCGCGGCCCAGCAGGCGGATCCCGAAGCCAAGGGCCCGCACGTGCTGCTCGAGGTGAGTGACACTGGTCTCGGCATGGATCCCGAGACGCGCGCGCATCTGTTCGAGCCCTTCTTCACCACCAAGGAGCTGGGGAAGGGCACGGGGCTCGGCCTTGCCAGCGTCTACGCCGTGGTCAAGCGTGCCGGCGGCCACATCGCGGTGGCGAGCCAGCCGGGCCGCGGCACGAGCTTCCGCGTCTTCCTGCCCGAGTCGGCGGCGCGGCCGGAGACCGCACCCTCGCAGGCCTACGTGAGCGCGGGGCTCGCGGGCACGGAGACGATCCTCGTGGTCGAGGACGAAGACGTGGTGCGCGAGCTGGTGTGCGAGGTGCTGGGCGAGCACGGCTATCGCGTATGCTCCGCGCGCGACGGCCAGGACGCCTGGGAGCAGTTCTCGGCCCGGCCGACCGAGTTCGATCTCGTGCTCACCGACGTGGTCATGCCCAGGATGGGCGGAGGCGACCTGGTGCGCCGGATCGCGCACGAGCGGCCGGAGCTGCCCACGCTCTTCATGTCCGGATACACGGGCGACGAATTGGTGAAGCACGGCATGCGCGAGGCCACGACCCGCCTGCTCGAGAAGCCGTTCACGCCGGAGGGACTCCTGGCCGCGGTGCGCCGCGCGCTCCAGGAGCGGATGAGCGTGGCCGGGCGGCGCGCCGCCTAGGGCTCTGGCGGCCCGGCCGCTCGACGCGCTACATTCTTCTCTCGTGGCGGTCCTCGGGCCGGCATTTGCTTGTCACGGCTCCCGCCCTGATTTCCGGAGAAACCCGCGCTTGGTGTCTCGTCCCGCTCCCGCCGAGCTTTCGTCCCGCGCGCCCTCGCCCTGGGTCCAAGCCGGCCTCTTCGCGGTCACCGCCTCGCTCCTCCTCCTCGAGGTGTCGCTGACCCGCGTCCTCTCGGTCGTGATGTGGTACCACTTCGCCTTCTTCGCCATCTCGGTCGCGCTCTTCGGGCTCGCGGCCGCCGGCTTGTGCGTCTATCTCGTGCCTGGCTGGTTCACGCGCGAGAAGCTCGCCACCGCCTGCTTCACCGCCGCCGCCCTCGAAGCCGTCTCGATTCCGATCTGCTATCTGCTGCTGGCCGACAATCCGGCGTATCGCTTCCTCACGAGCGCCGAGAGCGGAAGCATGGGCGCGGCGGCTCTGCTCTCGATCGCCATGCTCTATGTGGTGAACGTGGTGCCGTTCTTCCTGGGCGGGCTCGTGGGGCCGATTCTCTTCCGCCACCACGGCCAGGCGGCGGGCCGGCTCTACTTCTTCGATCTGGTGGGGGCGGGGCTCGGTTGTCTCGCCGCCGTGCCGGCGCTCGATCTCGTCGGCGGTCCGGGCGCCATCGTGTTGGCCGCGGCTCTCGCCGGGATCGCCGCTGCCTGCTTCGGCCAAGCCGGCGGGCGCGGGCGTCAGGTGCTGGGCGGGGGCCTCCTGGCCGCGCTCGCCATCGCTCTCGTGGTCGCCGACACGCAGGGCCACTTCCTGCGCCTGCGCTACTCGCGCGGCCGGCGCCAGACCGGCGTGCAATACGAGAAGTGGAACTCGTTCTCGCGCGTCACCGTGCGCAACTTCGGCGAGCCCGACACGCTGCTGCTCGAGATCGACGCCGCCTCCAACACGCTCATCGCGCGCTGGGACGGACGCGCCGTGAGCTTGAGTCCGCTCCTCGACCGCTTGATCGCCGTGCAGTACGCGCTCGAGCCCAAGCCGAGCGTGTTCGTGATCGGCTCGGGTGGCGGCGTGGACTTGCTTACGGCCGTGGCCGCCGGCGCGCGCCGGGTGACCGCCGTCGAGGTGAATCCGATCATCGTCGGACTGCTCGAGGGCCGCTACGCGGACTTTTCCGGCGGGATCTATCGCCGCCCCGAGATCCACGTCGTGACCGACGAGGCGCGAAGCCAGATCCGCCGCTCGCACGAGCGCTTCGACGTGATCCAGGCGGGCTACGTCGACACCTACGCGGCCACGGCGGCGGGGGCCTTCTCGCTGACCGAGAACACGCTGTACACGGTCGAGGCCTACCAGGATTACCTCGCGCACCTCACGCCCGACGGCATCGTGTCCATTCAGCGCTATTACGAGGAGCCGCCGCAGCAATCGATCCGCCTCGTGTCGCTGGCCCTCGAAGCGCTGCGTCGTCGCGGCGACGCCGAGCCCTCGCGCCACATCGCGGTGGTGCGCCAGGCCGATCGCGCGAGTGTCTTGGTCAAGAACTCGGGGTTCACGGAAGCCGACGTGCAAAGGCTGGAAGCCCAATGCGCGCGCGCCGGCCTCGAGCTGATCGCCGCTCCCGGCCGGCCCGGCAAGGGACTCTACGGCGAGATGCTGGCCGCCCCCGATTTCCATGCTGTGATCGCGCGCCAGGCGCTCGATCTCTCGCCCACGACGGATGACCGCCCGTTCTTCTTCTATGTGGTGAAGCCCATGACGTTCTGGCGCGGCCTCCTGCCCATGACCGGCGAGCGCATGAACTCGCGCGCCGTGTTTCTCCTGACTGCGCTCCTCTTGGTCTCGCTCGTGATTTGCGTGCTCTTGGTTCTCGTCCCGGCGATGAGTGGCGCGCGTGTTCAGGCGGCCCGCGCCGTACCCGCGATGGGTTACTTTGCCGCTCTCGGCCTGGGCTTCATCCTGGTCGAGATCGGAGCGCTGCAGCGCCTCATGCTCTTCCTCGGGCACCCGGCGCTGGCCTTGAGCGTCGTGCTCTCGACCCTCTTGCTCTCGGCCGGCTTGGGCAGCGCTTCGGTGCGCGACGTGCCGCTCGGGCGCGCCGGAGGGGCGCTCACGACGCGGCTCTTCTTGATTCTGTTTGCCGTCGCCCTGTCGGCGTGGGTGTGGCCGCCCTTGCTCAAGGCGCTGATCGGCCTCGGGCGCCCGGCGCGCGTTCTCGTCGCCGTCTTCGTGCTCGCGCCGGTCGGGTTTCTGCTCGGCACGGCCATGCCTCTGGGGCTCGCGCGACTCTCGGCGGGGCGCGCCACGCTCGTGCCGTGGGCCTGGTCGGTGAACGGCGGCACTTCGGTGTTGGGCTCGGTGCTCGCCATGGTGATCGCCATCAACAACGGCTTCACCTGGACACTGGTCGCGGGCGGCCTCTGCTACATGCTGGCTCTGGCGCTCGCGCCCGCCACCCAACCGACGGAGTCCTCCTAAGAGACGAGGTGACGCGGGGCGCTCTCCTCCAGTATCTTGCGACGGAAGGGGGACGCTCGGCTCGCAGCCGTCACGCAGCATGCCACTTTCGGATTCTTTCAAAGCCCTTCGATATCGGAACTTCCGGCTCCTCTGGGCCGGCCAGCTCATTTCCTTCACCGGCTCGATGATGCAGAACGCGGCCATCCTCTGGCACGTGTCGCTCCTCGTGCCGGAGGAGAAGAAGGGGCTGGCCCTCGGCATGGTGGGGCTCGTGCGCGTCCTGCCCATCGTCGGGCTCTCGCTGATGAGCGGCGTGGTGGCCGACGCGCTCGACCGGCGCCGGCTCATGCTCTATACGCAGACCGGCATGGCGCTCTCCGCCACGGCCCTCGCCATCCTCACCTTCTCCGGTGTGAAGACCGTGTGGCCGGTCTATCTCCTGGCCGCTCTCGGCACTTCCTTCGGCTCCTTCGACGGCCCGGCGCGCAACGCGCTCATCCCGAGCCTCGTGTCGCGCGAGGACCTGCCCAACGCGCTCAGCATGAACACCATCATGTTCCAGGCGGCCTCGATCCTGGGCCCGTCCCTGGGCGGCGTGGTCATCGCGACCTTGGGCGTGGCCTGGGTGTACGCCTTGAACGCGGTCTCTTTCCTCATGGTGATCTGGGCGCTCCTCGCCATGCGCGACGTGCCCGAGCGCAGCGCCCAGGACCGGGCCGAGCTGAGCGTGAAGTCGGCCCTCGACGGCCTGCGCTTCGTGTTCCAGAACCCGCTCATCCGCTCGACCATGCTGCTCGACTTCTTCGCCACCTTCTTCTCGTCGGCGACGGCGCTCTTGCCCATCTTCGCGCAGGACATCTTGCACGTGGGCGCGCACGGTTATGGCGCGCTCTACGCCGCGCCCGCGATCGGCGCCATCGTGGTCGGCCTGGTTATGGTGCGCTGGGTGGACTCGATCAGGCGGCGAGGGGCGGTGCTCTTCTGGGCGGTCGCGATCTACGGGCTCGCCACCGTGGGCTTCGGGATCTCGCGCTGGTTCTGGCTCACCTTCGTCATGCTCGCGATCACGGGGGCCGCCGACATGGTGAGTGCGGTCTTGCGCAACATCATCCGCCAGCTGGCCACGCCCGACCATCTGCGTGGCCGCATGACCGCGGTGAACATGGTGTTCTTCCTGGGCGGCCCGCAGCTGGGCGAGATGGAAGCCGGACTCGTGGCCCAGGGCTTCGGCGCTACGGCTTCGGTGGTGAGCGGCGGCATCGGCTGTCTCGCCATCACGGCATGGACCGCCGCGGCCACGCCCGACCTGCGCCGCTATCGCAAGGAAGAAGCGGTGGCGCCGGCCGCGCCGGCGCCGCGACAGGTCGCCGAGTAGGCTTGCTCTAGCGCCACAAGACCACGGGCTGGCTGGTTCCCCCCGACACGCCCGTCACCTGCACGCGATACACGCCGGCTTGGACGCGGCGCCCGCGATCGTCGAGCCCATCCCAGGTCCACGCGCGCTCACCCGGTGTCATGGTCCCGAGATCCGCCGAGCGCACGAGCAGTCCGATGGCGTCGACGACGCGCACGCGCACCGGTCCGTTGTCGAAGGTCGTGAACGAGAGCGCGAGCGGGGAGCGCGCCGGATTGGGCCAGGGCGCGCGCAAGAGAACCGGATGTCCGCCGGTCGCCGGATGGGGCGTGATGCCGGTGGTCGCGTAGAGCACGAGCTCGTCCAGGCCGAAGTCGCCCGCCAGATCGTCCGGGTTCTGTACGAAGGGCGGCCGATCGTGGCGCACGTTCACCACGTCGACGTGCCGAAGTGCGGCCGAGAACGTGCCGCCGCCGAACGGCACGATCGTCTGCGTCCACTGGGTGGAGTCGGTCAGGTTGACAGTGAAGATCGCCCAGCCATGGAGGGGTGGGACGAAGCCCGGGTTGTACTGCCAGCGGTTGCCGGTCGCGCCCAGCGAAAAGTGGATCTCGAGCGGATCGGCGTTGCCGACATCGTTGAGGCAAGACTGCACCTGCGTGATGCCCGCCGCCACCCAGTCGCCGGAATAGGCCGAAAGACTGCTTGAGCGCGTCCCGAGATTTCCCGGCCCGCCCAACGAGATCTCGAGAAAGCCGTCGGCCGGCCCGCCAGCGCCGTCGTGGCCCGGGTTGGCGTAGACCGCACCGCCCGCCCAACCGTCGGTGCTTCCCGAATCGGGCCAGCTCTCGACCAGGCCGGGGACGGGTGTGGCGAAGGCGTGGGAGGCGAAAAACGGAACCGCGACAGCGAGGAGGGGGGCAATCGCACGACGTCGCATGAAGCCTCCAGGATGTCGGGCCGGTAGAGCTCTGATCCTAATTCTGGCCTCGAGCGCCGCCAATCGTGGATTTCCCGCGCCCGGCGAGAGCGGTATCATGCGCGCGATGCCTGCCCGCCCCCGCACCCCCCGAAGGCAGCCTGCCGTCGCCGCGCGCGTCCCGTCGCCGCTCGCCGCCGTCCGGCGCTTCGACGTCTTCGCCGAATACCATCGCCTCGAGGCTCGTGCCCAGGGCATGGCGCAGGAGCGCGCGAAGGGGCACGGGTTGTGGCTCGCCAAGATCGTCGCGGCGCGTAAGTTCGGCCGCCTCGACGGGGTGAGCGACAAGGCCGGCGAGCACGCGGGGCCGAGCGGCACGAAGTGGCACGTGCTGAGCGGCAAGCCGCAGACCGCCGCCCTGTTCGACCGCGAGATCGTGTCGCGGATGGGCGCCGGCTTCTATCGGCGCGTGTTCGCACCGGCGGTGCGCCGCGCGTTCGACGAGGGCAAACGCTACGTCG
>DATFWU010000050.1:0-7283 GCA_035259005.1 Candidatus Eiseniibacteriota bacterium
TCGCCCAGGGCGAACTTGATCGTGGGTAGCCAGCCGGCGAACTTGAGGTCGTCCATGCCCATGCCCCAGCGCAGCTTGATGAGCTGGCACTGGCCGCCGATCGTGTTGGCCGAGCCGTGCAGGACGTGCGCTTCCGTCGTCCCGCCCGCCAGCTCGCGGTAGATGTTGACGTCGTCCTCATCGAGGAAGTCGCCGATGCGCACTTCGGCGGTCACCGTCTGGCCCCCCTCGTTGACCCCGCCGTCGGTGGCGCTGTGCGAGTGGCAGTCGATGATGCCGGGCGAGATGTGCTTGCCGGTGGCGTCGACGACCGTGGCCCCCTTGGGGATCGAGACGTTCTTGCCCACGGCCGACACCTTGCCGTTGTGCACGAGCAGCGTCCCGTCGTCGATGCGCCCGCCCGAGCCTTCGGTCCAGATCGTGGCGTGGGTGAACGCGGCCCACTCCGGCTGGGGAGGCAGACGGTCGCGTCCAAAGGCGCTGAAGGGATAGGGAACCGGGAAGGACGCCATGGGCTCGGGCTTGCTCTTGGAGGTGTCGGGCGGCGCCACGTAGGGGCTGCTCCGCACCGCCGACCACTCGAGCCGCGTGCCGTCCGGCTGATCGAGCTCGCCCATCATCTCGTCGGCCAGCACCGTGCCGCTCATGCGCACGGTCCCCTTGCCCCAGCCCAGCGAATCGCCGGGCAGCGTGATGGCGAGGAGCGCATCCGTCATCTGCGCCGACTTGAGCTTGGTCTCGTTGCCCACACGCAACGTGCCCGTGAGCTTGTCGACGTCGCCCTCGATCTTGAGCGTGGGCGCGGAACCCTGGCCCGCGAGCGTGAGCTTCCAAGTGCCGCGCGGATCGGCGGCCGGCGTGCGCACCACTTCGTAGCGCTTGCCCGCCACCCAGGTCTCGATCACTCGCGTCTTGTCAGCGAAGAGATCGCCGTCGGTGACCACGAAGTCGGCGATCTTGCCGGCGTCGAGCGTGCCCAGGCGATCGCTCACGCCGTAGAGGCTCGCCGGAGTGGTGGTGAGCGCGGCCAGCGCCTTGTCAGCTTCGAGCCCGCGCGCCACGGCGAGCTTCACCATCTTCAGGAACTGGCCCTTGTCCTTGAGCCCGTCCGAGGTGAGCGCGATGGTCACGCCCGCCTTGTCGAGGCGGCCCGGATTCTCGGGGGCGAAATCCCAGTGCAGGAGGTCGGTCAGCTCGACCGACTTCTCCTGGTCCGGATTGTCGAGCGCCGGCGCCTTGGGGAAGTTGACCGGCACGAGGAGGGCGCGGTGGAGTGCCTTTACCTCGTCGAGGCGGCGGTACTCCATGCCCGAGCCGCGTAGGAAGGCGTGCAGACTGAACTCCTTGGCCAATTTGTCGGCGCGCACGCAGGCGTGCTCGTCCTCGCACTCGATCACCACCGGCTTGAGCGTGCCGGCATAGCCCTGGAGCGCGTCCAAGGCGGCGTTCGACTCCGGCTTGGGCAAGGATTTGTCCTTCTGCCAAGCGGCCCACGCCTTCGTGTACCAGTCGGCGTCGTAGAACGATTGGCGCACCAGCGTGTAGGCGCCCATCGGCGAGGTGGGATAGCCGGCGCGGTTGAAGTCCTGCGGCACCGTGATCGCGAGATCGAGGGCCACGTCGGGCTTGATCACGAGCCGGGAAGTCGCCTCGTCGCCGAGCAACACGACCGCGCTCGTGCCCTTCACGAGTCCCTTGGGCGGCACGCTCACCGCCGCGGTCACGCCTTGCGAGCGCCACGTGCGGAAGTCCGAGCTGTCGGCGCGGAATTGGAGATTGGCGTGCGTCTGCGGCACGACGAGCGGATTCCAGTAGGGAGAGCCGACGTCGGGGGGAGCGGGCGCGGGCGGGCGACCGCCGGGTCCGCGCGGCGCGGGCGGCGCGTCATCGCTCTTGGGCTGGCCGGCGGTCGAGTAGCCGTCGATCAGACCGGCGTAGATCGTTTTGCCGGCGAGATCCACCTGGACGGCGTCGGCGGGAATCGCCACGCCCGAGCCCGCGGCCACGATGACACCGTCGCGCACCACGAGCGTGCCCTTGGACACGACGCGGCCCGGCGCGAGCACGAGGCGCGCGTTCTTGAGCGCCACCACATCAGGCGTGCTCTCGCGCAGCCCCGGTGAGGGCACGGTGGTGGGAACGTCGGCCCACGCGACGGTGAGGGAGCCGAGCGCGATCGCGCCCGCGGCCACGAAGGCCAGCGAACGCAGCGCGCGCTGCGGGTCGCACGTGCGGAACATCGGAAGCTCCTTGTTGGAATCGTCGAGAGGCTCTCGGGCCGGGATCGGCCGCCAGGCGGAGAGCGATTGAGCCATCGAATGGCGCTCGCGGGGACGGGCCAGCGCCCGCGGGGACGCCGGGCGTATTCTACTCCGATTGCCCAGCGAAGAAAGAGGGCCCGGCTAGCGCCGGAGCCCGAGCGACACCCGGTGTTGCAGCCCGAGCGCGTCCTGGGAGTCGAAGCGGGCGGCGTAGTCGAAGAAGAAACCGTGCCGCCGAAAACCCAACCCGGCCGAGGGCACGGTACGCGACTCGGGATCGATCCACTGGCGGAGCCCGCCCCGGATCGTGAGCACGCCTTCCGGCAGCACCTCGACGCCGAAGGCCGCCGAGGTGGCGTCGTTGTAGTCGGCGATCCAATCGGCCTCGGCCTGCACCCAGCGGTTGCGCGCGAACGCCACCGCGAACTGCACGCTCTTTCCCGGCGTCTCGTTGGGCCGGTCCCCGTAGTGGACGTGGCCCGTCATGTTGTGCGCGACGAGAGCGACCTCGAGATTGGGCATGAGCGACATCGTGAATCCCAGGTCCAGCGCCACGCCCGAGGCCGAGAGTCCGTCGACATCGGAGTGGGTTCGCAGGCCGCGCAGCGCGGCTCCGAAGGCCAGGATGTTGGCGGGCGCGAGCGCGGCCGCGAGCGTGCCCGTCACCTCGCCGTAGTTCGAGCCCTGCGCGAGCTCCAGGCGCTGGTACTCGGCCGCCGCGGCCAGCGTCGTGCGATACACGGCCTCGCGCTGGAAGGGAGCGCCGATGGAATCGCCGAGCGGCTGCGAGTACGAAACCTCGCCGCGGTCGGACGGAATGTCCTCGACCAGACGCGCGTAGCCGAGCACGAAGCTCGGCCCGCGCACGAAGGCGAGGCGAGCCGGATTCACGAAGGCGGCCGCGGCATCGTTGGCGAGCGCCACCTCGGCGCCGGAGAGCGCGTAGGCGCGCGCACCCCCCGAGAGGGCGGCGAAGGCCGGCGAGTGGACGGTCTGCGCCGCGGCACTCGCGGCCCACAGGGCGAGCAGCGCGGGAGCGAGAGCGCCGGCGCGCTTCATCGCGTCACCACCATGGCGAGCCGCTTGGCGAGCCGGCTCCCGTCCACGTAGTCGGCTTCCACGGCCACCACGTAGGGGCCGCTGCCCACCGGGTTACCGGTTTGGTCGCTCAGGTCCCAAGCGAATTCGTAGACCGACTTGGTCGAGCGGTCCTCGAGGCGCTTCACCAGGCGCCCGGTGAGATCGTAGATGCGCAAGAGCACCGCATTCGCCGGCTTGCTCAGGTTCACCTGCAGGTATTGGCCGGCCATGAAGCGCTCGGGCAGGACCACGCCGAGCTCCTCCTGATAGACGAAGGTGACCGGCGCGCTGAGCGGCGAGAGATTGCCGGCTTTGTCCGCGCTCTGCGCGACCACGGTGTGGGTTCCCTCGGGAAAGCGGCGGATGCGGACGTCGAAGCGGAACCCGCTCAGCACCCGCTCGCGCCCCCGGGATACGCCGTCGAAGGTGACGAACACGGACTCGGCCTCGCTCGCCGTCCCCAATACCGCCACCGAATCGCGATCGATGGGGCTGGCGATCGGATCGAGGACCGGCGGCGGCGGCGGAATCGAGTCCACGACGACGAAGACGGTGCGCGCGCGGCCATTGCCCGCCGGGTCGCGCGCGTCGGTCGTGATGCGCAGCGTGTCGGTGGCGGCGACCGAATCGGGCACGAAGAGATCGAAGGGCGAGGACACGGGCGCGCAGGGAGCGCACACCGTGTCGGCGAGCGTCATGCCCTTGGCGAACAGGGTGACGACGAGATGCTCGAGGCCGTTGGCGTCCGAGGCGGCGCCCGCCACCTCGTGGATCAAGGTCTGCGAGAAAAGCTTGGGCGGCTGGGCCAGCGTGTCGCGCGGAACCGTCGTGTCGAGGATGACCGGGATGTCGGGGGCGGCCGTCGACGTGCCGTCCACGTTCTCGGCCGTCGCGGTGATCCAGTAGCGACCTTCCCCCACGTTCGTGCCAGCCGTGGTCTTGCCGTTCCATTCGACGGTGTCGGGGCCGACGGCCACGAACCCGCTCGAGAGCAGGGTATCGATCACGGCCCCGGGCGCCCCCGAAGCGTCGACGTGGACGACCACGGTGACCAGCGCCGTGTCACTCGCGAGGGTGAAGAAGTAGCGCGTGATGTCCTGGACGCCGTCGTTGTTGGGCGAGAAGAAGGGAAAGGTCACGCCCGGGCCCGAGAGGGACGGCGGGGCGGCGAACGCGGCACTCGTCCCGAGCGCGAGCGAGATCAGGAGGGCAAGAGGGAAACGCATGCGGGACAAGGGCCGGGACGACACGGAGCGAATTTTCTCACAGAGCCGGGCGAGATTGACGGGAAATTCTCCGCGCCCGAGCGCCGCGCGGCGCTACGCTCGGGGCATGACGAATCCCTTGCGAGCCCGTGCTCTTGTGGTCGTGCTCGCGCTCTCACTCGCCGCCATGGCGCGAGCGGACTCCGCCGACCCCGAGGGCTCGGACGTCCTGGGCAAGCGCCTGCCCGACTGGGGCGATCTGCGCTTCGTGGACGCTCCCGTACACCGCAAGCCCGCGGACTTCAAGGGCAAGGTGTTGGTGATCCGATTCTGGACGGATCAGTGCCCGTTCTGCCGCGCCTCGGCCCCGGTGCTCACCGGCTGGGGCGACAAGTATCGCGACAAGGGTCTGGTGGTGATCGACATCTATCATCCCAAGCCGCCGCACGCGGTCACCGACGACGAGGTGCGCGCCTACGCCAAGCGCATCGGCCTTCGCGGCCTCCTGGCCGTGGACGAGCGCTGGTCGGCGCTCGAGAAGCTCTGGCTCCGCGGACAGGACCGCGCCTATACGTCGGCCACCCTGCTCGTGGATCGCGAGGGCGTCGTACGCGCCGTGCACCGCGGCGGCTACTTGAGCCAGGACGGGAGCGACGACGATCGCCAGCAAGCCCAGGCGTTCGAACGTTCGCTGCGCACGTTGATGGAGAACGACCGGCTGTGAGCGGCTAGAGCCTCCCGATCAGATCGAGCGGCACGCGGATGGTGAGGCGCGGCAAGGGCCCGCCCGAATCCTGCCCCAAGCGGAAGGCCAGAGCGAATCGAAGATAGGTGTCGAGGTCGGGCACGCCGGTGCGCAGCGCGAGCCCGATGCCCGCCGACTGATGGAACGCCTCGCTCGGCGGCTTGGCGAAGATGACGTCGCGCTCGGCGGCATCGTCCCAGGCCGCGCCCGAGTGGAAGAAGCCGAAGGGCTGCAACACCATCCAGCGCGGATGTCCGATGTGCAGCATCTCGAGGAGCCCGGTCCCGTACATGAGCTCGGCCTTGCCGAGCAGCAGGTGATCGCCGGACTCCTCGCCGTAAGGGATCGAAGGCACGGCGCGCGCGCCGCCGATCTCGAACCGACGCTGGCGTGGCGCGTTCGCCGCCGCCGCGCCCGCCTCGGCTTGCAGGCTCAAGCGGAAGGCGTGGGTCACGCGCAGGCTCTTGCCCAGAGCGCCGCGCAGGCGCCAGCGGTCGCCGCCCCCACCGCGCGCGTCGAGCACCCCGGCGAAATCCCAGTCAGAACGGTAGAAGGCGATGCCACCGTAGCCCTCGGAATATTCGTCGTGCTGGGCGAGCGTGTTGAAGGGCACGTCGTCGCGATCACCGAAGAAGCTGAAGTCGGTCTCCACGTCCATCGGCTGGTCGAGCGCGTGGCGAAAGCCGCCCAGGAAGCGCCAATCGCCCGTCCAGAGCGTGAGCCCAGTCGTGACGCCGCGTTGCTCGTAGACGCTCTGCTCGTTCAAGCCGCTCACCAGCGCCGAAGCGCCGCCCAGGTCGTAGGCCGCGTGCTCGGGCATCATGGGCAGGGTCTCGCGCGCGTAGCGAGCCGAGAAGTCGAGCCGCGTGCCCTCGCCGATGTGGCCCGAGCCGTAGCGATCCGAGGGCCGCGTGCGTCCCGGACGCCACAGCGTGCGCGTCCAGCCCGCGGCGTAGCGGCCCTGCTTGCCCGAGAAGCCGTAGGAGCCCCGGGCATCCGCGACGCCGCCCAACACCGAGGTGATGCGCGCGCCCGCGCCCAGCACCGGACCTTCCGTACGGTGGTAACGCATCACCGGATACACGGAGAAATCCCCGCCGCGCGCGAGCTTGAGCGGATGCACCTTGGCCACCGCGAAGAGCGAATCGAGCCCGGTGGTGTCGAAGCTCGCGCTCGGCGCGCCAAAATAGTCGTCGGTCGAGTCGGAGAGCGAGTGCAGAAACAGATCGAGCGAGTCGGGCGGAGCGGTTTGTGCGCGCGCGAGGCCCGTGCCCCACGCCAGCCCCAAGAGCACGACCCAGAGGACCCGAATCATGGCTGCGCCGTGAACACGGAGTCGGGCAGATCCCGGTTCACCTCCCAATTCGTGTAGAGGGCGGCGAAATCGACGTTCTTCGAGATCCGGCTCTTGCCGATGTTGGCGAAGGCGAGCACCGGCCCGGCCAGGCGCACGCGGCCGAAAATGCGCGTGATCACCCACCACTTGCCGTCGACGCGCGAGCGCTCCACCACACAGCGGTCGATGCCGTCCAAGAATAGAGGCGCCGGCGAGCGGTCGCGGTACCAGAACTCCTCGCGCACGATCACGTACTCGTTGGTGTCGATCCACACTTCTCCGGAAGGGAAGGGATCGAGCTTCGACTTGGGCTCGAAGCCGATCTTGTAGATCACGTGCCCCCCGACCCACTTTCGCTCCTCGATCGTGAAGCGATAGTTCGAGCGCTCGCGCGGCTCGAATGCGAAGCTCGCCACCTCTTCACTCATGCTCGGATTGGTGTCGATCTCCACGTCGTCGCTCTTCCCCGGCACCTTGTGCCGGAGCGGGACCTCGCGAATGTGATCGGGCTTCTTCTTGTACACGCGGCGGGCGTCGTCGAGCTGGATGACCGGCTTCTTGGCCGAGTCGGTGGTGTCGTAGCGATAGACCACCTTGACGATGCGCGTGAACACCTGGTTCTGCATGAGCGAGTCGCGCCGGGCCTCGCCCTGGTT
>DATFWU010000051.1:0-8165 GCA_035259005.1 Candidatus Eiseniibacteriota bacterium
AAGGCTCGCCGCCAAACGAAACGGCCCCGGGAGCCGAGCTCCTGGGGCCGTTCGCTTTCCCGGCGGCGATCAGAAATCGACGCGCGCGCCGATCTCCAGCGTGTCGTCGAAGAAGTTCCGCACCGCCCGCCAGGTGGCGTCGAGTCCGAGCCGAGTGCCGCCCAGGGGCAGCTTCACGCCGGCTCCTAGCGCCAGTCCCTCGTAGAGGTCGTCGCCGGCTTTGAGCGACGAGCTGGACGCGCCCGTATTGAAGTCAGTCTGCGACTGCACCGAGCCGAAGTACGAGCCGCGCACCGCGAACTGATCGCGGTATGAGTATTCGAGACCGCCGTTGAACGTGTTGCCGACGAAGTTGTTGTTCTGGAAGGCACCCAAGAGAGCCAGGCGGTTCGCGTTCTCGGCCCACACGTCGTAGGTGGCGGCGAGCGAGAAGAACGACGGCAGCTCGAAGTTGGCCGACGAGGTGCTGAAGACGCGCGTCCTCGACGTGGGATCGGAATCGGGCGGCCGGAAGCTCTCGTTGAAGTCCGAGCCCGTGAAGTGCATCGCCGGACCGACGTTCTTCATGGCCACGCCGAAGCGCAGCCCGCGCCAGCCCGTGATGTACTGCACGCCCAGGTCGAAGGCCACGCCGCGCGCCGACGTGTTGAGGATGTTCTCGTCGACGTAGTTCACCGTGGCGCCGAACAGCACGCGATCGGTGAACTGGCGGCCCCACGACACACCGAGTGTCGTGAACGTGGGATTGATGATCACGCCCGTGCCCTCGGGCGCGTCCTCGGTGGTCTCGATGACGTCGCCCAGGTCGAGCACCTTGGCGTGCAGCCCCAGGGTGCCGAAGCCGCCCAGCCTCAAGGCCACGGCCGCGAAGTTGAGGTTCATGTCGGCGATGTAGTTGGTGTGCGTGAAGAGCGCCTCCGGGTGCTCGATGGCACCGAGCCCCGCCGGGTTCCAGAAGGTCGCCTCGATGTTGTTCACGTCGGCGACCACCGGTGCCCCCAAGGCCGAGCCGCGCGGGCCGACCGGCAAGCGCAGCTCGAGCGCGCCGCCCGTCCCCACCCGCTCGTCGGCCGCCCGCGCCGGTTGCGCAGCGAGGCAGGATGCGAGGGCGAGGCCGATCGCGAGGAGACGCAACCGGCGCACGCCGTTGGAGCGAAATCGTTCCATGGGTTCGCGCATGGTTCGTATCCCCCTAGAAGTTGTTGAGGCGCTCTTTTTCCATGAACACCACCATGCGGCCGAAGGTGGTGCCCACGCCCGGAGCGTCGATGTGGTAGATGTACACGCCGCTCGCGACCGGCAGTTGATTGTCGGTCTGCACGTTCCAGTCGAGGATCGAGCTCGAGCGGTCCGTCTTCTGCAGCGTCCGCACGAGATCGCCCGCCAGGCTGAAGATGCGGATCGTGCAGGTCTCGGGCAGGTTGATGAAGCGGATCACGCGGTTGAACGCGTTGAGCTCGTAGCGCGAGCGGTTGTAGTACGGGTTCGGCACCACGCGCACTTGGTCCAGCTTGTTCTTGGCGAGCGCCGTGTTCCCGCGCACCATGCCGTGGGTGTCGATGGTGTAGAAGTCGTTGGGCCCGCCCGGCACCGACTGCGCCGTAAAGCGGATCACCGACCCGTCGGGGATGCTGACGAAGGGCGAAGTCCGCCGCGAGTACAGCATGTAGGCGATGGGCATGATGGGCCCGGCACACGCTTTCGTCTCGCAGATCGCGTCGTCCACGGCGAATGCCGGATTCGCCGTTCCCGTGTACACCGACTTCATGAGCCCCAGGATCTCGCGGCCGCCGTTGTCGGCGTCACTCGGCAGCCAGGTCGAGTCGAAGGTCGCGGGCTGCTGGCTGGGCGGGAGCAGGCTCCCGTTGCCGTCGGTGAAGACGCGCTCGATGTAGCACGCCTCGACCTGGACGTTGCGGTCGACGTCCCACACCGTGAAGGGCACGTTCACGTAGCCGCCGTAGCTCCAGACGCGGGCCGGCGGATCATCGAACGGCGCGCCTCCGTTCGCGCCCACTTCCCAGCGTAAGTAGCGGTAGGCTTTCTGGGTCTGCGTGTGGCTGAAGCGGATCTCGATGGTGGTGAACGAGTCGAGCGGCGTGCTCCCGAAGAGCGGATCCAGCGTCGAGCCGAAGAAGTCGGATCCGTAGTCGCCGCCGCCGTTGAAGAACGGACCCTGCCAGGCGGAGTTGCCTTCCAGCCAGTCTTGCGGATGGCAGAGGAAGTCCACGGCCGCCAGGCCGGGTGTCGCCACGGGCGGCCCGATGACCTTCACCCTGAGGCCATCCACGATGGGATAGTTGTTGTCGCCGGTCACGTTGGTGCGGCGCTGCAGCAGCGTGTCGCCCTTGGTGACGTCGAGCAGACCCCACGACGTCGTGTCGGGGGCGATCGGCGTCCGGTAGAAGACCTTGTACTGGTGTCCGGTGACCGAATCGGGGTTCACCACCTCCACGGTCACGACGTCCGTGCCCTTGGGCGGTCCGGCGGCGACCTGACCCTGCACCGGGCAATCGGCCGTGGCCGTGCTCTTATCCGTTCCCGAGGCCGGCCGCTGCGGGATGAGGGTGATCGCCTCCTGCGCGTTCTCCAGGACCTTCGGCTTGCCAATCGGGTTGTACGAGTACGCGGTCACCGCGAAGTAGTACGCGGTGCCGTCGTGGAGCGGGCCGCCCAGGACCCCGTCCTGGGTCTGGGTGTGGCAGAACTGGACGCCCTGGTCGGAGCCGAAGGCCACCGGGAAGAGCGGGATGATCTGCCCCGTGGTGAAGTCGAAGACTTCGTCGTAGATGACGCGGATGTTGTCGACCTCGTCGTAGGTCGCGACCCGTGTCCAGGGACCAGCGATCGAGGCGCCCTGGTAGACGTTGTAGCCCTCGAAGGCGTAACCCGGCTGGCGGTAGTTGAGACGCGAGTTCTCGTCCCAGCACAGCGTCACCTGGCCGTGATCGACCTGCGCCTGCACGCGCGGCTGCGCGGGCGGGCTCGGCAGGTTGAAGGCCGAGTCGAAGGCCGCCTGGGCGAAGGTGTCGTTGAAGCGCAGGGCCGAGACCGAAGACAAGCGGTCGTTGCCCTGGCCCACGACGATGCCGCCCACGATCTCCTGCGTGTCCCCCGGCGCCATGGTGAACGGCCCCGTGGTGAGCAAGAAGCGGCGGTCGCCGGGGTTGGTGTCGAGCCAGCCCGAGCCCAGCACCGGGTCTCCCGAGACGAAGAATGTCGTGACCTGCCCGTTCGTGGGATTGGTCAGCTGCGTGCCGTCCGGCTGCAGGCCCTGCATGTAGTTGTAGGTCTGGGCCGTCGACGAGGGGTCGGTGCCGTTGATGTACTTGTTGAACGACGCCAGCTTCAGCGTGTCCGCTCCCCCGTTCACGATCGGGCCGCGGAAGAAGTCGTAGCCCAGGGCCGGCGGTGCCTTGCCGTAGATCGCGTCGCTGTTGTTCGAGTTGTAGACGAAGCCCAGGGAGAGCGTCGTGTCGCAGCCCACCAGGTCGTCGGTGAAACCGCCCAGGTCGGGGTCGGCCCACAGCGACACGTACATCTTGTTCAGGGTGTTCGATCCCTTGTTGATGATCTTGTACTTGAGAAAGATGGTGAGCCCGAGCGCTCCCTGCCGGTTGAAGGCGAAGGCCGTCTGCTGCACTTCGACGCCAAAGGGCGAGGACTTTCCCGCTTGGTTCGTGTGAATGGTGGGGTCGGCGTCATTGAACACGCACCAGGTCATCATGTCGCCGAGGATGTCCGGCCCCGGCACGTCCACCGAGTCGCCGGGGCTGTTGGGATCGGGCAAGCGGTAAAGCTTCCACGGCGCCCCGTGCGGTGCCGCCCCGTGCATGTACTCGCTCCACGAGTGGTGCACGAGGTTGTCGGCGAAGGCGTAGGAGGTGCTCGAGCGCTCGACGTGAGACGTGTCCTCCGGACTGCCCTGGAAGCGCACCACCTTGTAGACGATGTAGTCCGGGTTGGTCGGGCTGTCGAAGGTGCCGCCGATCATCTGGCCCGGGTTGTATTCCTGCGAGTACTCGGCCACGACGGTGTGGGGCACGCTGTTGATCGTCGCGCCCATCCACAGGCCGGAAGCGAAGATCGCCGTCTTGTCCGTGCCTTTGGGATAGACCATGCCGGCGTTCCCGGTGGTCACGTCCCAGGCGATGGTCCCGAAGTTCGTCACCCACATGTTGAGCTGGTTCACGTCGATGCGCCGCGCCGAATCGAAATCCTGCGCGCCATGCGCCCCGTGCGCTCCGCCCCCCACCGGCGGCTTCGCCCAGCTCGCGGGGGGAGCCGCGAGCAGGACGGCCGCCGCGATTCCCACCGCCCACCTGGTGAGCCCTTTCATGATCGGCCTCCCGCCGAAAGACGTCGCCATGGCTCAGAAGCTCGCCCGCAGCCCGAAGCGAACCAGGCGCGGATTCAGGTAGTAGTTCGGATTCGTCTCAGCCAGGTGGTACAGGTCCTCGCCATTGAGCCCCTTCGAGCTCGCGTCGGCGAGGAACTGCTCGCCGTCCGGCGTGTCGAGGAAGTTGGTCGTGAACGGAGAGCCGGACGAGTTGTAGACCGAGTACGGGTTCTTGCGGTCGAACAAGTTGAGCACCCAGATGTACGCGCTCATGCTGGTTCTCGAGACTCGGAAGTCGCGATTCACCTTGAGGTCCACGGTCATCGTCGTGGGCCCGGTGCGCGAATTCGTGGCGTCCGACGCCGTCGGAGCCAGGGCGGCGAGGAAGACCTCGTTGTAGACGATGGCCGGGGTGTACGGCGTGCCGCTGGCCAGGTTGAAGAGGACGTTCACGCCCGCGTTCTCGAGCGGCTTGAAGGTCTTGCCCCAGGTCGGACCCTCGCCCGTTCCCAGACGCCAATCGAAGCTGGCCGAGACCTTGTTGCGCTGGTCGAAGTCGAGCGGAGAGGTCTGGCGCGGGATCTGGTCGGCGGTCCACGCCTGATTGCGCTGCGAGATCGAGACCGAGCCGGTGCCGCTCGCGTACGACAGGCTGTAGCTCACGTTGGCCGACACGTGGTGGATGGGGCGCATCGTGAAGCCGAGATCGAGTCCCTTGATGGTCGCGAAGTCGACGTTGCGGAAAGACGTGTAGTTCTTGGGGAACGACGGCACGTTGCGGACCTCGACCAGGTCCTTCAGGTCCTTCCAGTAGATGGTCCCGTCGAGCCGGATGCGATCTCCCACCTGGCGGGCCACGCCGAACTCGTAGGCGGTCGTGCGCTCGGGACGCAGGTTGGGATTGCCAAAGGGCACGAAGTAGCCGCCGGTCTGCACCTTGTATTCGAGGAAGCGGTACGAGACGTACAGGTCCTGCAGGTTGGGCTGCTGGTAGAAGATGCCGTAGTTGAAGCGCATGAGCGTCTTCTCGTCCACCGGGAAGGCGACGCCCAGGCGTGGCGACAGACGCGCGTAGGTCTTGTTGGCCACCAGGTCGGACTCGTCGAGCGTCGACGGATTGGGATCCACGCCCGGGCGGCCGAGCGGATACTGCTCGTCCTTGAAGGCCGGGGTGTTCACGTCGAGGTAGTCGAAGCGCAGCCCGCCGTTCACGATCACGCCCGACTTCTCGTACTTGTCCTGCGCGTAGAGCGAGAAGGTCTTCGGGTGCTTGGCGCCGTCCCGGCCATTGTTCACGTCCGAGATGTTGGCGCCGGTGGCGATGTACTGCTTGGTCAGGAGCGTGTCCTGGAGGCCATCGCCGTCGAAGTCGCCCACGTTCTGCACCCAGAGCGAGTCGTAGTTCACGTTGATCCCGTAGCCGTAGCCGTCGACGTCGATGACGTTGGCCTTGTCGGCCGTGCCGCCCAGGAGCTCGGGATCG
The DNA here is from genome assembly GCA_035259005.1 of Candidatus Eiseniibacteriota bacterium. GTDB lineage: Bacteria > Eisenbacteria > RBG-16-71-46 > RBG-16-71-46 > DASYSL01 > DASYSL01. Next base: position 5,823 of record DATFWU010000051.1, read on the forward strand.
TAGTGCTCGAGGAAGCGCAGCGTGTGGCGCTGGAAATCGCCTCCGATCTTGAGCTGGTGGTACGGGCTCACCTGGTTCGTGTAGGCGCCCTGCAGGCCCCAGTACGATGACTGGCGCTGCAGGTAGTCCTCGTAGACGTGGCCCGGATCCCAGAACAGCCCGAGCTTGTCTTCGAACTGGGCGTTGTCGGTCCGGTAGTACCCGCCCGGGGTGACGAACAGGTTGTTCTGCATGGCCAGGGTGGAATCGTTCACGTACGAGTATTGCGGGTTCAAATTGTCGAACGCCGCCCCGTCGCCGCGCTTGCGCTCCGTGTTGAAGTAGGTCGCGCCCACGTTCAAGTAGGCGTTCTTGTTGAACACGTCGTTGAAGACCGCGGTGTAGGACTGGTTCTGGTCCAGGTAGTGCGGCGAGTGGTTCAGGTTGTAGAGGTACGAATGCAGGTACTCGTTCCACTTGTCCTGGGATCCCAGCGTTCCCACCTTGAGGTTCATCTGGTCGTTGAGCCGCCACGCCACCTTGCCCTGCCAGGTCCAGCCGTCGGTCGAGTTGTTGGGCTTGAAGTTGTCGTCCAGACCGAGGCTCGAGAGCTCGCTCTTGAAGTTGTCCGAGAGGGAGCTCGGGCTTCGATCCCGCTGCCAGCGCCGCTCCCCCGAGACGTAGAACGTGACGTCGTCCTTGTGCGGGATCAGCGGTCCGCCGAGCGACCCGTCGTAGACGTTGTAGTCCGTGCTCGGGGCGCCGATCCAGCTCCCGCTCGGTCCGTCGGTCACGCCCTCCAGCGAGCCGAAGAACTTCTTCGCCCCTTCGCGCGTCACCACGTTCACCGCTCCCGACATGATGCGCCCGTACTCCGGGTTGAAGCCCCCGGTCATGACCACGACTTCTTCGATCGCGTTGTTGCTGATCGCCGTCGAAGAGGTGCCGGTCAAGGGATCCTGCTGGGAGAAGCCGTCGACGAAGTAGGCCGTCTCATTGGGCCGGCCGCCGCGGATGATGAGCGTGGGCTGGTTCTGCGACTCGCGGTCGATCTGGCGTTGGAAGTTCACGACGCCGGTCTGCTGCGCCGCCGCGTCGCGGTAGCCGCGCGTCGGCAGCTTCTGGATGTCGTCGCCGCTGATGAAGCGCGTGGTGCCGGTCGCGTCCTTCTGGATGAGAGGTCGGGTCGCCTCGACCACGACCGGAGCCTGCGCGATCGCCTCCGACACCATGTCCAGGGAGACGTCGCTCTCGAAGTCCGGACGCACCTCGACGTCGGTGAGGACGAAGTCGTTGTAGCCGATGATCTTCGCCCGCAGGGTCACTTTGCCCGCGGGCACGTTGATGATGCGGAACGCGCCCTTGTCGTTCGCGATCCCGCCGAGCTTGGTCCCCTCGACGAACACGGTCACGCCGGGCAAGACCTGCTTCGTCGCTTTGTCGCGTACGACGCCGGAGATGGTTCCTGTGGTCGCCGCATGGGCCGAGCCGGCGGAGACCACGATCCACACGAGCGCGACGGATGCGTCACGAAGGAATCGCATTCTCGACCGCCAAATCATGGCGTGTCACTCCTCTCCTGAGTCGGGGGACCTGCCGCCAGGGCAGGCTGCGAGAGTCACTTAGGCGGGGGAAGGACGAAAGCGACGTGGCCCGGACGGGACCGCGTCGGGCAAAGCTGAGCCGACCGCTCACGGGGAGATTCCTCCCAGTCTTTCGGATCGCGCACAGCATGTAGGGCCGACGCGATGGGCGCGCGTCGGTGCAATCAACCTACGCTTCCGCCGAGACGTGTCAAGTATTTCGCAAGAATAGTGACGGAGTCTTGCTCGAGCGACGACCCGAGACGGGGGGAAGGCGGGTGCCGGGGAGCAAAGGCAGGCCTCCGGTCGGGACGCTAGGCGGGAGAAAGCGAAAGGCGCCGGGCCGACGCCCGGCGCCTCTTTCGTGTTCTTTGGGCTAGCCCCGGAGGGCCGCCCGGCTTACCAGCGGTAGGTCGCCGAGAGCTTCGAGAACGGCGTCTCGCTGTTGCCGCTCGCGAACCAGCCACCCGTGAAACCGAAGTCCTGGTTCACGACGGCGTCGACGTCCAGCTTGGCGAAGTGGAAGCCCACACCCACGGTGTACTGGAGCGGGGAGTCCTTCACCTTGGTCTCGATCTTCGGCGTCGTCTTGTCGTTCGCCTTGAGCTCCGAGAACAGCGGACGACCGGCGCCCAGCCGCACCGTAAACCACGGCCACAGGCTCGACTCCAGGGCGGCGAAGATATTCGGCATGTTGGTGTAGCTCGCCTCCAGCGCTCCGCTCGCCTGCGGATCGCGGGCCGTGTCCTCGAAGTCGATCTTCGAGTACTCGTAGGCGGCG
>DATFWU010000052.1:0-21359 GCA_035259005.1 Candidatus Eiseniibacteriota bacterium
AATCACTTCATCCCATTGCAGTTCGGCGTGACCAGCGGCGGCAACGACGGCCAGCCGTTTGCGGCGCGCGGATCGGTCAACGTGCCGCTCGGGTGGCCGCTTCGCTATTCGCACACCCAGGTCGAAACCGCCGATTTGCGCGACTTGGAGGCCTTGGCCCGCTTGGTCACCGAGCTCGCCCGCACCCGTCCCGGGACCGAATAGTGGAATCGCCGTTTCCCTTCCCCTGATTCAAATCAGGTGAATCGACACTTCGCGGATGTGAGCCGGCAAGTGTCCCCTAAAGACCCTCAACATGCCGCACGGCATGTGGGTCGCCTGGGCGCCGGGGCCTAGAGGCCGCAACTCCCGGCCGCCTATCCGGGTACTACTCAAGGGATTGCCGAGCGTGCTACCGTTCTTGTTGCCGGGCAGGAGGATCATGGTGAAGGTTTTTCGAGTGCTCGCGGTCGGTATCTATTTGATAACCGCCACCGGCTGCAGCCAGATGGTGCAAGTTCCCCAAAATCAAGCGACCAGCCTCGGAACTCTGCACGACGCGCACGTTCGCACCAAGACGGGCGAGGTCTATCAATTCGACAGCGCCACCGCGGCCGGTGACTCGCTCTCGGGATATGCCACCGAGGAGCGCACCATGTTCCTCGCGGGCGGCGAGGTCCAGACGGTCGAGGAGCAGAAAGAAGTCCATCTCGCCTTCGCCGACATCGAGGATCTCTCGGTGAAGAAGCGCAATTGGAAGCGCGCAGGCCTGTGGGCGCTGGCAGCGGGTGCCATCGCCGGCGGGCTCGCCATCGCCTCAGGAAGCAGCCCCGCTCCGGCCGGAGACAGCAGCAGCGGCGGTGGCAAGGGCGGAGGCCCGACGCCATAGCAAGGCGCTCGGTCTGAAAGAGAGCCCGTCACCTGGCGGGCTCTCTTTTTTTGTCAGCGCGTGATGCGAACGATCAAGAGGCCAAGTCCGACCCCGACGACGTCGGTCACGAGATCGAGGCGGCTCGCCCCCGAGCCGCGCCGGGAATCGAGATATTCCTTGAGAATGCCGAGGGCGACGACGCTTCCGGCCGCCGCCCCATCGGATGCGCCCGCGGCGCTCGCGCCCATCACCAGGCTCGCCGAGAGGCTCGCGTGCTGCCAGCGATCCTCGCGAAAGATCGAGCCTTCCTCGGCGCGCGGGAGCCAGAGACTTCGCGCGGCTGGCGCAAGCTTGGAGACGTCGCTAGAGTCGGGAGTCGCCGTTTGAGATCGAGCGACCGTAGGCAAGAGGAGAAGAAGCATCAAGAGGAGCGCGTGACGAAGGATCGATTCCCCATCGCCAATCCAGCCGAGGATGCTGTCGCCAGCCGCATTCCGGCGCCGGCTCTCGAGGTGGCCAAGGGTCTGGCGGCGCACGGCTACCGCACCGTGTTCGTGGGCGGGGGGGTGCGCGACGCGCTCCTGGGAATCGAGCCCGGCGGCGCCTGGGATCTGGGCACGGCGGCCACGCCCCAGCAGGTGATGAAGGTTTATCCGGCGTCGGTGCCCACCGGGATCGAGCACGGCACGGTTACCTTGCCCATCGACGGGGGCGCGGTCGAGATCACGACCTTTCGCACCGAGGGCACCTATACGGACGCGCGTCATCCCGATCACGTCTCCTTCACCGACGATCTCTCCGCCGATCTCCTGCGCCGCGACTTCACGGTGAACGCCATGGCCTACGACGCGGCCGCGCACCGGCTGGTCGACGAAGTGGGAGGGATGGCCGATCTGCGCGCCGGCATCCTGCGCGCCGTGGGCGATCCCAAGGCTCGTCTCGCCGAAGACGCTTTGCGCGCCATGCGCGCGGCCCGCCTCGTCTCGACGCGCGGCTTCGAGATCGAGCCCGCGACACGTGCCGCTCTTCCCGCGGTGGCCAAGCTTCTCCCCATGGTCTCGGCCGAGCGCGTGCGCGACGAGCTGACGCGGCTCATCCTCGGCGAAGCTCCCGACCGCGGGCTCGACACGCTGCGCGAAGCCGGGCTTCTGCGCGTCGTGCTTCCCGAGCTCGCCGATTGCGAGGGCGTGCCGCAGAACCGATATCACGCGTTCGACGTCTATCGCCACACGCTCGAGACCTTGCGTCACGCCGAGCCGCGCTTCCGTGTGCGCTGGGCGTCGCTGTGCCACGACCTGGGCAAGCCGGCGACGCGCGGCGAGAAGGACAATGGCGAGGGCACGTTCTACGGCCACCCGCAGGTCGGGGCCGACATCACCGAGACGCTCCTCGAGCGTCTGCGCTTTCCGCGCGCCGAGCGCGAGGCCATCGTGCTCCTGGTGCGCGAGCACCTCTTCGACTATCGCCCCGAGTGGACCGATGCCGCCGTGCGCCGCTTCTTGAAGCGCGTGGGTTGGGAGCACCTCGACGATCTCTTCGATCTGCGCCGCGCCGACATCGCCGGCACCGGCGTGGGCTCGGACGGCTCGTCGATCGACGATCTCAAGCGGCGCATCGCCGCCGTGCGCGCCTCGCGCGCGCCCTTGTCTGTCGGAGAGCTGGCCGTGGACGGCCAGGACGTGATGCGGGAGCTGGGTGTGGGGCCGGGCCCGGTCGTGGGTCAGATCCTTCGCACCCTGCTCGAGGAGGTGCTCGAAGATCCCGCCCGGAACGACCGCGCGTGGCTGCTCCGCCGCCTGCGGTCCCTTGCTTGACTTTGGTTTCCGGCGTCACCTATTCTCGCCGCGTCCCCGAGAAATCGACCCTCGTTGCCTTGGAAAGCAATTCGACCCTCACTCAGGTGATGCGAATGGATTGGGGCCTCGTCCAAGGTCCGGTACGCCGCGAGCTGGCTCAGGTCGACCGCCAGCTCGTTCGACTTTTCCGGTCCCCGATCGCCATCGTGAACGCCGTGGGGCTGCACTTCCTGAGCACGCGCGGGAAGAAATTCCGTCCCACGCTGCTCCTGCTCGTCTCGCGCCTGGAGGGTCCGGCGCGCCGCCCCCACGTGACCTCGGCCACCGTGGTCGAGCTGATCCACGCCGCGGCTCTGATCCACGACGACTCGGTCGACAAGAGCAGCCTGCGCCGTGGACTGCCCACCGTGAACCACATGTGGAACGACGACGTGTCGATCGTCGTGGGAGATTTCCTCTATTCGAAGGCCTTCGAGACTCTGGTGCGCGAGGAGCTCCTGCGCGCCATGCGCGTGCTCGCTGACGTCACGCACCACATGGCCATCGGCGAAGCGCTCGAGATCGACTTCGAGGGCAAGCTCGACCTCGAAGAGAGCCAGTACTTCGACGTGATCGCGGCCAAGACGGCGTCCCTCATGGGCGGCGCCTGCGAGATCGGCGCCGCGTCGCCGAATGGCGATTCGCCGAACGGGACCAAGGCGCGCGCCCAGCGCTTCCGTCGCTTCGGCCATGCCGTGGGCATGGCCTTCCAGATCACCGACGACGTCATCGACTTCCTCGGCCATCCTTCCGAGACCGGCAAGAAGCTCGGCACCGATCTGCGCGAGGGCAAGGTCACGCTGCCCCTGATCGGCGCTCTCGCCACCCTCAAGAGCAAGAAGCGCGAGCGGCTGGTCGTGCTCGCGGCCAAGCGCAAGCTTGGCAAGCCCGAGTTCAAGGAGCTGGTCGGCCTCATCGAGGAGGGCGACGGCTTCACCTATGCCATGAGCAAGGCGCGCCTCTACGCCGACCAGGCCAAGCGCCTGCTCGGTCCCGAGCCCGACGGCTCGGTCAAGAGCGCGCTCGGCCACGCGGTCGACTACGCCGTCGGCCGCACCCGCTGAATGGACGCACGTCCCGCCGGAGCCGTCACGAAAGGGCCGAGACCGGAGCCGAGCCGCGGAGATGGCGGCCGCGAGCTGGCGCTGCGCGCCGTGCAGCTCGCGCGCGAGAAGAAAGGGGAGGACCTCGTTCTCCTCGATCTGCGCGAGCTGAGCTCGGTCGCCGACTACTTCCTGCTCGTCACCGCGCTCTCGGAGACGCAGGTGCGCGCGATCGCCGAGCACATCTGGGAGAAGATGGGGCAGGAGGGCTCGCGCCCCTGGCACGTCGAGGGCATGGAGCATCGCCGCTGGGTGCTGCTCGATTTCGTCGACGTGGTCGTGCACGTCTTCCATCCCGAGACGCGGCAGTATTATCTCCTCGAGCGCCTGTGGGGCGACGCGGCGCGCGTGCCCCTGCCCGAGGAATAGGCGGCGCCCGTCGTCTCTCTTCCTGAATCCGGAGGTTGGTGAGTTCCGTGCTGCTCGACGTCTTGGGGGAAGCGCTGGCCGACGCCGCGCGTCAGAACGGATGGGAGCCGCCGAGCGGCGAGTCACGCGTGCCGCTCGAGGTGCCGCGCGATCCCTCCCATGGCGATCTCGCGACCAACCTGGCGCTGCTCTTGTCCAAGAGCGTGAAGCGGCCGCCGCGCGAGGTGGCGCAGAAGCTGATCGACTCCTTGCCGGTGGGAAAGGACGTGCTGGCCGGGGTCGACATCGCGGGCCCTGGCTTCATCAATTTCCGCTTGGCGCCCCCGGCGCTCCATGGCGTCCTGCTCGAAGTGCTGCGCGACGGCGAGCGCTACGGACGCTCGAACGACGGCGCCGGCCTGCCGGCCATGGTCGAGTACGTGAGCGCCAACCCGACGGGTCCCATGAACGTGGTCAACGCGCGCGCCGCGGCCATCGGCGACGCGCTGGTTCGCCTGCTCGCCGCCACCGGCCATGACGCCAAGAGCGAGTTCTACGTCAACGACTCCGGGCGCCAGGTCGATTTGCTCGGGCTCTCGTTCCAGGCGCGCTATCGCGAGCACATCGGCAGGCCGGGTGCCTTCCCCGAAGACGGCTATCAGGGCGCCTACGTCACCGAGCTCGCCGCCGAGTTTCCGCCCGACGAGGCCGAGGCCGGGCTCGCCGATCCCAAGGCGCAGCGCTTTCGCCAGTGGTCGCTCGAGCGCATGCTGGCCTGGCAGCGCGCCGACCTCGAGCACTACGGCATGCGCTTCGACGTCTGGTTCCGCGAGTCCGCTCTGCACGCGGGCGGCAAGCTCGAGGCGGCACTCGCCGAGCTCACGGCGCGCGGCCACGTGTTCGAGAGCGAAGGCGCCCAGTGGTTCCGCTCGACCGCCTTCGGCGACGAGAAGGACCGCGTGCTCGTGCGCTCGAACGGCGAGCCCACGTACTTCTTGGCGGACATCGCCTATCACCGCGACAAGTGGGAGCGTGGCTTCAAGAAGGTCATCGATCTGTGGGGACCGGATCACCACGGCCACGTGCACCGGCTGCAGTCGGCGCTCGTGGCGCTCGGGCTGCCCGAGGGCTTCCTCGAGGTCATGATCGTCCAGTTCGTGAAGCTGCTTTCAGGCGGCGAGCCGGTGAAGATGTCGAAGCGCGCGGGGGAGTTCATCACCTTGCGCGAGCTGGTCGACGAAGTAGGGGCCGACAACGCGCGCTACTTCTTCCTCATGCGCTCGGCCACCACGCCGCTCGATTTCGATCTCGATCTGGCGAAGAAGCAGAGCGACGAGAACCCGGCCTACTACGTGCAGTACGCGCATGCTCGGATCGCGAGCCTGGTGCGTTACGCCGAGGGCCACGGCATCGAGGCGCCGAAGGATCCTGCCTCGCGTGTCGGATTGCTCGATGCTCCGGAAGAGCTGGCCGTGCTCAAGGAGCTGGCCCTGTTTCCCGATATGGTGCGGGGCGCGGCCCGGGCCCGTGAGCCACATCGGATCCCGGCGTACCTCGCGCGCTGCTCCGAGTCGTTCCACCGCTTCTATCACGTCCACCGCGTGGTGACCGACGATCGGGCGCGCTCGGAAGCGCGGCTCTTGCTCTGTCTCGCCGCCCGCCGCGTGCTGGCCAACGGACTCGGGCTGCTCGGCGTCTCGGCGCCCGAGCGCATGTGATCGCAAGGAGAGAAGCGTGAGCGTTCTGGTGGTCGGCTCGGTCGCGCTGGATTCGGTTCGCACGCCCAACGGATCGGTCGAGGAGGCCCTGGGCGGCTCGGCGAGCTACTTCTCGCTCGCGGCGCGCCATTTCACCGACGTGCAGATGGTGGCCGTGGTGGGCGACGACTTCCCGAGCCAGAGCCGCGAGCTCCTGGTGGCGAGCGGCGTGGACGTGGGCGGGCTCTCCACAAAGCCAGGGCGCACGTTCCGCTGGGCGGGGGAGTACGGCGCCGATCTCGCCTACGCCAAGACGCTGGCCACCGAGCTCAACGTGTTCGCCGCCTTCCATCCCGAGCTCACGCCCCGCCAGCGCCAGGCCGAGACCGTGTTCCTCGCCAACATCGACCCCGAGCTGCAGCTCGAAGTACTCGACCAGGTCGAGTCGCCGCTCTTCGTGGCCTGCGACACGATGAATTACTGGATCACGTCCAAGCGCAGTGCGCTCATGAAGGTGATGCGCCGCGCCGACGTCTGCCTCTTGAACGACGAAGAAGCGCGGCTCTTGTCGGGCGATGCCCAAGTGCCGCGTGCCGCCCGGCTTCTCCTCGACGAAGGGGTGAAGTGCCTGCTCGTGAAGAAGGGCGAGCACGGAGCGCTCCTCTTCAGTCGCGACGAGCGCTTCTTCTGCCCGGCCTATCCGCACGAGAAGCTCGTCGATCCGACGGGCGCCGGCGACGCCTTCGCCGGTGGCTTCGTGGGCTACCTCGATCAGCAGGGGGGCAAGCGGCCGCTGCCGCTTCGCCAAGCCATGATCTGCGGCACCGCCCTCGCGTCTCTGTGCGTCGAGGCCTTCAGCCCCCAGCGCCTGGCCGAGATCACGCGCGGCGAGATCGCCGAGCGCGTGAAGGTCATCCGCTCGCTCGCGCACATGCCAGACGTGACCTTCGACTAGAGCCGGAGGATTCTGTCAAAGAGGCCTGTTTCCCGGCCTTTTTCGGGCTTTCCCTGTGGGCCACTCGGAATTCCATCCGGCCGCTTCCCGCCTGTGCTAAACTGATCGCGCCGTTGAACCTATGTGGTTTCCTTTCCGTGCCCCAGGAGAGGAGGAGAATATTCTGTCCGTCGAATCCGGCCGTCGGGACTGGGCGGCTCAGGCCGAAGCCGTCCTCACGCGTCTCCGGGAAATCGAGTACGCGACCATCACCACGGACGGAGAACAGATTCAGGAAGTGCACGTCGTCGCGCGCACCGCGCGCAAGCCGAAGCAGATCGCGCGCGACGTGGAATCGGCGCTCAACGCCTATCTCAAGCGGCGCATCGATCACCGAGTGATCAGCGTCGTCGTCGAGAAGGAGGAACCCGCGCCGGCGATCGCGAGCCCCGCGAAAGCCGCTCCGCGACCCGCGGCCCCGCCGCCCGTCGTCGAGCGACCCCGTGAGCCCGCTTCATCGGAGGCGATTCCCATGCGTGAGCCGGCCGAGCGAGCGGCGCCTCGAGTGCGAGGCCAAGAGAGCGCGCCCTCGGGAACGAGAGTGCGCTTCGCCAGCGCCAACGTGTACGTGGCGGGCTTGCGCACGCAGGCGCAGGTCGAGCTGCAGTGGCGGGGAATGCTCCGCTTGGGCAGCGCGACCGGACCGAGCACGCGCGAGAACGCCGAGCGCCTGGTGGCTTCGGCGACGCTCAATGCCTTGCAGCCCTTTCTGGGCGAGGAGCGTACGCTCGCGGTCCGGGACGTGAGCCGTCTGCGCATGGGACGCCAGACGGTCTACGTCGTCAGCGTCAAGCTTCTCGAGCACCGCAACGAGAAGGTGCTCACCGGGAGCTGCACGCTGGAACAGGACATCCCGCAGACGGTGGTGTTCGCCACTTTGGCTGCGGTCAACCGCATCCTGGGCGGGTTACCCGCCCAAGAACCGGTGGAGTATGAACTGAGACCGACATCGGCTTAGGACAGAGCGAAGCGAAGACGGCAGCGGAGCAACACCTGTCGCGGGAACGCAAGTTCCCCACAGATGTGTCCTCTTCCTAATGAAGGAGGTGGCTCCTCATGTTGATCTTCGCGAATATCTACAGCGAGATCGCCGACATCGTCGGCGGTTTCTTCTCGACGGACGGCCGGAACGGCTGGTAAGTCGTACGGCAGTGTAAGTTGAGTGACGCGCGTCCAAGAAGGTGTCGGTCTCCTCTTCTTTCTGAGCTGCCAGAGCCGTCCCACCTGCCCCCGCCGGGAGGACGACGATTCCGTGATCCCCGCGGGCCCTTCGTTTCCGAGCGCTTCGCTATCCCCTGAGATCCAAGAAGCTCCGAGCTGGACCTTCCGCTTCTACTACGTCGCCATGCTGGGCGGGGCGATCGCCTATCTCGCCCTCCACCCGGTGGGCCCCGGCTTGCCCTGGGAAACGGTGACCGTTCTGGGCGTGATCATGGCGGCGACCGAGCTCTTGCCGGTGGTCTTGCCGCGCGGCGGGTTCGCCACGCCCACTTCGGCCGTGGACATGGCGGCGCTCGTTCTCCTGGGGCCGGTCCCCACGGCCTGGCTCGTGTGCGCCACCGCCCTCGTCACCCAGCTCGTGTTGCTTCGCCGTCCGCCGGTGCGCGCCCTGTTCAACGCCGCGCTCTTCACCCTGACCATGGCGGGGGCGGGAGCGGCCTACGAGGCGCTCGGCGGCGTGCCCGGGGTGGTGACGCTGCCGGCCGCGCTGCCGGCGCTCGGCGGGGCGGCTCTTCTCTACTTCCTCGTCAACTCGCTCGGCATGGCAGGGGTGCTCTCGCTCACCCAGGGGGTCAGCGCGCGGCGCGTCTTCCAGCGCAACTACCTGGCGGCCGCCCCGGTGCATCTCGGACATCTGGCCATCGGAGCGAGCGCCGCCTTGGTGTACCTTCGGGTCGGGCCGTGGGGCCTGCTCGTGTTCGTGGTGCCGCTCCTGGCCGCGAGCGCGGGGCTTAGGCGCTATTGGGAGATGAAGCACGACTTGCTCGAGTTCGTGCGCGCGCTCACCGGCGTGCTCGAAGAGGTCGATCCCTACACGCGCGCCCATTCGCATCGTGTCGCCGAGTACGCGAAGCAGGTGGCGCGCGAGGTGGGCATCTCCGAGCGCGAGATCGAAGACATCGAATACGGCGCGCTCTTGCACGACCTGGGCAAGGTGGGACGGACCTTCCAGACGATTCTGACCAAGCCCTCGCGCCTCTCGGCCGAGGAGGAGATCTGCGTGCGCGATCACCCCGAGATGGGAGCCCGTATCGTGGGCCGGATCCGCACGCTCTCGCGGGTCGCCGAATACGTCCACTGCCATCACGAGCGCGTGGATGGCGGCGGCTACCCGCGCGGCCTGGCACAGGAGCAGATTCCGCTCGGCGCCCGCATCATCACCGTGTGTGACGCCTTCGACGCCATGACCTCGGACCGCCCGTACCGCCGCGCGCTGCCCGAAACCGAGGCCTTCGGCGAGCTCAAGCGCCACGCCGGGAGCCAGTTCGACGAGATGGTCGTCGCCGCGCTCGAGCGGGCCTTCGCGACCGGGCGTCTGTCGCTGCTCTTCCAGCGCGACGAGCGCCCCGACTTCCTTCCCTGGGCGGCGCGGGCCGGAGCCTGATGAAATACGAGGACGCCGGAGTCTCGATCGCGCGCGGAGATCGGGCCATCGAGCGCATCCGGCGCCACGTCGAGAGCACCTTCACGCCCTGGGTGGTGGGAGAGTTCGGCCACTTCGCCGGGCTCTGCCGTCTGCCGGGCGCGGGACCGGGCGCGCCCCTCCTCGTCGCCTCGATCGACGGGGTCGGCACCAAGGTTCTCCTGGCTCGCGAGCGCAAAGCCTACGCCACCGTGGCCGGCGACATCGTGCGCCACGGCGCCAACGATTGCCTCGTGCTGGGAGCACGGCCGCTCTTCTTCCTCGATTACGTCGCCTGGGGCCGCCTCGAAGAAGATGCCATGGAGGAGATCGTGCGCGGCATGGCCGAGGCCTGCCGTGAAGAAGGCGTGGCCCTGCTCGGCGGCGAGACGGCGGAAATGCCGGGCGTCTACCAGGACGGCGACTTCGACATCGCCGGCTGCATGGTGGGCTTCGTGCGCGAGGAGGAAGTCATCGACGGCTCGCGCATTCGAGTCGGCGACGTCGTGCTCGCGCTGCCCTCCACCGGCCTCCACACCAATGGCTATTCGCTGGCGCGCAAGGTTCTGCTCGAGAGCGCGGGCGCGCTCGACCAAGAGGTGCCGGGCAGCGAACGCTCGCTGGGCGACCTGCTTCTCTTACCCCATCGCTCTTATGTGAAAGCCGTCCGGCCTCTGGTCGAGAGGGGAGCGGTCACGGGCCTCGCGCACGTGACCGGGGGCGGCATCTCCGGCAACCTGGTTCGCATTCTTCCGGAAGGTGCCGTGGCCAGGCTCGATCTCGGCTCGTGGGAGCGCCCGGCGATCTTCCGCGCGATTCAGGAGCGCGGAAACGTACCCGAAGAGGATATGCTGCGCACTTTCAACCTGGGCGTCGGCTTCGTGATCGTCACCCGGCCCGACCAGGTGCAGGGAGTGCGTGACGAGCTCGAGGGCCAGGGCGAAGCCTGCTGGAAGCTCGGCGAGATCGTCTCGGGGACACGCGGCGTGACCTGGACGGGGGTCGCGAGCCCGAGAGGATAAGGGGAGGGAAAGCGTGGCCAAGAAGCAGATCCGGGTCGCGGTCGTTGGCGTGGGGGCGACGGCGCAGGTGAACCACATCCCGGCCCTCAAGAAGAGCGAGGGCGCCGATCTCGTCGCCCTGTGCGATCGCGACGAAGAGAAGGCCGCGCGCGTGGCCCAGCGCTACGGCGTGCCCCACTCCGTCGAGACCCTCGACGAGCTTCTGCGCGACGACGAGCTGGACGCGATCGTCGTCTGCACGCCCAACTACCTCCACGCCCCGATGGCCATCGCCGCCCTGCAGGCGGGCAAGCACGTGCTGGTCGAGCGGCCCATGGCGCGCAACGCGGCCGAAGCCGAGAAGATGGCGCAAGCGGCCAAGAAGTCGGATCTCGTCCTCATGTGCTCGCTCGCGCACCGCTACCGAGCCGACGCCCAGATCTTGAAGAAGTTCGTCGACGGCAAAGAGCTGGGCCGCGTCTTCTACGCCAAGGCGGGCTGGCTGCGCCAGCGCTCCAACTGGAAGCCCGAGGATTGGCGCGACAAGAAGCGCGAAACGGGCGGCGGCGTGCTCCTCGACCTCGGCTTCCAGATGCTCGATCTCTCGCTCTGGATGCTCGGCCATCCCGCGGTCGATTCGGTCACCGCCTCGGCCCACTTCCCGCCCCAGACCCAGGTCGAGGACTCGCTATGCGCGTTCTTGCGCCTCGAGACCGGCGCCATGCTCACTCTGGAAGTGACCTGGGGCCTCCTCATGGAGAAGGACTTCGCCTATTGCAACCTGTTCGGCGAGCACGGGGCGGCGCTGTGGAATCCTCTCCGCATGCACCGCGCCATGCACGGGAGCCTGGTGAACGTGACCCCGACGGTCGACTCGCCCCGCAACGTCTACAAGCAGGCGGTCGAGGCCCAGATCGCCTCCTTCGTCGACGCCGTGCGCAAGGGGAGCCCGTCGCCCAGCTCGGTGCAGGAGGCGCTCACCGTGATGCGCCTCGTCGATGCCATCTATCGCTCGGCCGAGACCGGCCGGGAGGTGAAGCTCGGTTAGCGTCTGGCGCCTGCGCCTGCTCGCCGCCACTACGGGGCTCCTTCTTGCCCTCTCGTTTCCCCCGGTTCCGCTGTCCTTTCTCGCGTGGATCGCCTTGGCTCCCTTGGGCGTCGCGCTCGAGGCGCGCGCCCAAGGGGTGCGTCCAGGCCGCGCCGGCTTCGGCACCGGCTATGTCGCGGGCTTCGTGTTCTTCTTGGGCGGACTGCACTGGATCGCGTTCTTGAAGCCGGTGGCGGTCACCATCTCGTGGATCATGTATCCGGCGTGGGCGGCGGGGGCGGCCTATCTCGCCCTCTTTCCTGCGCTCGCGGGCTCGGCGGCCACGCTCTTGCGCGCCCGCCTCGGCGTGCCCATGGCGGTGGCGCTCCCTGTCTCGTGGCTCGCGGCCGAGAAGCTCCGCTCGCTCGGCGAGATGGGCTTTCCCTGGCTCTCGATCGGCTACACGCCGTGGCGCTCGCTCGCCCTCATCCAGTGGGCGTCGGTGGGGGGCGTGGCCTTGGTCGGAGCCTGGATCGTGGCTGTCAACGGCTGCCTGATCGCCGCCTGGCTCGCGCACGCGAAGGGCGATCGACGCCGGACGCTGACCGCTGTCGGGGCCGCGGTGATGGTCGCCCTGGTTGCCTACGCCGGGGGACGCGCGCTCTTGCCGGCGGCGTCGCCGGGCGGCTACACGGGGCCCAAGGTGGCGCTCGTCCAGGGCAACGTGCCGGGCGAGATCAAGTGGAGCGGCACGCACCAGAAAGAAGTGATGACCAAGTTCCTGGCGCTCTCGCGCCAGGCGCTGGCCGAGCACCCGGACCTCCTCATCTGGCCCGAGACCGCGACCGGCTCCTACATCCGGCGGGATCTGCCGTCCCTCATCGCCGTGCAAGGACTGGTCGACTCCTCGGGCGTGCCGCTGCTCGCCGGCTACCCCGATTACCAGCTCCGTCCCGACGGCACCTACCGGCTCGCCAACGCCGCCGGCGTCTTCGTGCCCCGGATCGGATTCGTGGCCCAGTACGAAAAGATGCACCTTGTGCCCTTTGGCGAGCGTCTGCCCTTCGAGTGGCTGATTCCCGCCCTGGCCAAGATCGACTTCGGCCAGGCCGAGTTCGCCCCCGGCGATTCGCTCGTGCTCTTGCCGGCGGCGGGTCAGAAGGCCTGTGTCCTCGTGTGCTTCGAGTCGATCTTCGAGGACGCGCCGCGCCAGGCGCGAGAGCAGGGCGCCACCGTGCTCGTCAACATCACCAACGACGAGTGGTTCGGACGCACGGGTGCGCTGTACCAGCACGCCGCCATGGCCGTGTTCCGCGCGGTCGAGACCCGCCTGCCGCTGGCGCGCTGCGCCAACACCGGGCTCACCTTCTTCGTGAGCGCGCGCGGCGAGCCCTACGGCATGGGCGGGGTGTTCGAGGATCTGGTGCGCGTCGAGCGCCTCGACGCGCCGCGTGCCGCGCCGCTCTTCGTTCGCAGCGGAGACGTTTTGGGCGCCGTCGTTCTGGCTCTCGCCCTGGCCGGCGTGCTAGCATGCGCGCTGCGCCCCCGGAGACGGGGCGCCCCGCTCACACCTCGATCCGGATAGGGAATGAATCCAGCGAAAGTCGCCCTCGTGGGGGCCACCGGCGCGGTGGGCCGCACGCTGCTTTCGATTCTCGAGGAACGGCGCTTTCCCATCGAGCGTCTGACGCTGCTTGCCACCTCGCGCTCGGCCGGAGACCAGATGCGCTTCGGCGGCCGCGAGGTCGCCGTGCAGGAAGCCTCGGCCTCGCTTCTCGAAGGTCACGACTTCGTCTTCTTCTCGGCCGGCACCGACGCGGCCAAGCGCTGGGCCCCGGTGGCGGTGGAGCGCGGCGCCACCGTGATCGACAACTCCTACGCCTTCCGCATGGACCCGGGCGTGCCGCTCGTGGTGCCTGAGGTGAACGCCCACCGCCTGGAGGGCGCACCCCGGCTCATCGCCAATCCCAATTGCTCGACCATCCAGCTCGTCCTCGTGCTGGCACCGCTGGCCAAGAAGGCCGGGCTCGAGCGCGTGGTGGTGAGCACCTATCAGAGTGTCTCGGGCACCGGGCTCGACGCCCTGGCCGAGCTCGAAGCGCAGGTCGAGGGCGGAGGGCTCGGCGCCGAGCCCAAACCGACGGTCTATCCGCATCCCATCGCCTTCAACTGCGTGCCGCAGGTGGACGAGTTCGTCGAGGGCGGCTACACGCGCGAGGAGCGCAAGCTCGTGAACGAGACGCGAAAGATCCTCGAGCTGCCCGCGCTTCGTGTCTCGGCCACCACCGTGCGCGTGCCCGTGCGCGTGGCCCACTGCGAATCGGTGAACCTGAGCTTGAGCCGCGCGGTGAGCGCCGAAGAGGCGCGCGGCTGGCTCGCCCAGGCGCCCGGCGTGCGCGTGATGGACGATCCCCAGCGCTCCGTCTATCCCACGCCGCGTTTCGCCGCGGGCAAGGACGAGGCCTTCGTGGGCCGCATCCGCGTCGACGACTCGCAGCCGGCCGGGCTCGATCTCTGGATCTCCTGCGACAACTTGAGGAAGGGCGCGGCTCTGAACGCCGTGCAGATTGCCGAGGAGCTCCGCCTGCGCCACGCGCGCGTGCCGTCGTGAGCCAAGTGGACATGCTCCCGGCGGGCGCCGTGCTTTGGGGCACCGGATTCGCGGCGCTGGCCGTGGCGCTCGCCCCCGACGGACTCCCGCTCGCCGTGGTGGCGCTGGTCGCGGCCACAGGCTCGCTCGCGCTCCTCGGGCTCGCGGGCGCTCCGCTGCCTGGAGCGCGCGAGTGGGCGGGGTTGGCGCTCCTCGCGTTCACCGCATGGCTCTTGAACGCCGTGTTTCGCGCCGGACCGCGCGCCACGCTCTGGGGACACGCGATGCCGTGGAGCCAGGCGGGGGCGATCGCGGGCAAGGACACGGCCGTCCGTCTCGTCGCCCTGGTGCTCGTGTTTCGCGCGCTGACCCGCGCCATCACCCCGCGCGAAGCCCTGGCGCTCACCGGCCGCCTGCCCGCGGGACCCAAAGGCTCCTCGCTCGGCGTCCTGCTCCTGGTCGCGCTCCGGCTCGCGCCCTCGTTCGAGAACGAAGCGCGCCGCCTGCAGTGGCAGCGCGCGCTGCGCGGCGACTGGCCGGGGCCCCAAAGTCCGCGCGCCGAGCGCGAGAAGCGCCTCCGCGTCGGTGTGCGCGATCTCGCGCAGATCACGCTGCCGCTTTTTCTTCTCACCCTCACGCGGGCCGAGGAATTGGCCTGGGCTCTGCCGGCTCGTTACTATGGCCTGGCCAGGCGCACGCCGCCCGCGCCCCGGCCCTGGAAGAGCCGCGATTGGCTCGTCGTCGGCCTGGGTGTGAGCCTCGCGGCCGCGTCGGCATGGTCACGGTGGGGGACATGAGGAATCTTCGCTTCGCGGTGGAGTACGACGGCACCGAGTTCAGCGGCTGGCAGGTGCAGCCGGGCCTGCGCACGGTGCAGGGCACGCTCGAGGACGCGCTCGGCGTCGTCCTCGGCGAGCCGGTGCGCGTGCGCGGCGCCGGACGCACCGACGCCGGCTGCCACGCGCGCGGCCAGGTGGCCAACGCGCGCACGGGCTCGGCCGCCGCCTGCGACCGCGTGCTGCGCTCGCTCGCCAGCCTCTTGCCGCAGGACGTGGCGGTGCACGAGGTGCGCGAAGCGCCCCTCGGCTTCGACGCCCGCCGGGGCGCCGTCGAGCGCCGCTACGAGTATCGGCTCCTGCTCGCGCCCTCGCCGCTCTGGCGCCGCTTTGCCTGGTATCCCGGGTTCCGCCCCGATCGCGCCGTCTTGCAAGACGCGGTGGCGCCGCTCGTAGGCGACCACGATTTCCGCGGCTTTGCCGGCAGCGATCCGTCGCGGCGCGGCGATCATGGCCGCTGCCGCGTGCATTCGGTGGCCTGGGAAGAATGGGAGGGCGGGCTGGTTTTTAAGATCGCGGCCAATCGCTTCCTCTATCACATGGTGCGCAACATCGTGGGCACGGCGGTGAAGATCGCCCGCGGCGGACTGGAGCGCGAGCGCTCGCGCCGGGCACTGGAAACCGGCGATCGCCGGCTGGCCGGTCCGACCGCGCCGCCGGCCGGCGTTTGCCTGGCGGGGGTGAGCTATCTCGCGGACGACGAGACCCCGAGCGGCGCCCGCGCCGACTGGCCGAGCGCCGGGGTCGTGGGAGTCGAGCCGTGAGTCGCTTCGCCGGCCTTCTCTTGGTCCTGGTCTCGCTCGCGTCCTGTGCGGCGGCCGCGCCGCGCCCGGGCGACATCGACCCATCGCGCAAGAGCGCCATCGTCACCGCGGCCCAGCGCGCGAGCCCGGCGGTGGTCAGCGTGTCGGTCGTGCAGACGCGGGTGGTGCGCGAGAATCCCTTCTATAATTTCTTCCCCGACGAATTCTTCGACCGCTTCTACCCGCAGATGGAGTACCGCGAGCGGCTGCCGGCGCTGGGCTCGGGCTTCATCGTCGATCCCGCGGGCACCGTGGTGACCAACAACCACGTGGTCGAGGACGCCGACGAGATCAAGGTCACGCTGCCCGACGGGCGCCAGCTGCCGGCCAAGGTCGTGGCCGCCTCCCCGGTGTACGACCTCGCGTTCCTCAAGGTGGATGGTCACGACCTGCCCAGTCTGACGCTCGGCAACTCCGATGATCTCATCGTGGGCGAGTGGGCGATCGCCATCGGCAATCCGTTCGGCTTCCTGCTCGACGATCCGCATCCGTCGGTGACCGCGGGCGTCGTGAGCGCGACGCATCGCGACATCAAGTCCGAGGCCTCCGAGGGCGGCACGTACAAGGACATGATCCAGACCGACGCCGCGATCAACCCCGGCAACTCGGGTGGCCCCTTGGTGAACGCGCTCGGCGACGTCATTGGCGTCAACACCTTCATCTTCACCAAGAGCGGAGGCTCGGTGGGTATCGGCTTCGCCGTGCCCATCAACACGGTCAAGCGTCTGCTCGACGAAGTGCACAAGTACGGGCGCATCCGCGCCGTGTGGGCGGGCTTCCAGGTGCAGCCGCTGACCGCCTATCTCGCCAATCGCCTGGGCATCGACAAGGCGGGGGGTCTGGTGGTCACGCGCGTCGAGCCCAACAGCCCGGCCACGGCCGCCGACCTGCGGGTGGGCGACGTCTTGCGCAACGTGAACGGCAAGCCGGTGAACTCGGCCGAAGAGGCGCAGCGCCTGCTCTTCGGCGCGGAAGTGGGCGATCGCGTGACGCTCGACGTCGAGCGATCCGGCCAGCGGCGCACGGTGTCCCTCACCTTCGGCGAGATGCCGCAGAGCGCGCCATGATCGCGCGCTACTCGCGGCCGCAGATGGCCGCTCTCTTCAGCGAAGACGCGCGCCTCGCCACCTGGCTCGAAGTGGAGCTCGCCGCCTGCGAGGCGTGCGAGGCCACGGGGCGCGTGCCCGCGGGAACCGCCAAGCGCGTCCGCGAGCGCGTGCGGCTCGACGCCGCGCGCGCCCTCGCCATCGAGGCCGAGGTCCATCACGACGTCATCGCGTTTCTCTCCATGGTCGCCGAATCGGCCGGCGACGACGCGCGTCATCTCCACCACGGCATGACGTCCTCGGACCTCGTGGATTCGGCCCTCGGCCTCACGCTCCTCAGGGCGGGGGAGCTTCTGCTGGCCGAGATTCGCGCGCTCCGCACGGCGCTCGTTGCCTTGGCCGAGCGCCACCGCCGCACGGTCATGGTGGGACGCACGCACGGCGTGCACGCCGAGCCCATCACCTTCGGACTCAAGGCGCTGTCGTGGGCCACCGAAGTGGCGCGCGCCGAAGCCCGAATCGAGGCCGCGCTTGGCGAAGCGTGCGTGGGCAAGCTCTCGGGTGCGGTGGGCACCTTCGCCCACTTGCCGCCCGAGGTCGAGGAAGACTTCCTGCGCCGCCTCGGGCTCCAAGCCGAGCCGGTGGCCACGCAGGTCGTGGCGCGCGACCGCTTGGCCGCCCTCCTGGCTTCGCTCGCCCTGCTCGGCACCGCGCTCGAGCGCGCCGGCACCAACCTCAGGCTCCTCCAACGCACCGAGACGGGCGAGGCGTTCGAGCCTTTCGCACGCGGGCAGAAGGGCTCCTCGGCCATGCCGCACAAGCGAAATCCGGTGCTGGCCGAGCGCCTGTGCGGCCTGGCGCGGCTCCTGCGCGCCTACAGCCTGACCGCGCTCGAGAACGTGGCGCTGTGGGACGAGCGCGACATCTCTCATTCCTCGGCCGAGCGCGTGATCGTGGCCGACGCCTTCCTGGTCGCCGACTACGGCGTGCACCTGTTGCGCGAAGTGGTCGAAGGCCTCGAGGTCAAGCCCGAGGCCATGCGCCGAAATTTGGAAGCAGGCGGCGGGCTCGTCTATTCGCAGCGCGTGCTCCTGGCCCTGGTGGCGAGCGGCGTGGGGCGCGACGAAGCCTACCGCCACGTGCAGCGCCACGCGCTGGCGGCGGCGCGCGGGGAGGGCGGATTCCGCGAGCGCGTGACCGCCGATCCCGAGATCGGCGGCGTGCTCGGAGCCCGGCTCACCACCTGCTTCGATCCCGATGCGCTGCTCGCGCACGTCGACGAGGTGTTCGAGCGCGGCCGCAAGGCGGCGGGCGCCGTCCTGGCGGAGCGCGTGTCGTGAGGGCGGAGCGCGCGGCCGACGGCTCGCTCGTCCTGGGCGAGCACGCCTTCGACGATCCGCAAGCGCTGTCCCAAGAGCTGGCCGAGGCCGGTCTCCACCTCGATCCCTTCGAGATTCGCCTGGCGCGCGAGCGCTTCGGCCGCGCGCTACGCTGGGCCGAGCTCGTGTGCCTCGACATCTTGTGGAGCGAGCACTGCAGCTACAAGTCGACGCGACCGCTCTTGGGCCGCCTGCCCACGCAAGCGCCGCAGGTGATCCTGGGGCCCGGCGAGGACGCGGGCGTGGTCACGCTGGGCGAGCACGAGGGCAAGCGCTACGCCGCCGTGATCGGCCACGAGAGCCACAATCATCCCAGCCAGGTCGTTCCCTACGAGGGCGCGGCCACCGGCGTGGGCGGCATCGTGCGTGACGTGGCCTGCATGGGAGCGCGCGTCTGCGGCACGCTCGACGGCCTGCGCTTCGGCACCGGCGCCAAGAAGGGCGGGGCGCGCACGCGCGAGATCGTGCGCGAGGTGGTGGCCGGGATCGCCGATTACGGCAACGCGCTCGGGGTGCCCAATCTCGGAGGCGACGTCCAGTTCGACGAGGGCTTCGACGCCAACTGTCTCGTGAACGTGGTCGCCGTGGGCGTGGTCGAGGCCGATCGCATCGTGCGCTCGCGCGTGCCCGAGGCCGGCGACTGGGCCTTCGTCCTGGCCGGCAAGCCGACCGACGGCAGCGGCTTCGGCGGTGCCTCGTTCGCGAGCACCGTGCTCTCCGACGAGGAGTCCGAGCGGCGCGGCGCGGTCCAGCTCGCCGATCCCTTCCTCCTGCGCGTGCTCACCGTGGCCAACGAGGCGCTGCTCGAGGTAGCGCGACGCGAGGGCTGGCCCATCGCCTGCAAGGATCTGGGCGCGGGCGGCATCGCTTGCGCGACCGTCGAGCTGGCCGCAGCCGGGGGGGTGGGCGTCGATCTGTGGCTCGACCACGCGCATCGCGCCGTCGAGCCGCTGCCGCCTTGGGTGCTTCTGTGCTCGGAGACACAGGAGCGCTATTGCTGGATCGTGCCGTGGGAGATGCGCGAGCGCGCGAGCGCCGTATTCAACGAGACCTATCGGCTCGCCGAGCTGTATCCGGGTGCCGGCGCCACGGTGATTGGCCGCTCCCGCCCGGATGGGACCTATCGTGTGACCTGGGAGAACGAGGTTCTGGTCGAGTGCCCGGCCGCCTTGCTCACCGAGGGCATCCGCTGCCCGCGTCCGGCCGTACGGCGCCCGGCCGCCCAAGGGAACGGCCATCGCTCGCCCGCGCCGGCCTTGGCCCCGCGCTCGATGCCGGATCTCGTGCTGCAGGCGCTGGCCACGCCGGCCCTCGCCTCGCGCTCCTTTCTCTTCGAGCGTTACGACCCCGACGTGCAGGGCAACACGGTGGTGCGTCGCGGCGACGCCGATGCCGCCGTCTTGGCCCCGGTCGCCGGAGCGCGCTGGGGCTTGGCGCTCGCGCTCGGCGGCAATCCCTGGTACGGCCTCGCCGATGCGAGGCTCGCCGCCGCCCACGCCGTGTGCGAGGCAGCAGCCAACGTGGTCTCCGTCGGCGCCCAGCCCTGGTGTCTCACCGATTGCTTGAACTTCGGAAGCGCGCTCGATCCGCTGGTGATGGGGGATCTCGAGTCGGCCATCGACGGCTTGTCGGAGGCGGCGCGCGCCCTGGGCACCGAGGGCTTCGACGCCCCGCTGCCCTTCGTGAGCGGCAACGTGAGCCTCTATAACCAGGACGAGAGCGGAAACGCGATTCCGCCCTCGCCCATCGTGGCTTGTCTGGGCCGAGTCGAGGATCTCTCGCGCGTGGTGACGCCGGGGCTCAAGCGGGCCAAGCATGTGCTGGTCTACGTGGGACCGCCGCGCGGCGATCTGGCGGGCAGCCATCACGCGCGCATCAGCGGTCTCGAGGCTCTCGCACGCGGCGTGCCGCCACTCGATCTCCAGGCGGAGCGCCGCCGGCAGCGCGCCGTGCGTGCCTGGATCGCGCGCGGCTGGGTCGAAGCGGCGCATGACGTGGGCGAAGGCGGTCTCGCCCTGGCGGCCCTCGAGATGGCGTTTGCCTCGGCCGAAGGCCTCGGTCTGGTCGTCGAATGGCACGCCCTCGCCGCCGATCCCGGAAACGAGCAGGCAGCGTGGTGGAGTGAAGAGCCGGGCTTCCTGCTCGAGGTGGCGCCGGCTCGCGTCCCCGATCTGTTGAAAGACGGCGTGGCCCGCGAGGTGGGCGCCCTTCCCATCGGGCAAGTGTCGGCCGAGGGCGTGCTGCGCTCGCGCCGGCCGGGTCACGAGGAGTGGAAGATCGACATCGCAGACGTGCGACGTCTGTGGGCCGGCGGGCTCGCGCGTGCCTGGGAGCTGACGGAGGAGCCCATCGCATGAAGCCGCGTGTCGCCGTGCTCCAGTTTCCGGGCGTGAACTGCGAGGCCGAGTCCGAGCGGGCGCTGGCGGGCGCGGGGCTGGCGGCCGAGCGCATCCCGTGGGCGGCACCGGTCACCGCGCTCGAGAGCTTCGACGCCTATCTCCTCCCCGGCGGGTTCTCGTATCAGGACCGCGTCCGTGCCGGGGCCATCGCCGCGCGCCACGCCTTTCTCGATGTGGTACGGCGGCGCGCCGAGCGCGGAACTCCGGTCTTGGGCCTCTGCAACGGCGCCCAGGTGCTGGTCGAGGCCGGGCTCGTGCCCGGCGTGAGTGTGCCGTCGAGCGAGACCAGCCTGGGCGCCGCCCTGGCTCCCAACCGCATGCCGGGGCGCTCCGGCTATCTCGCGCGCTGGGTCTTCCTGCGCGTTCAAGACACAGCTTGCGTGTTCACCCAGGCCTATGCGCCGGGCGAGATCGTTCCTTTGCCCATGGCGCACGGCGAGGGCCGCTTCGAAGTCCATCCCCATGCCGCCTGGTCCAGCCTGGAGAGCGCGCGGCAGGTGCCTTTCCGCTACGATGCGGGCAGGGAGGCATCTCAGGGGGGCGAGATGCCACGCGATTCGTCCGCGCCTCGGACGCCGTTCCCGGCCAATCCGAACGGCTCCTCGGGCGACGCGGCCGCCGTCATGAACGCGCGTGGCAACGTGCTGGCGCTCATGCCTCACCCCGAGCGCGCGCAAGCGCTCGCTCAGGTGCCGCTCGATCTGCCAGGGCCCTGGGGTGAGCGCCGGCGCCGGGTGCTCCGCGAGGGCGAGCCCCTGTGGAGCGCGGGTCCGGGCGCGGGCATCTTCCTTTCTCTGGCGTACGCCCTGGGGGTTCGGGAAGCGGCGG
>DATFWU010000053.1:0-5285 GCA_035259005.1 Candidatus Eiseniibacteriota bacterium
GAGGGCGAACAAGTTGGAGGGCTGGGCGAGGGCGACGGTGAGGCGCCGGCCGCTGCGCGCCAGGGGTACGGCGAGGAACTTGGTCGCGAGCTCCGAGGGGAGCAGGCGCACGACCGTGGGATCGGGCTCGGTATGGCGCAGGTCGACGGCCTTGACGCGGAAATGCGAGCTCAGGAACTCCAGGAGCTGCTCTTCCGTGAGAGCGCCGATCTTCACCAAGCTGGCCGTGACCGAGCCGCCCGAGCTCTTTTGCTGCTGGAGGGCTTTCTGCAAGGCCTGCTCGGTGATGAGCCGGGCTTCGACCAGCTTCTGGCCGAGATCTTCGGTGACCATGAGTCTCCCGCGCGCTGGAGATGGGAGGGCCGGGGATGGCCCGTGGCATTGCCGGTCGCCGTATTCGCAATCTCCATGCCGCAATCCGCGTGTCAGCCAGGCTTTGGAATGCCTGCGGGTTGCCTCCCGCAAGCCTTGAAAACGCAACGGAGAACCGGCCCCCACCGGGCGTCGTGCAACGCCCGCTCGGGCGAAAGAGCAAGGCTCACCGCCCCGATGAGTCGGCTGCGAGAGAATCCTGGGCGGCCGCTACCGCGACCTTTGGCAAGAGTTTGGCCAAGGTCTTCTCGCCGATTCCGCGGACATCGAGCAGGTCGTGGGCCGTGCGAAACGCTCCGCGGCGGGCCCGCTCGGCCAGGATCCGGCCCGCGAGCGCCGGGCCCACTCCAGGCAGGAGCAGGAGCTCGGTGGAATCGGCGCGATTGAGATCGAGACGGCCCTGGGCGTCGTAGACGAAGGCTCGCCCGCGCGCGCTCTTGGCGTCATGATCGGGCTTCTTGCGCGCGCCCAGGGCCGAAGCGAAGGCGGCTTGGGGCTCGGCGCTCTCCCGGCCTCCCGCCAGCGTGACTTCAAAGGCTCGCTCGGGTCCGAGCCAGGGAACGAGGGCGCGGGGGCGGCGCACGAGAACGACATCGAGCAAGAGGCCACTGGCGAGCCAGCAGAGAAGAGCGACGACGACGCGCCGCTCGGAAGGCGTCAGCATGGAACACCCGATCGGGGGCGGCGTGGATCGGGAGCGGTGAGGCAGAGACGAGCGCGTTTCAGTTGCGGAAGCGCCACTCCAGGAAAGCACGAATCTCGCGCCCGGGCGAGAGCAAGCGCTCGCCGCCGGCGCTCCGGCCAGGAAGCGGATGGCGGACGTCGTCGAGGTCGACGCCGCGCACCACGATCCAGGCGCTGCCGAAGCCGAGCACGGCGCGCGCCCCCGGCCTCACGAAAGTGGGAAAGTTTTCGTCGCTCGCCGCGCGCGGGCCCACGACCTCGAGCTCGCCCAGGATCTGGAGATCGAGGCTGCCGCGAAAGAGCATGACGCGCGGTCCCGCCCAGCCGATCCAGCGATAGTCGGGCGTGGGCACGGCGACTCCCGCGGGGATCTCGCGCGCCGCCGCGTAGCCGTTTCCACCCAGCGTGATCCACTCTCTCGGCCACCACTCGAAAGCGCCCACGAGCGCCGCACCTTTGGCGTTCGCGATCACCGTCTCCCCGTCCAGGAGGTCGCGCGCGAAGAGGGCGAAGGCGTCGAACGGCTGGTCGGTGAGCGTCCAGCCCACGAGCGCGAGCCGCCCCGAGAACGGTCGCGAGGGACGCGGCCCGGGAGCCGAGCGCACCGAAGCCGTGTCGCCCGGCGAGAGCTCGACTTCGGGATCGGCGTAGCGCACGCCGATCGATGCCGTCCATCCGCGGGTCACGACGCTCTCGGGATGGGCGCTGGCATCGAGCGCTCCGCCCTCGACGTGGATCGGCGCCGAGGCGGCCGAGGCGCGCAGGTCGAGGCGAAGCCCCTGGCCCACGTCCTTGAGCCACGAAGCGCTGGGCAGGGCCCGCCACCCGCCCAAGGCGTTCTCGAGCCCGACCCCGCCTTCGAGATGGCCGCCCGCCCAGGGACCGCGCGCGGAGGCGCCGCCGCGCCAGACTTCGACGTCCGCCGGAGCGAACCCTTGGACGCCGATCGAGCGCCGAAGCCTCTCTTTCCACCAACCGCCTTGCAGCTCGCCGGTCCACGCGCCGCGCCTCGTGCCCACGACCACGCCGGCCGAGTTCTCGCGCGTCTTCTGCAGCAAGAGGTCGAGGATGAAGCCGTTCGATTGCAGGTGCTGCTCGACGTGCTCCCCGGCCACGCGCACGAAAAGGCCGCCGCCGGGCGACGCCCACCCCGTCTGAAAGGCCGTGCGCTCGCTGCCCCGGCTCTCGTGCTCGAACTTGTCGAAGTCCTCGATGGCCACGCGATGCGACTCGTGGGTCACCACGAACGAGGCGCGCGGCGAGCGCGCGTGCACGCGCACCTGGAGGGCGTGCTCGCCCTGGTTGCCGAGCTCGCCCAGGGGATCGCTCGCCCGCGTCCACGCGGTCCACAGGATGCCCGCGTCGGTGCCCAGGAACGTGCGCCCGGCGTCGAGCAGGAATCCCTGCTCGGTGCGCGTCTCGCGGCCGATCCCGAGCCAGGCGGCCGAGGAGGCGATCTGCCCCGTCCTCGGCTCGCTCGCCGCTCCGTAACTGCCGCGCGCGCCCCAGCCCGGAAGCTCGGAGGGAATGCTCCAGCCGAGCTCGCTCGAGGTGTCGCTCGAGCCGAAGCTCGTGGGCGTCCATCCCGTGGCCTCGCGCGCCCCGCCCGGCACCGCCCCCGCCTCCTGCCACGGGGTCGAGCGCGCGGCCTGCGCGGCCACGTCGCCCACGCCGCCCAAGACCACGGAAGGAAAGCCGGCGAAGACGAGCGGCTCGACGTCGCCTTTGTCCTCGTAGAAACGTGGTCCCGCTCCCACGGCACTCCAGGCGTCGTCCGTACCGAGGGGCGCGTGACGCAAACGCTCCTGCGCGTTGGTCTCGATGGCCCAGCGCGGCGGGCCCAGGCGCGGCACGACGGGCGGCGGCGGAGCCACGATGTGCTTCGTGGTGTCGGGAAGGATGCGAAGCACGGTGTCGGGAACGAAAGTCTGGGTGGAGTCCTGGGCCGTGGCGTGAGACGACACGGTCACCAGGAGGGCGAGCGCCAGACAGGCGACGAGGGCCGCGCGCCGCGCGTCCAAGGCGGTGGTGAGCGGCACGCCGACCACGGCGTACACGGCCGCGTTCGAGAGCAGGTGGGCGAGCGCCCACGGCATGCCCATGACCAGCGAGGGCAGGACGGCGCCGAAGGCGAATCCGGTGGCGACGTTGGTGAGCGTATCGTAGAAGGCCGCTCCGGCCGCGGCCCAGGCCACGAGCACAGCGGCGCGCGCGCTCGCCGAGCGCGGCAGACCGAGCTTCGCCGCCCAGCCGCCGGTGAGTCCGACGAAAGCGCGTCCCACGACCTGCGAGGCGAACACCGCCGGATGGGCGAGGCCATAGGGATTGGCCAGCGAATAGAGGCCCATGGCGAGACCGCCGACCACGGCCCCGGCGCGCGCGCCCAGCAGATAGCCGGCCGCGAACACGACCACGCTCTGCAATTCGAACCAGGGAATCTGCTCGAGATAGCAGATGCCGAGAGCGAGCGCGGTGAGCGCGCCCGCGTACGCGAGCCTGCGTACGCCGGTGGCGGCGTCGGGAACGCGCGTTTCCGTCGGGATCAGGCCCCGCGCACCGAGCGCGCCGCTTCCTCGAGCTCGTCGACCACCGAAAGCGGCACGTCGCCGTAGCCGATCATGCTGCCGCCTGGCCTTCGGCCGTGACAGTCGGAGCCGCCCGTGGGCACGAGTCCGAGCCGGCGCGCCATGTCGCGATAGCGCTCGGTGGTCGAGGGATCGTGCTTGGGATGGATGCACTCGAGTCCGGCCAGGCCCTGCTTGGCGAGATCGGCGATCAACGAGTCGCGTCCGATGGTCGCCGGATGGGCGACCACGGCGGCCCCGCCAGCGCGGCGCACCAGGCCCACGGCTTCGACCGGGGTAAGCACGGGCTTGGGCACCCAGGCCGGCCCGTGATTGCCGAGGAAACGCCGGAAGGCTTCGTCGAGCGTGGCGCAGTGTCCCTGCGCCACCAGGGCCTCGGCCACGTGGGGCCGACCCACCGTGCCGCCCTTGGCGCGCGCGAACACGTCCTCCTCGGAGAGCGGCATGCCCAGGCTCGAAAGCCGCTCGAGCATGAGGCGCGCGCGCTCGCGCCGCACCTCACGAAAGCGCGCCAGCGCGGCGGTCAGCTCGTCGAGATTCTCGTCCAGGAAGTAGCCGAGCACGTGGACCTCGGCGCCGTGCTCGGCGCTCGACAGCTCGACGCCGGAGATGATGCGCAGGCTCGTCCCCTGGGCGCGCGAGCGCGCTTCCGGGATGCCCTCCAGCGTGTCGTGATCGGTCAGGGCGAGGGCGGAGAGCTCCCTCGCGAGCGCGTGCTCGACGACTTGAGCGGGAGACTCGGTTCCGTCCGACCAGAGGGAATGAGAGTGCAGGTCGCAGGTCGGCGGGCGCGCGGTCAACAGACCTCCGGGGCTCGGCGCCCCGCGCCCACGCGCGCTAGCGCCTCAATTCGCGGATCTTCAGGGCCACTTCCGGGTAGTTGGGCTCGCTCTGGAAGACGCGCTCGAACTGCTCCAGCGCCTCCACCACGCGGCCCGAGGCTTCCAGGGCCAAGCCAAGGTTGTAACGGAAGTTGACCTCGGCATCAATGGGCAGGCTCGACATCGAGAGCGCGCGCTCGAGCTCGGCGATGGCGGCCCCGAAGTCGCCGCGCTCGAGGAGGGCGCGGCCCAGCATGTCGAGGGCCATGAGCTTGAGCGCCGGACTGCGCGAGGCGAGACGGAACTCGGCCACGGCTTCGTCGAGGAGACCCATCTGGCGGTAGGTCATGCCGAGATCGAAGCGGCTGCGGGCGTCGTCCATCTGCACCTGGTTCTGCACGCCCTCCTGGAAGGCGTGGACGATCTCCGAGAGATCGACGTCGAAGTCCTCGGACATGCGGCGCGTCACCGTGATGCGGTCGTCGGACGGGTTGGCCGGCTCGTTCTGGCGCTCGCCCCACTCCTTGAGGCGCTCGAGACGGCGCCCGGCGCGCTGGTTGTCGGGATCGTAGGACAAGGCCTGCACGAACCACTCGTGCGCGGCCGCGGGCTCCTGCGCGGCGAGCGCGAGATCGCCGAGCTCGCAGCACACGATGGAGGCTTCCGGCCACACCTGGCGGCGCTCGCAGTTGGCGAGCCACACGCGGTACAGACGCTCGGTGGCCTGCGGGCTCTTCGACAGCTCGTGATAGATCGAAGCGGCCTGCTCGAGACCGCCCTGCGACTCCCAGCTCTGCGCGGCGGCGAGCAGCTCCTCGGCCGC
>DATFWU010000054.1:0-14918 GCA_035259005.1 Candidatus Eiseniibacteriota bacterium
TGGCCGAGACCAACCGGGCACCCTTCGATCTGCCCGAGGCGGAAGGGGAATTGGTCGCCGGCTATCACGTCGAGTACTCGTCCATGAAGTTCGCCGCCTTCTTCATGGGCGAGTACGCGAACATGATCGCCATCTCGTGCGTGTGCACGGTGCTCTTCCTAGGCGGATGGCACGGTCCATGGCTGCCGCCCGTGTGGGGCGGGATCATCTGGTTCGTGGCCAAGGTGTCGGTGCTGCAGGTGTTCTTCCTTTTCGTGCGCTGGACGCTGCCACGCCTGCGCTACGACCAGCTCATGAACCTGGGGTGGAAGATCCTCCTGCCGCTCACGCTCGCCAACGCGCTGGTCACCGCGATCGCCGTGGCCTTGCGGGAGGGATGGCTGGGATGACGCCTGTCTTCTTCCTTCTCTTCGCGCTCATGGCGGTGGTGGGGGCGACGATGGTCGTTCTCCAGCGCAATCCGGTGGTGAGCGCGCTCTATCTCGTGCTCGTCTTCATGAGCCTGGGCGGGTTCTTCGTGCTCCTGGCGGCGCCGTTTCTCGCCGCCGTGCAGGTGGTCGTGTACGCCGGCGCCATCATGGTGCTCTTCCTCTTCGTCATCATGCTCTTGAACTTGCAGAAGGACGTGGACGACGGCCTGCACCACGCCGCGCGCCGCCTGTTCGGCTGGCTGCTCGGCATCGTGATCGCGGCGCAGGCGGCGCTCCTCTTGCGCGCGCCCTGGGCGCTCGGCCCGCGCGGCAAGGAGCCGCCCGAGCTCGTGCACGCGCTCGGCAACACGCAGGTCATCGGCTTGCGGCTCTTCGGCGACTACTTGTGGCCCTTCGAGGTCACGTCTCTGGTCTTGCTCGTGGGCGTGATCGGGGCGGTCGTGCTGTCGCTTCGGCGCGGGGCGCCGGCCGGCATCGAGGATGCGCCATGAGCTGGCTCACGCAGGGCGACGTGCCGCTCGAGGCCTATCTCGTGGTGTCGGGGATCTTGTTCCTGACCGGCGTCGTGGGCGTGCTCGTGCGCCGTAACGCGCTCATCATCTTCATGTGCATCGAGCTCATGCTGAATGCCGCCAACCTCGCCATCGTGGCCTTCGCCAACAAGCTCCACCAGACGGATGGCCAGGTCTTCGTGTTCTTCGTCATGGCGGTGGCGGCGGCCGAGGTCGGCATCGGGCTCGCGCTCATCGTGAACGTCTTCCGCGCGCGCCAGACCGTGTACGTGGACGAAGTGAACCTGCTCAAGGGCTGACGCGTGCTCTCGTACCTCTATCTCATTGCGCTCCTGCCCCTCGCCGCCCTCGTGCTGAACATGATGTTCGGCGCGCGCTGGGGCCATCGCGGCGTGGGCTTGGTGGCCTGCGGCGCGGTGCTCGGCTCTTTCGTGGTGGCGGCGGGGGCGACGCTCCAGCTGGCTGCGCTTCCCGAGGCCTCGCGCTCGGTGACCCAGGCGCTGTGGACCTGGGTGAGCGCCGGCAACTTCCGGGCGGATGTCTCGCTGCTGTTCGATCCGCTCTCGGCCGTGATGTGCCTGGTCGTCACCTTCGTCGGCTTCTTGATCCACGTGTATTCGACCGGGTACATGCACGACGATCCGGGCTATCGGCGGTTCTTCATCTATCTGAATCTCTTCACCTTCTCGATGCTCACTCTGGTCCTCGCCGACAACTTCCTGCTCCTGTTCGTGGGCTGGGAGGGCGTGGGCCTGTGCTCGTATTTGCTCATCGGCTTCTGGTACGAGCGCCACAGCGCGGCGGACGCAGCCAAGAAGGCGTTCATCGTCAACCGCGTCGGCGACTTCGGCTTCCTGCTCGGCGTGATGCTCATCTTCGTCACGCTCGGCACGGTGAACTTCCACGAGGCCTTCGCCCTCGCGCCGCAGAAGTGGGCGGCGGGAGGAGCCATCGCCACGGCGGCCACCTTGCTCTTGTTCCTCGGCGCCACCGGCAAGTCGGCCCAGATCCCGCTCTACGTCTGGCTGCCCGACGCCATGGAAGGCCCGACGCCGGTCTCGGCCCTGATCCACGCGGCCACCATGGTGACGGCCGGCGTCTACATGGTGGCGCGCTGCCACGTGATGTTCGAGTTGGCGCCCGTGTCGATGGACGTCGTGGGCTTCATCGGCGGGCTCACCGCGATCTTCGCGGCCACGATCGGCCTGGTGCAGACCGACATCAAGCGCGTCCTCGCCTACTCGACCGTGAGCCAGCTCGGCTACATGTTCCTGGCCTGCGGCGTAGGCGCCTACACGGCGGGCATCTTCCACTTGATGACGCACGCCTTCTTCAAGGCGCTGCTCTTCTTGGGCGCGGGCTCGGTGATCCACGCGCTGTCGGGCGAGCAGGATCTGCGCCACATGGGCGGTCTCAAGCGCTACTTGCCCTGGACCTACGGCACGATGCTGATCGCCTGCCTGGCCATCGCCGGCGTGCCGCCGTTCGCCGGCTTCTTCTCCAAGGACATGATTCTCGAGGCCGACTTCGAGAGCCACTGGCGCTTCCTCTACGTCGTGGGCCTGGTGACGGCCGGGCTCACCGCCTTCTACATGTTCCGGCTCTTCTACCTCACGTTCTACGGCGAGGAGCGGCTCACGCACGAAGCCAAGCACCACTTGCACGAATCGCCCGCCTCGATGACCGGACCGCTCGCCGTGCTCGCCTTCTTCTCGGCGGTGGCGGGATTCGTGGGCATGCCGCTCGTCCGTCACGGCAACCGCTTCGCGGAATGGCTGGCGCCCGTCTTCGCCGACGTCCAAGGCGTGCGCGAGCAGGTGGCGCACGCTGCCACCGCGGTCATTCCCGGACCGATCGAAGCTTCGGCGCTGGCCGAAGAGCCGCACGCCTCGACCGGGTTGGTCATCGCACTCATGGTGCTCTCGGTGGGCGCGGCGTTGATCGGCATCGGGGTGGCGCGCCTGTTCTACGTGCGTGACACCGGCGCGCCCGAGCGCTGGGGCGCGCGCTTCCAGGGCGCCTACCGCACGTTCTTCCACAAGTACTGGGTGGACGAGCTCTACCAGGCGATCGTGGTGCGGCCGCTCGAGCGGCTCTCGCAGTGGCTGTGGCGCTTCTTCGACGTGGGTGTCCTGGACGGCATCGTGGATGGCACGGGCGGGCTCGTGGTTCTGGGCGGCACGCTCTTGCGCCTGTTCCAGAACGGCTACGTGGGTACCTACGCCTTCTTCCTCGTGCTCGGCGTGGTCCTCGTCCTCTTCGGCGTGGGGGCCGGACGATGAACCCCGCGTTCTCCCTCTTCGGGATTCCGTATCTCTCCCTGCTCGTCTTCTTCCCGTCCGTGGGGGCGCTCGGCGTGCTCGCGGTGCCCAAGGCGCGCGAGCGCATGGCGCGCACGGTGGCGTTCGTGGTCGCCGCGCTCGAGTTCCTGCTCTCGATTCCGCTGTTCACGCGCTTCCAGCCGGTGGCGGGCATGCAGATCGAAGAGCGCACGCCCTGGCTCACGGGCATCGGCTCTTCGTATCACCTGGGCGTGGACGGGCTCTCGATGCTTCTCGTCCTGCTCACCACGCTCTTGACCGCCTTGTCCGTCCTCTCGTCGTTCTCGGCGGTGACCGAGCGGCCGCGCGCCTACTACTCGCTCCTGCTCGCGCTCGAGACGGCGATGATCGGCACCTTCGTCGCCCTGGACCTCGTGGTCTTCTACATCTTCTGGGAGGCCATGCTCGTCCCCATGTATTTCCTCATCGGCGTGTGGGGAGGGGAGAGGCGCATCCACGCCGCGATCAAGTTCTTCCTCTATACGATGGCGGGCTCGGTGCTCATGCTGGTCGCCATCCTGTGGACGTACTTCCTGCATCACTCGGCGACCGGCGTGTACAGCTTCGATCTGCTCGATTGGTATCGGCTGCCGGTGCCGCTCGGGGTGCAGACCTGGCTCTTCCTCGCCTTCGCCGTAGCGTTCGCGATCAAGGTGCCGATGTTCCCGTTCCACACCTGGCTGCCCCTCGCGCACGTCGAAGCGCCCACGGCGGGCTCGGTGATCCTGGCCGGCGTGCTGCTCAAGATGGGGACGTATGGATTCCTGCGCTTCGCCATTCCCTTGTTCCCGAACGCGGCTCTGTTGTGGATGCCGTTGCTGCTCGGGCTCGCGGTCGTCGGCATCATCTATGGCGCGCTCGTGGCCTGGGTGCAGCCGGACGTGAAGAAGCTCGTGGCCTATTCGTCGGTGAGCCACCTGGGCTTCGTCATGCTCGGCATGCTGGCGCTGAACGCCGAAGGGTTGTCCGGCAGCCTTCTGCAGATGATCAATCACGGCATCTCGACCGGCGCGCTCTTCCTCTTGGTCGGCGTCCTGTACGAGCGTCGTCACACGCGGCTCATCTCCGACTACGGCGGGATCTGGAAGGTGATGCCGGCGTTCGCGGTCGTCTTCCTCATCATCATGCTGTCCTCGATCGCGCTCCCCGGGACGAATGGCTTCGTGGGCGAGTTCCTGATTCTGCTCGGCGCCTTCCGGGCGCACCGCGTGTTCGCCGTGATCGCGTCCTTGGGCGTGATCCTGTCGGCCGTGTACATGCTCTTCATGTTCCAGCGCGTGATGTTCGGTCCGGTGACGCACCCGGAAAACGACGCGCTGCCTGACTTGCGCCTGCGCGAGTGGGCGGTGTTCGTGCCGCTCCTGATCCTCGTCTTCTGGCTCGGCGTGTATCCGGCGCCGTTTCTGGCGCGTGTTCAACCGTCGCTCGCCGAATCGGCTTCGCTGATCGAGCGGCGCGCGCTGCTTTGCCGCACGGCGGAGGCGCGGGCAGGCAGGCCGCTGTCGAGCCTGCTCCCAGCTACGCCCGCGGCGCCGGATACCGCCGCCACGAGGCAGCCATGAGGCCGGCTCTTCCGCCGCTCCAGTTCATCATGTCTTCGACGGACGCGATGTCGCTGCTTCCCGTGTGGGTGCTGACCGGCGTGGCTTTGCTCGCCCTCACCGTCGATCTCTTCAGCCGCAAGCGCGGCGCCATGTGGAGCGCCTGGGTGTCTTTGATCGGGCTCTTCGCCACGGGCTTGGCCATCTGGCAGGTTCGCGGCCTCGACCGCACGGTGTTCGCCGGCATGGTGCGCGTCGATCCGTTTTCGCAGTTCTTCTCGGCGGTGATCGTGGGCGTGACCATCGTCTCCGTGCTCTTCTCGTGGGATTACCTCAAGCGCACGGAGATCCTGCGCGGCGAGTACTACGCGCTCATGCTGTTCGCCGCCCTCGGCATGATCTTCATGGCCCAGGCCAACGACCTGATCATGGTGTTCCTGGGTCTCGAGCTCATGTCGCTCGCGCTCTACGTGCTGGCCGGATTCCGACTCGGGCGCATGGAATCGACCGAAGCGGCCATGAAGTACTTCCTGCTCGGTGCTTTCGCGAGCGGATTCCTGCTCTACGGGATCGCGTTCCTTTATGGCGCGACGGGCTCCACCAACCTGGAGCGCATCTCGGGCTATTTGATCGAGAGCCCGCTCGCCGGGAGCCCGCTCGTGCTCTTGGGCATCGCTCTCGCCTTGGTGGGCTTCGCGTTCAAGATCGCGGCCGTGCCCTTCCACATGTGGACGCCGGACGCCTACGAGGGGGCGCCGACCAGCGTGACCGCCTTCATGGCCGCGGGCTCCAAGGCGGCTGCCTTCGCCGCACTCGTCCGCGTGTCCTCGATGGTGCTGGCGCACGTGCCGATCACGACGGCCTCGGTGCTCGAAGTCGTGGCCATCCTGACCCTCGTCGTGGGCAACGTGGTCGCCATCCTGCAAAGCAACTTGAAGCGCATGCTCGCCTACTCGAGCATCGCGCACGCGGGCTACGCCTTGGTCGGCGTGATCGCGGGCGGGCCGGACGGCCACGCCGCCGTTCTCTTCTACATGGCCACCTACGCGGCCATGACGCTCGGCGCCTTCGGCACGCTCACGCTCCTGGGACGCGGCATGGACGAGCGCGTCGACGTGCGCGAGCTGGGCGGCGTGGGCAAGCGCCATCCGATTCTCGCCGCGTTGTTCACGCTCTTCATGCTCGGGCTCGCCGGCATCCCGCCCACCGCGGGCTTCGTGGGCAAGCTCTATCTCTTCCGCGCCGGCGTCGAGACGCACCACGTGCAGCTCGTGATCGTGGCCCTCCTGGCGAGCGTGGTCTCGGTCTACTACTACCTGCGACCGGTCGTCGTCATGTACATGCAGGAGCCCTCGGGAAGCCCGGTCGAGGTGTCGCGCTCGGGTGCGGCCAGCGTGGCGCTCGCCATCTCCGCTTCGATCACGCTGGTCGTCGGGGTCCTTCCCGGCGGCCTAGCCGACAGCGCGCTTCGGTCGGTGCTATCTCTCCTTCCCTAGAATTTCGCCCGCTCGACGCCGCCACCAGCGCGGAGGTCGAAGCGATGATCCTCGGCGATCCCGAGCTCGTCCGGCAGCTCGACGTGATCGCCCGGCCGGGTGGCGTGGCCTACGGGCTCAGTGACGTCCACCTGGCGCCGGAGGCCTGCTCGGTGGCCTACCGAGCCGGCGAGGTCGCGGGCTTCACGATGGGTGTTCGTCTGAACGATGCGGGCGGCGTTCCCTTCGCCTTTTTGAGGCTCGGGGTGGGAGAGCGGCATCGGCGGAACGGGGTGGGATCGGCGCTCCTCGCCCGCGCGGTCGCCCAGCTCGAGGCCAGCACGCCCTTGCGCGAGATCCTGATCGGCGCCTGGATTCCCGGCGAAGCCGCCGAGCGCTTCGTCGAGCATCACCGTCTCGTCTACTCGCGCACCTACTGGCTCATGGAGCGGCCGAAAGGCGGGATGGCCGACGCCGTGTGGCCCGACGGCATCGTCATGCGCACCTACGACGGCTCGCGGCGGGCGATCGAGGACTTGACCGAGATCGCCAACGATTCCTTCTCGGAGCACGATCACTTCGCGCCAGGCACGGTGGAGGAGGCGCTGAGCTTGACCCAGACCGATGTCTTCCGCGCCGACGGCTTGGCTCTCGCCTACCGAGGGAAGGACTGCCTCGGCTTCTGCCGCTGCACGATCTACCCCGGCCGAGGCGAGATCTCGGCGATCGGCACGTCGAAGCGCGCCCGCGGCATTGGGCTCGGCCGCGCGCTCCTGCGCTGGGGCGTGGGCTGGCTCGAGGCGAACGACTCGCCGCGCGTCACCCTCATGGTCGACGGCGAGAACGAGTCGGCGCTCCGCCTCTATCGGCAAGAAGCCTTCGAGGTCGTGGCCACGCGGAAACGCTGGTCGAAGCGGGGAAGACTGTGGTCATGATTTCGGCCGTCTATCCGCCCCGGGGCGGATGCGCCCACTAATCCACTAGGAAATGAACGCCTCCGGGTGAGCCCTTGACCCCCTGAGAATAGGGGTCAACCCGTCTTGAAACGGGTGCTCCTAGCAGATCGACAGGGAATAGCCGCCCATCAGAGTCGACCCACTAGGGGTCGGGATTGAAGTAGGCGTCGTCGCTGGGCAAGGCGGGAGGCGCTGCCGGCTGGCTCTTGTAGGCGTGCATCGCGGCCATGAGGAAGAGCGGCTTCGCACTCTGGCCGGCCAGCTCCTGAACCCGCTTCTGCAGCTCCGCGACCTTGTCGGGATGCTGCGCGGCGACGTCGGTCTTCTCGTAGGGATCGTCGGCCAGGTCGTAGAGCTCGAGCGAGGCCGGAAGCGGTGTGCGCCAGATGAGCTTCCAGTCGCCCTGACGAATCGCGGCGCGGAAGGGCTCGACGTTGTAGACCACCTCGGCGCGCGGCGAGGGCTTGCCCGCGCTCCACGTGGGCCACATGTCGAGGCCGTCGAGTGGCTTACACTTGGCGGTCGAGCCGCCTGCCACGTCCATGAGCGTTGGATAGATGTCGACCATGTGCATGAGGGCGTCGTTCTTCCCAGCCGGGATGTGGCCCGGCCAGTTGGCGAGCGCCACCACCCGCGTTCCGCCTTCGTAGAGCGATCCCTTGCCGTCGCGGTAAGGCCCGTTGTCGCTCGGCAGCACGAGCTTGGAGACGTCGATCTCACCCGCGAAGGTGGCCGAGCGGTTCCCGCCGTTGTCGCTCTGGAAGACGATCAACGTGTTGTCACGCATGCCCTTCTTGTCGAGTGCCTTGAGCACGCGGCCGATCTCATCGTCCATGCAGGTGATCATCGCGGCGTAGGTGCGCCGGGTCGAATCGGCGATCGCAGAGTAGCGCGCGACGTAGTCCTTGGGCGCCTGATAGGGAGCATGCGGCGCCGTGAAGGCGAGGAAGAGGAACAAGGGCTTCGACGTGTCGTGCTTCTCGATCACGCGCGCCGCGTCCTGTCCCAAGAGCTGCGTGACGTAACCCGGCTCCTTCACTCGCTTGTTGTCGCGGTACCAATCCAGGACGCCGTGCTCTTCATGCGTGTAGTAGTCGATCTCGCCCAGCAGCGGCCCGTACTGGTAGTCGAAGCCGCGCTGGCGCGGCCAGTACTCGGGCCTGGCGTGGCCGAGATGCCACTTGCCAACGATCGCCGTCGTGTAGCCGGCGTCCTTCAGTGCCTGCGGCAGGATCCACTCATCCTTGGGCAGACCGTATTCCTGGCCCGCGAGGATGACCAAAGTCTGCAAGCCATAGCGGCACGGATATCTCCCGGTCAGGAACGCGGCTCGCGAGGGGGTGCACAAAGGCTGCGTGTAGAACGACCCGAGATCCGCACCGCCCTGGGCGAGCTGGTCGAGGTTCGGCGTCTGGATGTCGGAGCCGTGAAAGCCGACATCCTTCCAGCCCAGATCATCCGCTTCGATGTAGAGGATGTTCGGCTTGGGGGCGCGCTGCTGGGCCCGCGCGGGTTGGGCCAGGGTGGTGATGCCGACGAGCAGCAGCCAACGAGCGGCGAATCGGACCACGGGTTTCATGCTCAAGCGCACTTCCTCCGGGTGTGGAACGACAGAACGAGCGTCGAAGATGCCGGAAGAAGACTCAGGAACGCAATGTTTTTCGGGGTCTAGCGCCAGAGGATGACTTCGATCTCGGCCCCCGCGGGCAGTTCGGTCGCGTCCTCAGGAACGACGCCCAGGCCGTCGGCCTTGGCGAGAGAGGTGACCGCCCCCGAGCTCTGGGAGCCGGTGAGGCGCGCGCGCCCGTTCTCGAGGCGCACGCGAAGGAAGTCGCGCCGCCCGGCCGACGAGCGCACGGGCTCGGCGAGGAAGGCGCGAACCCTCGAGCGGTCCGCAGGCTCGGCGCCCATGGCCGTGCGCAGCATCGGCCGCGCCAGCCGGTCGAAGACCACGGCCGAGGAGACGGGATTGCCGGGCAGTCCATAGAACACGCGCCCCTCGCCCGGCGTCCCAAACGCCTGCGGGCCGCCCGGGCGCATGGCCACACGCCACCATTCGACCTGCGGAAGCTCGGCGATGGCGAGCTTCACGGGGTCGAAGTCACCCATGGAGACGCCGCCCAGCGACAGCACGACGTCGTGCGTCTCCAGGAGGGCGCTCAGCCCATCGGCGACCACGCGCGCGTCGTCGCGCACGCGCCAAACCTCGCCCGCAAGGCACCCCGAGGCGGTAATCGCCGCCGCCATGGTGTGCGAATTGGAGTCGTAGATCTGCCCGGGACCCAATGCTTCGCCCGGATCCTTGAGCTCGTCGCCGGTCGAGAGGACCGCCACTCGGGGACGCAGGCTCACGACGACCGTCCCGTGCCCGAGCGTGGCCAGGGCGGCGATCTCGCCCGGACCGATCGTTCGACCGCGCGGGACGATCACCTCGCCGGCCCCGGCGTCCTCGCCGCGCGGCCGGACGTTCTCGCCCGGCTGGGCGGCCGCGAGAATGCCCACCTCGCCCGCGTCCTCGACCGTGCGCTCGCGCATGACGACACAGTCGGCACCGGCCGGGAGGGCCGCCCCGGTCATGACCAGCGCCGCCTGGCCGGCACCGACCGGCCGGTTGGGCACGTGGCCCGCTCCGACCGTCTCGAGCACGCGGAGGCGAACGGGGGATGACTCGCTTGCTCGCGCCACATCGGCAGCCCGAACTGCATAGCCGTCAACTGCGGAATTGTCGAAGCGGGGGAGAGCTTCCCCGGCGACCAGCGGCTCGGCCAGGACGCGGCCCAAAGCGTCATCCAAGGCCACGCGCTCGGTTTGCAACCGCGCCGCCAAACCCGGCGCGGCCGCCATGACGCGAGCGCGCGCGTCTTCGAACGAAAGCTTCCTAGCCGCGGCGGCGATAGACGCCACTGCGTCCCCCACGCTTTTCCCACAAAGCGATCTCGCCGATCACCATCGTGCGATCGACCGCCTTCAGCATGTCGTAGATGGTGAGCGCGGCCACGGTCACCGCGGTCAAAGCTTCCATCTCCACGCCGGTGGGGCCCTGGCAGCGCACGCGCGCCTGGATGCCGATCGAGGGGCCGTCCTGGTCCAGCTCGAACTCGAGATCGACTCCGGTGATGTTGAG
The DNA here is from genome assembly GCA_035259005.1 of Candidatus Eiseniibacteriota bacterium. Lineage (GTDB taxonomy): Bacteria > Eisenbacteria > RBG-16-71-46 > RBG-16-71-46 > DASYSL01 > DASYSL01. The sequence goes on from DATFWU010000054.1 coordinate 10,361, forward strand.
CGGATGCGCCAGAGGGATCAGCTCGCTCGTGCGCTTGACCGCCTGGACGGCCGCGATGCGGGCCACGGTAAGCACATCGCCCTTCTCGGCGCGGTTTTCGATCACGCGATCGAGCGCTTGGCGGTGCAGGAAGACGCGGCCGCGCGCCAGGGCCTCGCGCGCGGTCTCTTTCTTGGGCGTCACGTCTACCATGCGCGCTTTGCCGTGACGATCGAGGTGGGTCAGCTTGGCTCGGGAGCGAGACATGCGCTTGACACTAGGAACGCGCTCTCCTAGTGTCAACGCGTGCCCCGGGGAGATGCGTTCCGGGGTTTTCCCTTATCTGTTGGAGGCGCCCGCGCCCGCGGGCGACGTCGATGACTTCCCCAGCCGCGATCGAAACGTGGGACACCGAACGTCCCGTCTCGCGCGCCCTGGGCGACGGCCTCCGTGCCGCCCTCGTCGACGATCCCATCGGCCTGGTCCTCATCCCGCTCGTCTTCCACTTTCCGTATATCGCGCTCGAAGGCATCCAGGCCCGCTATCTCGATTATGTCGACGAACAGGCGGTGCGCCATCCGCTCATCGCCTTGGCGCTTACGGGCGGCTGGCTCTTCGCCTTCGTGGGCCGCTTGATCGGCCAGGCGCTCGTGATCCGGCGTACGGCTCGCTGGGTCGAGCATGCGGAGTCGCTTCCCCTCGAATCGGAGCTCTCCGGTGTCTTCGTCGTCCTTCCCAAGTTTCTCGTCGTCTCCATCCTCTTCATGGCGGCCGTCTTGTTGGGGCTCGGGCTGCTCGCCATCCCCGCGCTTCTCGTCGTCCTCTTCTGGGGTTTCGCGAGTCAGGCCGCCGCTCTCGGAGGAACCGGCATCCTCGGCGCCTTTCGTTTGAGCCGTTACGCGGTGCGCGGCAAGATCGGGCGCTGGTCGTTGGCTGCGGCTCTGGTTCTCGGCACGCTCGTTCTCCTCGCTGCCGGCTTCGGCTTCCTCTGGTCTGGCGTCCGCGAGGGATTCGGCGACGACATCCCGCTACCCTTATTCGTACTCGCCGCCGGCGCGCTCGAGCTCGTGAGCGTCGTCTTCACGGCCACCTGGACCGCGCTCTACCTCGATCTCGCCGGTCCGCGCCCGCACCTGCCGGAGACGCCCCCCTCGGATTGACCGCGTCCCTCGGGGGTGGCAGCCTCGTTGCGATGACGGACATCAAGATTCCCACCGTCTCGGACCCTCCACCCGCTCCCCTGGAGAGCCCGTACAAGGATCTGCTCGGGGCGACGCCCCGCATGCAGCGCCTGTTCCGGCTCATCCAGCGCGTGGCGCCGTCCGAGAGCACCGTGCTCCTGACCGGCGAAAGCGGCACCGGCAAGGAGCTCGTGGCGCGCGCCATCCACCTGCAGAGCAAGCGGGCGCAGGGACCCTTCGTGCCCGTCCACTGCGGCGCCATCCCGGAAGGCCTCATCGAGAGCGAGCTGTTCGGCTACGCCCGCGGTGCCTTCACCGGGGCGAGCGCGAGCCGCCGCGGTCTCATTGAGGAGGCGGATCGCGGCACACTCTTCCTGGACGAGATCGCGGAGACGCCGCTCTCCACACAGGTCAAGCTGCTCCGCGTGCTCGAGAGCAACGAAGTGCGCCGCCTGGGCGAAAACGAAGTGCGCATCGTCGACTGCCGCGTCGTGGCCGCAACCAACAAGGACTTGGGGAAGGCGGTGGCCGAAGGGAAATTCCGGGAGGATCTCTTCTTCCGGCTCAATGTCGTCCATCTAGAAATCCCGCCGCTTCGCGAGCGGCGCGAAGACGTGCCGCTCTTGGCGGCCTACTTCCTCGAGCTCATGGCCAAGCGTCTCGGAAAGAGTGTGCGCGGTTTCTCGCCCGAGGCGCAGCGCCTGCTCGTCCAATACGATTATCCCGGCAACGTGCGCGAGCTGGAGAACGCGATCGAGCGCGCGGTGACGTTGTCGGAAGGAAAGTGGATCGAAGCCGAGGATCTGCCGCCCGTGTTCTCGCAGGCGCGGCTCCTGCCCGAGGGCCGCGCGGGCGCCGAAGACCGCGACTCGTGGACGCTCGAGCAGGTGGAGCGCGACCACATCGCGCGCGTCCTGGCGCGTCATCGTGGCAATTTGGCCCACGCCGCGCGCCAGCTTGGCATCTCTCGCACTACTTTATGGCGCAAGCTGCGCCGCGAGCGCGGCGACGCTCCTCCACCCAAGAAGCGCGAAAAGAAGACCTAGGAGGCTCCTCTGTTCGAAGGACGTGCCTGGAAGGGCGTGCGCCCTTATTACAGCGATCCCTACACGACTCGCTTCATCGCCACGGTGACGGGCCGGCGCGAGGACGAGCGCGGCCCGTGGGTGAAGCTCGATCACTCTTATTTCTATCCCGAGAGCGGGGGACAGGAAGCCGATCGCGGCGCTTTGTCCGGCGTGGCTGTCCTCGACGTGCAGGACGATGACACGGGTGACGTCTGGCACCTCGTCGCGGGGCCCGTGCCCAACCAGGTCGAGGCCGAGATCCATGCCGAGCGCCGCCACTCGAATCGTCGCCAGCACACCGGCCAGCACATTCTTTCGCAGGCCTTCATCCGCCTGCTCGGGGCTGGGACGCTCTCCTCACGGCTTGGCGATGACATCGGCACGGTGGATCTCGAGCACCCCAATCTCTCTTGGGAAGACGTCGATCGCGTCGAGCGCGCCACGAACCAGGTGATCTGGGAAAACCGCGAGGTGACGAGCCATATCGTGGACGCCAAGGAGCTCGATCGCTTCCCCATGCGAAAGCTGCCTGCCGTGGAAGGCCCGGTGCGGCTCGTCGTGATCGACGATTGGGACGTATCGCCCTGCGGCGGCACCCACTGCACGCGCACCGGCGAAGTGGGCCTGGTCAAAGTGCGACGCTGGGAGCGCTTCAAGGGTGGCGTGCGCGTCGAGTTCGTGTGCGGCGATCGGGCGCTCCGCGATTACGCGCGGCGTGTGCGCGAACTGGTCGAGGCGGCCGGCCGCCGCGGCACCGGCGACAGCGAAGTGCTCGACGTCCTCGAGCGCGCGGCCGCCGAGCGCGATGACCTGCGCAAACAGCTCAAGCGGCTGGGCGAGGAGCTGGCCAAAGCCGAGTCAGCCAGCCTTGCCGCCGCCCATCGTGATTCAGGCGAGGCCGTCTTGCTCCGTGCTTTCGACGACCGTCCCGCCGACGAGCTTCGCGCCCTGTGCCGCGCGCTCACTCAGGCGGGTGTCCAGCGCGTCGTCCTGGCCACGCGCGGCCCGTCGCCCTTCGTGATCGCCGGCCGCCCGCGCGACGACAAGAGCTTCGACATGCGCACCATTCTGCCCGCCTTGAAAGAGGCCGCCGGCGGGCGCGGCGGCGGGGGCCCGGACGAGATCCAAGCGCCTTTTCCTGACGGCGAGAGTGCGGCTCGAGCGGCGGAGCGCCTCGTCGAGGAGTGGAGGCGCCACTAGTGCATGTCGCCTGGCTTCGTCAGAAGCGTGCAGCAACAAAGACTCTCTGCGGCCAATTGCACTGGCGCTTGCTTCGGCAGCCTTTCTTGGGTCTCTCGCTGGCGGGGCGAGGGAGTATCTGGACTGGAAGCGAGATCCTGTACGACTCGGCCTGAGCCTCAATCTCGTTACGCTGGCGATTTGGTGCGGGATTGAATTGGCAGCGCGCTCTTGAGCTACATGGCGCGAGTCGTTGTCGCGCTAGCTCCAGAATGTGGCGTAAACCGCTAATGGGCGACTCAAGCTTGAGATCACGAACCGCCGACACCCCTAAGGACTAGGCGGCTTCTGCTTCCGTGTTGTCTCGTACGTCTCCAATGAATGAAGCACGAGTCTTCCCACCTCGTTGTTGGGATCCTTCGCGAGGCATTGCTGCAGCCAGTAGCGACACTCCTCCACATTGTGCTTCTGGAGCATGAGGGCGGCGCGCATGCCGCAGTAGTTCGCGCCCTCGTTGGTGATCTCGCCCAGCTCTTCGTTGAGCGAGTCGGCGCGCTCGTACTTACCCGTGTTATAGGCGACGTGAGAGCGGCGCAGCAGCACCCAGGCCGTGAGCTCGACGGATCGGGGTTCTTGCGCTTGGTCCAGCAGAATGAGAAGCGAGTCGGCCTCGGGGAATTGGTGGTGCGTGAAGGTATCGGTCGCCTTGCGCACCAGATCCATGGTGCGCGGCGGCAGGATCACCGAGGGGTGCGTGCCCGCGGCTTCGAAGGTCATGGAGACGTCGGGGTTGAGCCTTGGCGGCTGGCCTTCCCAGAGCCAACGCCAGCCAATCGTGGAATCGCCGTACCATACGCGGATCGCCTTCTCGCGCTCGAAGCCCACTTCGGTCATCGCCACGCGTGACCAGTAGGCGACGTCGGCGCCCTTCTTGAGCGTCGGATAGTCGGCGAAAAGTGCGCGTCGCGCGCCGTCCACGACGCGTTGCAGCCGGACGAGGCGGAAGAAGCCCATGCGCGACGTCGTTTCCGGGGTGTTCTTGATGATGCGGTTGGGGGCCGGAATCGCCACGACGAGCGCGACCGCCTGCAAGGCGACGAAGCCCACCACAAGCCACGGCCGGGCCAGCGCGAGAAGTCCCACCGATAGGAA